>NZ_RBXD01000001.1:0-330000 GCF_003634825.1 Flavobacterium sp. 123
AAGAGGTTTTTTTACTTCTAACAGAGACGGCGGACAAGGTTATGATGACATTTATAAATTCTTAGAAACTAAAAGACTTCTTTGTGAACAAGAATTATATGGAGAAATTACTGATCTTGAAACCTCAGCTTTATTGCCTGATGCAAAAGTAAGTTTGTTCGACAGCAGATTTAATCTGGTTAGTGTAACCAATTCTGATGAAAAAGGAAATTATTCTTTTAACGTTGAATGCGGAAAAACATATAATGTAAGAGCTGAAAAAATAGAATATACTACCAAAGAACAAAAAGTTACTGTTGACGACAAAAGAGGGAAAACACATTTACCTATTGCCCTAGAAAAATCAACTTGTAAAGTAGCTATTGGCGATGATTTAGGAAAATGTTTTGGTATTAAAATGATTTATTTTGATCTAGACAAATACGACATCCGTAGAGAAGCCGCTTTTGATTTAGAAAAAATATTAGATGTTCTTAGTCAAAATCCAACTATGAAACTTGATATCAGATCACATACTGATAGCAGACAAACATTTAAATACAACGAAATTTTATCCGAAAAAAGAGCTAAATCAACGATCAATTGGTTAATTAAAAATGGTGTTGACCCTAGTAGATTAACAGGAAGAGGATATGGCGAAACACAGTTAGTAAATCAATGTGCGGATGGTGTGAAATGTTCTGAAGAAGAACACCAACTTAACAGACGTAGTGAATTTATAATTACAGGTTTGTAAGATTCACTTATATATAAAAACTAAAGCAGCTAATGATATAAAACCCATTAGCTGCTTTTTTTATAATGTAGAATTAGGAGCAATAGCCGTTTATAGTATTACAAATTAAACTAAATAAATAATCTGTGATAAAACCGTATTATAAAAATTTTTTTAAACTGGATCCGAAAACAACCGCTAATATTGTTTTTTTAAAGTGTTTAGAAAGGTTTAAAGCATCTTTTTATTAAAGTTTTATAAATACACATACTTATAATTTAGACCAAAAAAAAGGCTCAATTATCAATAACAATTGAATCCGTTTTACATTTTCAAACTAACCGAAAATACAATCCTTCCAATAAAAAAAGGCTATCTTTTCAGATAGCCTTTTGAATATTTAAACCAAACTTATTTACATTTTTATGAAGATGTTGGTATAGTATTTTTTTCCAGTAGTTGGGTTCTCTCTTACTGCTATTCCAAAATGTGTAAAATCACCTTCGATATTTTCTTTATGTCCTGGACTATTTAACCATGCATTTAATGCTGCTTGTGGAGTTGCAAAATTATAAGCTATATTTTCTGCTACTGTTTTTGCTCCTACTTTTTTCATGATGTCTTCTGATCTTGCTACAAAATCATCGTGGCTTACTACATTATTAGTAATCATATAAGTATCATGAGCTTCACATTTATAAGATACGTAATCATTTTTTTCTAATGCATTTAATCCAATACTTACTCTATAAGTATTTATCAATTGCATAGTTTCTAATTCAGTAGCACTGTATGAATATTTAACTAATGAAGAAGATGAAGTTGTTGAACTTACGTCTGTTGAATCTGCTGAATCTGGTGAACAAGAATTAACGGAGTACATAATTGCTATTAGCATTAACGAACGGATAATTATTGATTTCATGACTAGGTAATTTAAATGTTGGTATTCAGTGTTAATTTTTGTTCCTTTATTATGGTACAAATCTACATCAAATATCGTTAAAGTACACAATAAAATCGATGAACTACATCTTTTTTATATTTACATGCGATATTTCCTAACTTTTTAATCAATTTTAAATCCGCTATTTAGCAAAAATTAAATCTTTAGTTTTTAATCTATTACCTAATTCTTTAATCCCTAAATAAAACTTTACATCATCTAGTTATTGCTAAAACTAATTTTTACATAAATCACTAGCATTCAATCCTTCCAATAAAAAAAGGCTATCTTTTCAGATAGCCTTTTGAATATTTAAACCAAACTTATTTACATTTTTATGAAGATGTTGGTATAGTATTTTTTTCCAGTAGTTGGGTTCTCTCTTACTGCTATTCCAAAGTGTGTAAAATCACCTTCGATATTTTCTTTATGTCCTGGACTATTTAACCATGCATTTAATGCTGCTTGTGGAGTTGCAAAATTATAAGCTATATTTTCTGCTACTGTTTTTGCTCCTACTTTTTTCATGATGTCTTCTGATCTTGCTACAAAATCATCGTGGCTTACTACATTATTAGTAATCATATAAGTATCATGAGCTTCACATTTATAAGATACGTAATCATTTTTTTCTAATGCATTTAATCCAATACTTACTCTATAAGTATTTATCAATTGCATAGTTTCTAATTCAGTAGCACTATATGAATATTTAACTAATGAAGAAGATGAAGTTGTTGAACTTACGTCTGTTGAATCTGCTGAATCTGGTGAACAAGAATTAACGGAGTACATAATTGCTATTAGCATTAACGAACGGATAATTATTGATTTCATGACTAGGTAATTTAAATGTTGGTATTCAGTGTTAATTTTTGTTCCTTTATTATGGTACAAATCTACATCAAATATCGTTAAAATACACAATAAAATCGACAAACTACATCTTTTTTGTATTTACATAAGATATTTCCTAACTTTTTAATCAATTTTAAATCCGCTATTTAGCAAAAATTAAATCTTTAGTTTTTAATCTATTACCCAATTCTTTAATCCCTAAATAAAGTTTATGTAATCGAAGTAGAATTGAAAATCATAAACCACTATTACTTTAATGATGTTACACATTAAGCATCTGGTTATTAAATGAATAAAAAAAAATATGATTACACTTTAATAAATTATGGTGCAAAAAAAACCATTATTACTTTTGAAGTAATAATGGTTCATAATTGTTAAATTTAAAGTAGATGTGGGGCAAAAACTTCAAAAATATTTCAAAACAAAAACCTTGTTTGAAATTGATATTCAAATGTAGTAATAAAATCGACTAAGTCACAATAAAATCGACGAAATGCGTGTTTTTTATATAAAACAATGTATTTATCTTACATTAAGGAGATAATCTGTCTATCTTCCAAGAATAATCTTCTTGACTCGTATACCGTATTCTATCATGCAATCGATTTGGTCTTCCTTGCCAAAATTCGACTTCAAACGGAACAACTAGATATCCTCCCCAATGTTTAGGTCTTGGAATTACAATCCCTTCATAATCATTTTCTAATTGTTTTAAGTTTTCTTCCAAAAAATCTCGTGAAGGTACTACTTCGCTCTGATTAGATACTATTGCGCCTAACTTACTCCCTGTTGGTCTAGAATCAAAATAACCATCTGATATGTTTTCAGAAGTTTTTTGAGCGATACCTTTTATTATTACTTGGCGTTCCATACTTGACCAAAAAAACGATAGACATATATTAGGATTGTTTTCTATAGCCCTTCCCTTTTCTGAATTGTAATTAGTATAGAAAATAAATCCTTCCTCATTAAATTTCTTTAATAAGACAACTCTTGATTTTGGGAAACCATCTACTCCTATTGTAGCAACAGTCATAGCATTAACCTCTTCATTTCCACCAAAATCTTCTACTTCATGAAACCATCTATTAAAAAGATTAATAGGATCCTCTGGAATATTGGATTCTAATAATTCACTTTTATTATATGATTTTCTATAATTACTTAAATCTTTCATGTTCACTAGTATTTCAACCTATTATACCTTAGTCCAATAGTATTGTTTATAATATATCTTTCAAATTAAAAATCAAATGATGCGCCATCATCAGCCAGAAGTACATTAGGGAAAATTTGCGAAGCTTCTTCTTTGAATTGACTTAATCCGTCATATCTAGTAGAATAATGCCCTAAAACAAGTTGTTTTACGTTTGCCTTCAAAGCAATTTTAGCGGCGTCCTGTGCTGTAGAATGCAATGTTTTTTGAGCCAAAGTTTCTTCTGATTGTAAGAACGTTGATTCGTGATATAAAATATCTACATTTTCAATTATGGGAACAATTGCTTCGTTATAAACCGTATCAGAACAAAATGCATAGCTCTTGGCAGGAAGGGGATCAAAAGTTAACTCCCCATTTTTAATAATTCTACCATCTTCTAGAGTAATGTCTTTCCCGTTTTTTATATTTTGATAATAACAACTATCTATTTCGTAATTCTGAACTGCATCTACATTTAGTTTTCGCTCTCCTATTTTTTCTTGGAACAAAAAACCATTTGTATAAATTCTATGTTTTAAAGGTATTGTTTTGACTAAAACCTTTTCATCTTCATAAATTACTTCGCTCCCATCCGATTCTAATTCATGAAAAAACAAATTGTAATTAGTCCATGAATTTGACAAACGCAATTGAAGTTTTATGATTTCTTTTATTCCTTTTGGGCCGTATAGGTGTAAATCTGTTACTCTATTAAGTAATGTAAAAGTAGAAATTAAACCAATCAGTCCAAAAAAATGATCTCCATGCAAATGGGAAATGAAAATATGATTGATTTTTGAAAACCTAATTTTGTTTTTACGCAATTGTACTTGCGTTCCTTCGCCACAATCGATTAAAAAAAGTCTGTTTCTTATTTCCAATAACTGAGACGTTGGATTCGTAAAGGTTCGAGGAGTTGCAGCATAGCAACCAAGAATGGTAAGTTTCAAATTAAAGTTTATTCGGTTATTTATTGATTTAGCAAATTGATTGCTGTTAACTAAAATTCAAATACTAAGTTCCAGCAACTAAAACCCTAAATCTCTTTCTATTTCTTCCATTTCAATGATATCGTGTGCCTCTAGTAAAGAAGGAACAACTGCAAGTTTTGCAGGAACTGCATTATAATCAAAATCAGAGGCAACTACAATAAAAGATTTTTTTGCTTTTTTTTGTTGCTTGGATAGCGGCAAAAACAATTTTATTTCATCAACAGTCAACGCAGTACAATGCAATAAATCTATAATAACATTGTGTTTCTCGTATGATTTAAACTGCTGGTTTACTTTTGCAAAAAAAGAATTAAAGTCACCTTGTGTGTCTTTAATTGTTATCGTGTGCCCTTTTTGATCTACTTTCATTTTTTTTAGTTTCAGAGACTGCTACATTGCAGAAGGTTACTAACTAGCTAAGCTACTGTGTTTTCTGTAAAATTATTGAATTTTTGAAGCTAAAAGATAAATTACAGCCATTCGTATTGCAACTCCATTTTCTACTTGATTCAGAATTACAGATTGCTGAGAATCTGCCACATCGCTAGTAATTTCAACCCCACGATTGATAGGTCCGGGATGCATTATCACGATTTCTTTATCAAGAGAATCTAAAAGCTGTTTGTCAACTCCGTATTGCTGAGCATATTCTCTTGTAGAAGGGAAAAAGTTCACATCCATTCTTTCATTTTGCACACGCAACATATTTGCTACATCACACCATTCTAGTGCTTTTCGCAAATTTGGTTCTACAGTAACTCCTAGAGATTCAATATATTTGGGAATTAAGGTTTTTGGCCCACAAACTTTTACCTCTGCGCCTTGCATTTGCAGCGCATATATATTAGATAATGCGACTCTTGAATGCAGAATATCACCTACAATTACCACTTTTTTTCCAGCTACATCTCCTAATTTCTCTCTGATCGAATAACTATCTAATAGCGCTTGTGTAGGATGTTCATGAGCTCCATCTCCTGCATTTACAATACTGGCTTTTACATTTTTTGATAAAAAATAAGCAGCTCCTGGATTTGCATGACGCATAACAACCATGTCAACTTTCATCGAAAGAATATTATTTACCGTATCGATAAGCGTTTCTCCTTTTTTAACGGATGATTGTGCAGCCGAAAAGCTTATCACATCTGCGGATAATCTCTTTTGGGCTAACTCAAAAGAAAGTTTAGTTCTGGTACTGTTTTCAAAAAATATATTGGCAATCGTAATATCTCGTAATGAAGGTACTTTTTTGATGGGTCTATTAATAACTTCTTTAAAATGATCGGCTGTTTCAAAAATAAGGTCAATATCTTTCTTGTTGATATATTTTATTCCTAATAAATGATTTACGCTAAGTTCGCTCATTTTTACTTTTATTGATTATTATTAATTAAAAAAACACCATCCTCACCATCTTGTTCTTCCCAGCAAACCTTAACTTTTTCACCATTTATAGCATCGACCTGACGACCTCTATAATCGGGCTGAATAGGTAAATCTCTACTAAAACGTCTGTCAATTAAAGTCAATAGTTCAATACTAGATGGTCTTCCAAAAGATTGTATGGCAGTCAAAGCGGAACGAATACTTCTTCCGGTAAACAAAACATCATCTATGAAAATTACTTTTTTATTTTCAACAATGAAATCAAGATTTGTTTTATTGGCTTCTAATGGTTTATTGGTTCTACGAAAATCATCTCTGAAAAAGGTAATATCTAAATATCCCAAAGTAATTTTGGGCGTATTATATTCTGTTTCTAAAATTTTCTTTAAACGTTCTGCTAAATAAACACCTCTTGGCTGAATTCCAACCAATATAGTATCTGAAAAATCTAAGTGCTTTTCAATCAACTGGCAGGCCAAACGATGTAGTATGATAGTAACTTCTTTTGCAGTAAGTAATACTTTTTGACTCATAATAAAGTGTAGTGTTTGGTTGTGCAAATATACAAATTCCGATTTATGATTTATTAATTATATGATGAGAAAATAAAATCCTTTATTTTTTTTCTAAAGAAACCTAATTTATAAGTGCTTTTTATATTAAAAACAGTCGTGATTTTTAACTAAAAGGCGCCTTTCAAAAGTATGCGTTTTTTTATAAAACTTATTCAAAAAAAAGCCCCAAATAAAAAATTTGAGGCTTGCTATTTATTTTAGTTTTTGTGTTTCAAAAACTTATGAATACATTTTAACTCTTAATTCTTGTACTTTCTCGTCATCTAAATATTCATCAAATGTCATGTAACGATCAATCGCTCCGTTCGGTGTCAATTCCACCACACGATTACCTACAGTCTGAGCGAACTCATGATCATGAGTGGTAAAAATAACTGATCCTTTAAAGTTTTTCAAGGAGTTATTAAAAGCAGTAATTGACTCTAAGTCAAGGTGATTCGTTGGTTCATCAAGCATTAATATGTTAGCACGCTCCATCATCATTCTGGATAACATACAACGTACTTTTTCACCTCCAGATAAAACACGGCTCGTTTTTAAAGCTTCTTCTCCAGAGAAAATCATTTTTCCAAGAAATCCTCTAACAAAAACCTCATCACGTTCCTCTTCTGTTTTTGCCCATTGACGCAACCAATCTACCAATGATAAATCATTTTCAAAAAACGAATGATTCTCAACTGGCAAATACGCTTGATTAGTTGTAATACCCCAATCAAAAGTACCTAAATCTGCTTTTTGATTTCCATTCAAAATTTCATAAAAAGCGGTTGTTGCACGAGAATCTTTAGAGAAAAGAACAATCTTATCTCCTTTTGCCATATTCAAATCAACTCCTTTAAATAAAACTTCACCGTCTATTGAAGCACTTAAATCCTGAACGTTCAATATTTGATCTCCAGCTTCACGATCCTGATCAAAAATAATAGCAGGATAACGACGGCTTGATGGTTTAATTTCTGATATATTCAATTTAGAAATCATTTTTTTACGAGAAGTAGCTTGCTTTGATTTAGCCACATTCGCAGAAAAACGACGAATAAATTCTTCTAATTCTTGTTTCTTTTCTTCTGCTTTTTTGTTTTGTTGTGCGCGTTGTTTAGCTGCTAATTGGCTTGATTCATACCAAAAAGTATAGTTTCCAGAATAATGGTTTATTTTTCCAAAATCAATATCTGAAATATGTGTACAAACAGAATCTAAAAAGTGTCTGTCGTGAGAAACTACAATTACAGTGTTCTCATAATTAGCTAAGAAATTCTCTAACCAAGCAATCGTTTCAAAATCCAAATCATTTGTAGGCTCATCCATAATCAGCAAATCAGGATTGCCAAAAAGGGCTTGCGCCAAAAGCACACGTACTTTTATTTTACCCTCAAGATCCGCCATCAATGTGTAATGATTATCCTCTGAAATACCAAGATTTGAAAGCATTGAAGCGGCATCAGAATCTGCATTCCAACCGTTCATTTCTTCAAACTGAACTTGTAATTCCCCTATTCGATCTGCATTTTTATCATTATAGTCTAAATAGAGTTCATCCATTTCTTTTTTGATTGCATACAAATTTTTGTTTCCCATTATTACGGTTTCCAATACGGTATGCTCATCAAACATATTGTGGTTTTGATTTAAAACCGACATACGTTTTCCTGGTTCCAAATGAATATGTCCTGAAGTAGGATCCATATCCCCTGAAATTATTTTTAAAAAAGTAGATTTTCCAGCACCGTTAGCTCCAATTACTCCATAAATATTACCGTGTGTAAAGGTTGTATTTACTTCGTCAAACAAAATTCGTTTGCCAAACTGAACTGATAAATTATTAACTGTTAACATGAATAGGATTTATTAATTTTGCTGCAAAAGTAATTAAAAGTGCTCAGTCTTGGGTATTTAGTAAGTAGTTTTTTTTATTGCTACAATTCGCTTTGGGATTCTTTTTACAAACCGACTTCTAAACGTTCAAAATTAGGCAACACTTTAAAAACAAATCCTTCTTTATTGATTCTAAAATTGACAATTAAAGCATATCCCAAAAAAAAAGCTTGGTAATTTCTTACCAAGCTTACTAAACCTAAACCGACTAATATGGAAACCTTTTAAAAGCTTCAATAGCTTCATACTCTGCTAATCCTAATTCATCATAAAGTTTTGCCGTATTTTTGTTTCTATCTTCGGCTCTTACCCAAAATTCTCTAGAGTCATTCCCTTGAAACATAACCCTATCCTTTTGTGATTGGTGGTATAATATTGCGTTTCTTTTTAACAAAACCTCATCTGGACTTAAAGGCACAGCCATATCAATTTCGTGAATGTCCCATTCGTGCCAAGCGCCTCTATACAACCACAGCCAACAGTCATTCATATACGGTTCAGACTTTAAAGCGGCTAATGCGGCATATATTGCATTCAAACAAACTTCATGAGTTCCATGCGGATCTGCTAAATCGCCTGCAGCAAAAACCTGATGTGGTTTTATTCTCGATATAATTTCTTTTACAATCTCAATATCTTCTGGGCCAATAGGTTTTTTCTTTACATGACCCGTTTCATAAAAAGGCATATCTAAAAAATGAATGTTCTCATTTTTTAAACCAATGTATCTGGTCGCACCATACGACTCTCTTCTTCTTATCAATCCTTTCAATCTTCGAACTTCAACTGAATCCACTTCGTTCTCTGATTTATTATTTAAAAAGTCAATAACTGCTTTAAAATTTATTTTTGAAGAATCATCTCCAACAAAATCATTACAAACCTCAGCAAATTTTAAAGCTTCATCATCTGTAACAGCAATATTCCCCGAAGTCTGATACACTACATGAACATCATGTCCTTGTTTGATTAATTTTGAAAAAGTGCCTCCCATAGATATCACATCATCATCGGGATGTGGACTAAAAAGTATTACTCTTTTCTTAGCGGGATTTGCTCTTTCGGGTCTATGTGAATCATCCGTATTAGGTTTTCCTCCTGGCCAACCTGTTATGGTATGCTGCAACACATTGAACATATTAATATTCAAATCATATGCTGAACCTTCTTGTGCCAAAAGATCTGACATACCGTTGTTGTTGTAATCTCTATCTGTTAATTTAAGAATGGATTGTTTTGTTTTTTGGCAAAGCCAAACAATAGCTTTACTTTTTAATTCTTGCGTCCAAATGCATTCCCCAACTAACCATGGGGTTTTAAATCTAGTCAATTCTGAAGCAGCATGTTGATCTAATACAAAAGTAGTATTGGTATGGTTTTGCAAAAAAGTAGCTGGCACTTCTGAACTGATATCACCTTGAATTGTTCTTTTTATAATATCGGCTTTATTTTGGCCCCAAGCCATCAAAACAATTCTCTTTGACCTAAGAATTGTAGAAACGCCCATAGTAATGGCTCTTTTAGGAACATTATCAATCCCATTAAAATCTGACGAAGCGTCAACTTTAGTAATATGATCCAATGTAATAATTCGAGTTCCCGAATTAATATGGGAACCCGGCTCATTAAAACCTACGTGACCTGTACGACCAATGCCTAACAATTGAAAATCTAATCCTCCAACACTTTTAATCTTTGCTTCATAATTATTGCAATATTCATTTAAATTTTCAAGAGCAACCGTTCCATCTGGAATATTAATATTTTCTGGTTTTATATCAATATGATTGAATAAATGCTGGTGCATGAAATAGTGATAACTTTGATTGTTCTCCTTATTCATTGGGTAAT
The DNA here is from genome assembly GCF_003634825.1 of Flavobacterium sp. 123. Taxonomy (NCBI): domain Bacteria; kingdom Pseudomonadati; phylum Bacteroidota; class Flavobacteriia; order Flavobacteriales; family Flavobacteriaceae; genus Flavobacterium; species Flavobacterium sp. 123. Next base: position 10,403 of record NZ_RBXD01000001.1, read on the forward strand.
ATTCATCTAAATTAAAAGTAATGACATTACTAAAACTTAGTCCTTCTTCTTTATGCATTCGAACCAATTCATCATACACTTTTATTGGAGATGAACCTGTTGCTAAACCTAGCACGCACATTTTATTCTCCGCTTTTTTGCTTAAAATTAATTGAGCAATTTCTTGAGCAACAATTATGGATGCTTCGATTGAGTTTTTAAAAATTTCATTATGAATTTTTTCAAATCTAGTTTCTTCAAATTTACCTGCGCTTTGATAGCTAATATCGCGCTTTGATTCTAAAGCATTTTTCATTTTATTTTTTTTAAACTGATTTATAAAGATATATATTTTTTAAAAATGTACTCCTGAATTTTAGCAACTAAATAATTCTAAAAACTAACTTTTTATTTTAAGAAAATTATACGTACAAATGAGCTTAAAATAAAACTATTAAAGCCCTAGTAAATAAAGTCTGTTTTTCTTGATTTAGATAAGGATAAATTAAAGAAAAAATATTAAAATTTAAATAGTGTATTAATATTTTACCTGAATACTTAAAACAGCTAAAAAATAAAACATTTTTCAAACAAATAGTGACGATTACATAATTCTACTAAAAATTATCACATTTTACTTTTTTTTAATTTACTTAACAAATACATTTACAGTCTACAGCAAAATTGAAATAATTAACCTAAAAACCAAAAAATAAATTATGAATTCAGAACAAACGAAGTCGAATAACTCGGCTCTTTATACCCTAATTACAGTATTTTTCTTTTGGGGATTTATTGGTGCATCTAACGGTGTATTTATCCCTTTTTGTAAAGCTAAATTTGGCTTAGATCAATTTCAAAGTCAGCTTATTGATTTTGCATTTTATGGTGCTTACTACATTGGTGCTTTACTATTATTCATTTTTAGTAGTTTAGCTAAAAATGATATTCTTAATGCATGGGGATTCAAAAAAGGAATTATCTATGGATTATTGATTAGTACTTTTGGAGCTGCTTTAATGATATTAGCCGTTACACAAGGAAGCTATTTATTCATTCTTGGTGCATTATTTATAGTTGCATTAGGATTTTCATTACAACAAACATCTGCGCAACCTTTTGCAGCGTCTTTAGGAGAACCACATAGCGCTTCAAGCAGATTAAACCTTGCTGGTGGAATCAACTCATTAGGAACAACAATAGGACCAATAGTGGTGTCTTTCGCATTATTTGGCGTGTTTTCTGGAGTTAGCATTGAAGAATTTGCTCAAAAAGAAAATTCATTAGATTCTATGAGAATTCTATATGTATTTGTTGGAGGACTATTCTTATTAGCTGGTGCTTTATTTCATTTTTCTAAAAAATTACCTTCTGGAAAAAGTGATTCAACTTTTGAAACAGCAAGCAAAGCAATGAAAACGCTTATTACAATAACTATAATATTAGCGGTAATATTTGCTTACATATTTTCTCGTTATGAAGATCCTGAATTCATTTCTCGTTTTATAGAAAATAAAGAAAAAGATTATTTAGGATTAAGTTTAAGTATTTCTACTTTATTAATTGTTGTTATTGGATTATTCTTCGCAAACTTCAAAGCTCAAAAAAGTGCTGAAGGTTGGGGAGCAATGAAATACCCTCAATTAGTATTAGGTATGCTAGCTTTATTCTCTTATGTAGGTGTTGAAGTAACTATTGGTAGTAACTTGGGAGAATTATTAAAAACAACCGCTTTCGGATCTATTACAGGTCCTGGTTTAGCGCCTTATATGTCTATGTACTGGGGAAGTTTAATGATTGGACGTTGGGCTGGTGCAATTTCAGTTTTTAACCCTTCTTCTCAACTTAAAAAGATTTTACTTATTGCTGTTCCTTATTTAGCATTTGGAATCGTATTAGCTGCTAATGCTATTTCTGGACAAGATGTAACACCATTATATGCTTATGCATTTGTTATTTTGTTCCAAATTGCAGGTTTCTTTTTAGGAAAAGATCACCCATCTAGAACTTTAATGATTTTTGGATTAATGGGATTAATTGCTATGTTAATAGGTTTATTCACAACGGGTACAATTGCAATTTTTGCTTTTATGAGTGGTGGTTTATTCTTAAGTATCATGTGGCCATGTATTTTCTCATTAGCAATTGCTGGTTTAGGAAAATACACTTCTCAAGGATCTGGATTCTTAGTAATGATGATTTTAGGTGGTGGTATTATCCCTCCATTACAAGGAAAACTTGCTGATATCATTGGAATTCATGCTTCATATGCTATTCCTGTTTTATGTTTCGGTTTCATAGCATTCTATGGCTGGAAAGTAATTGCAATTTTGCAAAAACAAGGAATTGGTGATGAAATTGAATTAGGTGGAGGACACTAATATTCATACAAACTAACCAAACCAAATAAAAAATCCCATCTAATCTAGATGGGATTTTTTTATTAAAAAGTTTAAATCTGTAGAGAATAAAAACTGTAGTATTTTATTTATTTCCTTTTTCGAAATCAGCAATAAATTGAGCCAATCCAATATCAGTCAAAGGGTGTTTCAATAATCCTGAAATAGCTGATAAAGGCCCAGTCATAACATCAGCACCAATTTTAGCACAGTTTACAATATGCATTGTGTGACGAACTGAAGCAGCAAGAATTTGAGTTTCGTAACCGTAGTTATCATAAATCAATCGAATCTCTTCAATAAGCGCTAAACCATCTGTAGACACATCATCAAGACGACCAATAAATGGAGACACGTAAGTAGCTCCCGCTTTAGCAGCTAATAAAGCTTGTCCAGCTGAGAATACTAAAGTTACATTTGTTTTAATTCCTTTATCCGAAAAGTATTTAGCAGCCATAACACCTTCTTTAGTCATAGGCAACTTCACTACGATTTGATCGTGCAAATCAGCTAACTCTTCTCCTTCTTTAATCATTCCTTCAAAGTCCAAAGCATTAACTTCAGCACTTACATCACCATCCACAAGGTTGCAAATGTCAACATAATGTTTCAAAATGTTGTTTTTTCCTGTAATTCCTTCTTTAGCCATCAATGATGGATTTGTAGTAACGCCATCCAAAACGCCTAATGCTTGTGCTTCTTTAATCTGAGCTAAATTAGCCGTGTCAATAAAAAATTTCATATTATTTCTATATTTAATTGTGTTCTTAATTATATGGGTGTGACCCAAGGGTCGGGCTTTACGTTACAATCTTTTACTTTTTTGAAGAAAAGTAAAAGGATTTTCACTTCAATCCCTCACGCAAATTCGGCGCAAAATTACAACTTATAATGATTCATCAACATTTTTTCGTACACTTTATCTGGTAAAATTCTCTTTAATACAATAGAGAATTTTTGCATAAAAACGCCCACTTTATAATGTATTTTTGGTTCTGCTGTTTGAATAATTTTATATACAGCTTCTGCCATTTCATTCGGATTGCTGCCACTATCCACATGTTCATCCATCGTTTTTAAGGTATTCCCATACGGACTTTCATAAGCTGAACCTTTAATAACAGGAGCATGAAAACGTCCTGAAGCAATATTAGTAGCAAAATCCCCCGGAGCGACATTAGTAATGTGAATTCCAAATGGTTTTACTTCCATTCGCAATCCTTCGGTAATAAGCTCTAAAGCCCCTTTTGAGGCTGAGTAAACGCTTCTATATGGCAAACCCATATACGCAGCAATAGATGTAATATTGATTATTAAACCTGATTGTTGTGCACGCATTTGTGGCAATACCGCTTTCATTACTTCAATAGGCCCAAAGAAATTAGTTTCAAAATTATTCTTAATTTCATGCATCGGAATTTCTTCCAAAGGTCCTGTTATTCCAACACCTGCATTATTAATTACAACATCTAATCTTCCAGAAATTTTTATCACTTTGGCTACAGCCGTATGAATTGAATCTGCATCACGAACATCTAGTGATACCAATGGGAAAACCGAATTTAAAATTTGTTCTGGGTTTCTACTAGTACCGTAAACAACATAGCCTTTGTAATGTAAAAACTCTCCTATGGACTTCCCTATTCCTGATGAACCGCCTGTAATTAAAACTACTTTACTCATTTATTTTGTTTAAGGTTTAAGGTTTTTAACATCTTGTACAACTACAAAAAGTGAAACCCAACTTCCGTTAGAATAGTCCAAAAATAAAAAAATCCTCCCGAAGGAAGACTACTTTTTGTATTAAATAAAAAATGGCAAGCGACCTACATCGCACCGCTCAACCACGTACCCTTGCTATGTTCCCATCCTGGGGGAGTCTGCAGGAGCTGGTCGTGTAGGACTTGCCGGTGCAAATATACAACCTTTTTATATTTTTGCAAGTGCTTTGCACCTATAAAATAAGGTTGTATATTGGGTGCTTCAAATTTAAAACTATGAAAAATTATAACTTCCTATTTATCATTTTATTAGGAATCACTTTAGCCAATTGTGACGATACAAAAAAAGAAGAAAATAGTCTCTTTACTTTTGATATTTCTTCTTTTAAAGAACAATATCAACCTCAGGAAACAATAGATTTAGGTATTTTAAACCCAGAATCGAAAGAAATCGATAGTATCGTTTATTACGTAAATGATAAAAAAATTAGTTCCAAAAAAGGATTGGATAAATTAAAATTTCCTTTAAAAGATCAAAAACTAGGCTACCAAAACCTAAAAGCTGTTGTCTATTTTGAAGGTGAGAACTCAGAAGCTACACAGCGAATTGAATTGGTTTCGAATGTACAGCCAAAATTATTAAAGTTTACTATTGTCAATACTTTTCCGCATGATACCACTTCATTTACGGAAGGATTTGAGTTTCACAAGGACACATTATGCGAAAGTACCGGACAAAAAGGCGCTTCTTACTTTAGAAAATACGATTACAAAACGGGTAATATTTTCAAGCAAATTGATTTAGATGCTAAATATTTTGGAGAAGGAATCACTTTTATAAACGGAAAATTATACCAATTAACTTGGCAAGAAAAAACAGGCTTTATTTACAATGCAAAAACCTTGAAACTAGAAAAGACCTTCACTTTTGAGAAAGATATTGAAGGTTGGGGAATGACAAATGATGGTAAATACATTTACCAAACAGATGGCACAGAAAAAATTTGGAAAATGGATCCTAGCAATCAAAAGATGATTGATTACATCAATGTGTATTCTGGAGATTCTAAGATTAAATCTATCAATGAACTAGAATGGATTAATGGAAAAATATATACCAATGTTTGGCAAAAAGACGCTATTGCTGTAGTAAATCCTGCAAATGGAGCTGTTGAAGGTATTCTGGACATGTCAGGGTTGAGAAAATTTGTAAAAAATAAAACCGCTGAAGTTTTAAACGGAATTGCTTACAATCCAAAAACCAAAACCATTTTTGTAACTGGTAAGAATTGGGATAAAATGTTTGAAATAACAGTTTCGGAGTAATTTTAAAAACCGCAAATTCGCAAATTTTAAAACTAAATTCAAATGATAATTTGCGAATTTGCGGTAATTTTTTTATAATGTTTTCTAATTAACGGAATTGACTAGAAACCAAAACCATTTTTGTAACTGGTAAGAATTGGGATAAAATGTTTGAAATAACAGTTTCTTCGGAGTAATTTTAAAAACCGCGAATTTTAAAATTTTAAAACTAAATTCAAATGATAATTTGCGAATTTGCGGTATTTTTTTATCATAACACTTTCACACTAAATGACAACACTAATCATCAACATCAAGGAATTACTCCAAGTACGTGAAACTTCTGTTTCTAAGGTTTCTGGTGCTGAAATGGGTATTCTCCCTAGTATTAAAAATGCTTATTTGGTGATTGAAAATAATCTGATTGCTGATTTTGGAGCAATGGAAAATCTTCCAAAAATCAATTCGGATAAAACGATTGACGCAACAGGAAAAATAGTTTTACCAACTTGGTGCGACAGTCACACTCATATTGTTTATGCTGGCAATCGGGAGCAGGAATTTGTAGATCGAATTAATGGGTTGACTTATGAAGAAATTGCCAATCGTGGTGGAGGAATCTTAAATTCAGCTAAAAAACTCAACGATTCTACTGAAGAAGAAATCTACAACCAATCAAAAGCAAGATTGAAAGAAATCATGCAGTTAGGAACTGGAGCGGTCGAAATAAAATCAGGATATGGTCTAACAGTTGACGGAGAGCTCAAAATGCTTCGCGTAATTCAACAATTAGCACAAAACTACCCTATAACTATAAAAGCAACTTTTCTTGGCGCACATGCTTTCCCTTTAGAATATAAAGCAAACCGTCAAGAATATATTGATATACTCATTAACCAAATGCTTCCTGAAATTGCCAAAAATAAATTGGCTAATTTTATCGATGTCTTTTGTGAAACGGGTTATTTTACTGTTTCTGAAACAGAACAAATTATGGAAGCTGGTATTGCTTTTGGTTTAAAACCAAAAATTCATGTCAACCAGTTTAATTCTATTGGAGGAATTCAAGTTGGAGTAAAACACAAAGCACTTTCTGTGGATCATTTAGAGATAATGAATACAGAAGATATTCAAGCTTTAAAAAACACCGAAACAATGCCTGTGGCTTTACCTTCTTGTTCTTATTTCTTGAGTATTCCGTATACGCCAGCACGAGATATGATTGCTGCGGGTCTTCCTTTAGCATTAGCATCTGATTATAATCCAGGCTCTACTCCTTCTGGGAATATGAATTTTGTAGTAGCAACAGCTTGCATCAAAATGAAAATGACTCCTGAAGAAGCCATAAATGCTGCCACAATTAACGGTGCATACGCCATGGGAATTTCAGAAACTCACGGAAGTATCACCATTGGTAAAAAAGCGAATATCATCCTAACAAAACCAATACCTTCCTATTATCAATTACCCTATGCTTTTGGCAGTAATTTAATTGATTCTGTTTTTATTGAAGGAGAGATTTTAATATAAAAAAAAGAGGAACAAATGTTCCTCTTTTTTATTCACTATATTGTCATAAAGCTATCTTAAAGTAAAGCTAGTTTTAGAAACTAACTCATCTTTATCAAATACATTGATAAAATAAGTTCCTTTAGCAAAATCTTTTCCTGGTAAATCTTGTGAAACATTAACTGTTTTATTTTCATATTTTACAGTAGTTGCAAAGCTATAAGTCAAAGATTTTTCTCCAAAAGATTCTGTTTTTTTATCTCCTAAAACATTGCTTTTGCTATCAATTACTTGAACAAAATACGTTTTATCACCTGATTTTGCAATTTGGTTTTCAGCTATTGTAAAGCTAACTTTAAGGATATCAGCTCTACTTGCTTTATCCGTTTCGATTTGTTTTCCTGAACTTCTTAATTTGTAAGCAGATGTTTTAGTATTTAAAACAGTTAATTTAGAACCTTTTTCAACTGTTTTTGACAACTCTTGGTTTTGTCCAACTAATACTTCATTGTATTTTTTTGATTCTCCTAAAACAACAACTGTACTATCACGTTGCGTAGTTAAAGTTACATTTTGTTTTTTCAACCCTTCATTTTCAGCCATTAAGGTTTTCATATTGCTTTGTAAAGCAAGAAACTGAGCTTTATATTTTGACATAGAAGCAACATCTCCTTTTGATTTATTCAAATCATCCATTAATTTTACAACTTTATCTCTTTCTTGAATAAGCTCTTCTGACATAGTTGTGTTTTCTGCAATTGCAGCATCATAAGTTGCTTTTAACTCTTGTAAATCTTTCATAACCGATTCTTTTTCGGTCATTGTAGTTTTCAATTCAGTTTGAACGATTTCTACATCAGATGACATTTTAAAAATATAAACTAGACTCCCTACTAATAAAACTGCCAACACGGCAATTACTGCTTTTAAACTTGAATTACTTTTTTGATTTTCCATTTTTAATATTTTTTTTCACAAATTTAATAATAAATATAAGCTAACAACGTAAGTTAGCACAATTATATTATTTTTGAGAAATTTTTTTTATGGAAAAACTGGTTCCTTTCACGATAAATGATCTTGCTAAGATTACAAACCACCGAAGTGGTGAAATCAAATTTGGGGAAAAAATGATTACTGTACCCAAAGATGCAGTTCCTTTAGAATTTCTAAAAACTTGCGATGCTAAATACGTTTTGTTTGGTATTCCCGAAGACATCGGCGTAAGAGCAAATTATGGAAGACCTGGGACAGCTTCTGCTTGGGATAGTGCTATAAAAAGTATTGCTAATATTCAGCACAATCGGTTCTGTAAAGGCAGTCAAATAATTGTTTTAGGACAATTGAATGTTTGCGATGAAATGAAAGAAGTTAAACACTTAGATTTTAATGATATTGATGATCGCTCTAAGCTCAGTCAACTGGTTGAAAAAATTGATAAAGACGTATCTCATATTATTTTCAACATTGTAAAACTAGGCAAAACACCTATTATTATCGGAGGAGGACACAATAATTCTTATGGGAATATAAAAGGTACGGCTTTAGCCAAAGGGAAATCAATAAACGCGATTAATTTTGATGCTCATTCTGATTTTAGAATTTTAGAAGGACGTCATAGCGGAAATGGATTTTCTTATGCATACGAAGAAGGGTTTCTTAAAAAGTATTTTATATTCGGTTTACACGAAAACTACACCTCTAAAAGTGTCTTGGATATTATTAAAAAAATTGAAGACCGTGTTCAATATAACACCTACGACAGTGTAAATATTCGAAAAGAAAAGGAATTTTATCAAGAAATGATTCATGCCAATGAATTTGTGAGTACAGATCCTTTTGGAATTGAAATAGATTTAGACGCTATTCCTAATATTGCTAGTAGTGCTATGACTTTAAGCGGTTTTTCGGTTGAAGAACTTCGACAATTTGTTTCGTTTTTTGGCCAAAATAAAAATGCAGCTTATATTCATATTTGTGAAGGCGCACCTGATTTAGGCGAAGATAAAAACAATCACCTGATCGGTAAATTAATCGGTCATTTGGTTACCGATTTTATAAAAGCCAATAATAACTAACTTACAGATTCTTTCTAAAAATGCATTTACTGCTTCCTTGCGAAAGTAGTTCGTTCAAAACATCAAAAATAATAATACTATCTTTGCAAAACTATCTATGTACCTATTACAAGATATTTAATACAAAGAAACATGTTATTCGAAGATTTATCGTTATCAAAAAGTATACAAAAAGCAGTATTTGAAGAAGGTTATTTAAGCCCTACTCCTATTCAAGAACAATCCATTCCATTAGTTTTAGCCGGTAGGGATTTAATAGGTTGCGCTCAAACTGGAACTGGAAAAACAGCTGCTTTTGCTATCCCAATAATACACCAATTACATCGCATTGTAGGCTCATCAAAAAAAGCCAAACAAATTCGCGCCTTAATAGTTACTCCTACGAGAGAATTAGCCGTTCAGATAGGACAAAGTTTTGACACCTATGGAAAATATACTAATTTAACTCAATTAACCATTTTTGGAGGTGTTTCGCAACTCTCACAGGTTGATGCATTACGAAAAGGAGTTGATGTCCTTGTAGCTACACCAGGAAGATTACTTGATTTACACAAACAAGGTTTTATAGACTTTGACCATTTACATACTTTAGTTCTTGATGAAGCAGATCAAATGCTTGATATGGGATTTATCAATGATGTCAAAAAAATTGTAAAGCTTACGCCAAAAAACAGACAAACTTTATTATTCTCTGCTACAATGCCAATTGCTATTAGAGAATTAGCCGAAATGTTTCTGCAAGATCCTGCTAAAGTAGAAGTTTCTCCAGTATCATCTACTGCTGAAAATGTTGAGCAACGAATCTATTTTGTTGACAAAACAGAAAAAAGAAACTTATTATACCATCTGATTAAAAATGAAAATTTATCGGATGTATTGGTTTTTTCAAGAACAAAACACGGAGCCGATAATGTTGTAAAAGCTTTACGCAAAAACAATATTGCCGCAGAAGCTATACACGGTGATAAATCTCAAAATGCGAGACAACGTGTTCTGGATGCATTTAAAAACAAAGAAGTTGGTGTATTAGTCGCTACTGATATTGCTGCTCGTGGAATTGATATTGACCAGCTTCCTTATGTAATCAACTTTGATTTGCCAAACATTCCTGAAACCTATGTTCACCGTATAGGAAGAACAGGTCGTGCAGGTAATGGCGGTATTGCAATTTCTTTTTGTAGTAAAGACGAACATCCGTACTGGAAAGACATTCAAAAACTAATAAAAGTTGATGTAAAAACAATTTCTGACCATCCTTATCCATGGCATTCTGGTAGTCCTGAAGCAACTGGAGCTCCTGTAAAACAAAAAAATTCAAATAGAAGTGGTGGAGCACATAAATCAAGAAAATCAGATGCTTCAAAACAGAACAAAAAACGCTGGTATTAATCCTTCTTTTTTTTAACAATTCAAGTGTAAGAAATCTATATTAACTAATGTTTCTAGACATGTATATCGTCGTTAATTAATTCATTTTCAACGATTAATGTGTTAAAATTAACATTGCAAAGTCTCTATTGTGATTAAATTTGTAGCTATAAATAAGTAACAATTTAATTTTAAATAGTATGGAAACATTAGTTAAAAGAAACGGCTTATTTCCGTTAGTTCCAGTAAACACTCTTTTAGATGATTTTTTTTCTAAAGACATTTTTGATTGGTCTGATAAAAACTTTTCGTCTTTAGGAAGTAATTTACCTTCTGTGAATTTAAAGGAAACAGATGATAAAATTAAAATCGAATTAGCAGCTCCTGGATTAAAAAAAGAGGATTTTAAAGTCGAAATTGATAACAATATGCTTATGATTTCTTCTGAAAAAAAAGAAGAGAAAGAGGAAACAAGAAAAAAAGACAATTACATTAGAAAAGAATTTAATTACCAGTCTTTCTCTAGATCTTTTTCTTTACCTGAATATATAGATGACAGCAAAATTGAAGCAAATTATAAAGATGGAATCCTTCATGTTGATATTGCTAAAAAAGAAAATGGCAAGAAAAAAGTAACCAAAAAAATTGCTATTAAATAAACCGTTGAGATCTTTAAAAATATTAAAGTCGACAAATTCATATATAAAAAAAGAAGCCTCATAATGAGGCTTCTTTTTTTATATATGATATTTATTTTGTACTATTCAGCGGTTTCATGTTCGTCACCAGCTTCCCATTGTCCGACAACAGATGTAGCTAAAGCATTTCCTAAAACATTAGTTGCGCTTCTAAACATATCGCAAAAATGATCTATAGGTAGGATTAATGCAATTCCTTCAATTGGAATTTTAAACATTCCGCATGTAGCAGCTACTACAACTAAACTAGCTCTTGGCACACCAGCAATTCCTTTACTGGTAAGCATTAAAACCAAAAGCATTGTCATTTGTGTTCCTAAATCTAAATTAATTCCATAGGCTTGTGCTATAAAAATACTGGCAAAAGTCATGTACATCATACTACCATCTAAATTAAAGGAATATCCTAAAGGCAACATGAAAGAAACAATTCTGTCTTTTACACCAAAGCGTTCCAATTCTTCGGTAAGTTTTGGAAAAACAGCTTCACTACTTGTAGTACCAAATGCAATGATTAATGGTCCAACAATCCTTTTGAGTAAGATTGTCATTCTGCTTTTTAGAAAAATAAATCCAACAAGTATCAAAAAAACCCAAAGTGATGAAATTCCAATTAAGAAAGAACCAAAAAATTTGAAATACGTTATAGCTAATTCTTGGAAATCTCTTACTGCAAAAACACCTGCAATAGCTCCAAAAACACCTATTGGAGCAAATTTCATCACATAATTCACCATTTTAAGAACAATATGTGATGTCTTATCTAATGCATTAATTACGGGCTTAACATGATCACCTAAAGAAGCTGCGGCTAAACCAAAGAAAATAGAAAAAATAACAATTTGCAAAATTTCATTTGTTGCCATCGCTTCAAAAATACTTTTGGGAACAATATGCTCAATGAAATTTTCAAAAGATAAACTTTGTGTTTTTGCTGTAACTTCAGAAGCAGAAGCTAAATCAACATTTGATAAATTTAATCCAACTCCAGGTTCAAGAACATTTACAAAAAACATCCCTAACAATAAAGAAATAAATGAAGCTGTAAAAAACCATCCTAATGCTTTTCCTCCAATTCTTCCCACTGCTTTTATATCCCCTAATTTAGCAATTCCTACAACTAAAGTCGTAAATACCAATGGCGAAATAATCATTTGAACCAATCGGATAAAAACAGTAGCTAACATTTTAATTTTACTACTAAATGCTTGAGCAGTTTCTGCAGAAATGGAATTGTGAATAACAATACCTAATACTGCACCTAATAGCATTGCAATAAGTATTTGTCCTGTTAAACCTGAAAAAAATGAGGGCTTCTTTGTGGTAGTTTCTTGCATAGTTTGATTTGGATCTTGCATTTTTAATTGAAGTACGGAATGTATTTTAACCAAAAATGGATTAACGATAACACATTCCGTACTTAATAAAAATGGATTTTAGAAATTAGAATTATACGTTTTGTTTATTAGATAAAAATCTGCTAAAACAATTGCTGCCATTGCTTCTACAATAGGCACCGCGCGTGGAACTACGCAAGGATCATGGCGTCCCTTACCTGTCATTTCAGTAATATTTCCTTTATTATCTAATGATTCTTGTTTTTGCATGATTGTAGCTACTGGTTTGAAAGCTACACGGAAATAAATATCCATTCCGTTACTGATTCCTCCTTGAATACCTCCTGAAAGGTTTGTTCTTGTAGTACCATCTGCATTATACAAATCATTGTGTTCACTTCCTTTCATTTCAGAACCACAAAAACCGCTTCCAAATTCAAATCCTTTTACAGCATTTATAGAAAGCATCGCTTTTCCTAACTCAGCATGTAGTTTGTCGAAAACAGGTTCTCCTAAACCTATAGGCACATTCTGAATTACGCAAGTTACAGTTCCTCCAACAGTATCTCCTTGTTTTCGGATATCCCGAATATATTCTTCCATAATAGCTGCAGACTCTTCATCAGGGCAACGAACTGGATTTGTTTCTGTTTTTGAAAAATCTAAGTCTTGGTATGGTTTATTTAAATAAATAGGACCAACCGAAGAAACATAAGCATTGATTTTGATTTCTGGCAACATTTGTTTTGCAACAGCACCAGCTACTACTCTACTTGCCGTTTCACGAGCTGAACTACGTCCTCCACCTCGGTAATCACGAACGCCATATTTTTGATCATATACATAATCAGCATGACTTGGTCTGTAATTATCTTTTATATGGGAATAATCATCTGATTTTTGATTGGTATTAGGAATTATAAACCCAATAGGAGTTCCGGTTGTTTTACCTTCAAAGATTCCAGATAAAAATTGCACATCATCTGGTTCTTTTCGTTGGGTAACTATAGCCGATTGTCCTGGCTTTCTTCTTGACATTTCAAATTGAATTGCCTCTAAATCTATAGTAATTCCTGAAGGACAACCATCAATGATTCCGCCTAAAGCTTCTCCATGCGATTCTCCAAAAGTAGTTATTCTGAATAGTGTTCCGTAGCTATTTCCTGCCATTATAATTAGTTTTGAACAAAAGTACCATTTTAGTTTAAAGTTTAAAAATTTAAGGTTTAAAGTTTTTAAAGTCATTCCTCTATTTGTGGTCTCTCCTCTAAAAATTTTTAAAAAAAATTACATTATTTTACAATAATTCAATTGTTGGCTCGTTTATTGAACATAATAAAATCAACAATAAAACTTTCTTATGAAAAAAATTATTTTATCGGCTATTATGCTAATTGGTTTAGCATTTACCACACAAGCTCAGGAAATTTCTAAAAATGCTCTAGGATTACGTTTAGGAGACAATGATGGTTTTGGTGGAGAAATATCGTATCAAAGAGCATTGTCTGACAATAATCGTATTGAAGCAGATTTAGGTTGGAGAAACAGCAAAGAAGTTGATGCTTTCAAACTAACTGGTATTTACCAATGGGTTTGGAATATTGATGGAGGATTCAATTGGTATGCTGGTGTTGGTGGTGGTTTAGGAAGCTGGAGCAACAATAGCATCAATGATAGTGGAACTTTTGTATTTGCTGCGGGTGATATCGGAATTGAATATGGTTTTAAAGAAGTACCACTTTTACTTTCTTTAGACTTTAGACCTGAATTTGGAGGAAGCGGTTATTATTCAAACAACTACGGATCTGACGTAGCATTGGGAATTAGATACCAATTCTAATCCTTGATAAAGCTGAAATAAATAAGGCGCCTTATAATAAGGCGCCTTTTTTATTTAATAACAATTTCTTTTTTAGAGTTTATTTTGACTACACAAAAAGGATTTGTAAATGATTGTGAATTCATATTATCCGTTTTAGGAACAGTCTCTTTTATTGTAACAATTATATTTTTATCGGTTTCCGTTACACTTTCAATTCCTATTTGGTATCCACCTGATGGTTTTTCTCCCATATTCAAAACAATAAAATTAGAATTCTGAATATCATTCGGATTTATTTTATGTTTTAAACTCTCATCATTCTCTAACATTTTAATCTCATTAGGTTCTGTTAAGATTTCAAAAAAACGAATGCTTGCGCCTCCATCTGCTTGCTGTGTCAAAACTTCAAATAATGGTTTTTCGGCATTTTTTAAAGATGAAGCACCACAAGAAACCAAAAAAGGGATTAGTATTACTAGAAGTGCTTTTTTCATTTTAAATGATTTATTGATTATAGGTATTTATTAATTGCTTTATGGTATAAATCTTCATATAAAGGTAAGATATTTTTGATGTCAAATTTTTTGGCAACCTCTAAAGCATTCTTTTTAAATTTAGCAAGAACAGCATCATCTTTAAGAATTTTTAAAGCATTTATAGCCATTTCATCTGTATGACCTACATCACTTAAATAACCTGAAATTCCCTCAAAATTAACTTCGGGAAGTCCTCCAGAATTACTTGAAATTACAGGAACGCCACAAGCCATAGCTTCAAGGGCTGCAAGACCAAAACTTTCTGTTTCCGAGGGCAACAAGAATAAATCTGTCAGACATAGAATTTTGTCTATTTCATTACTGTTTCCAAAAAAAATCACTTTATCTAAAATTCCCAATTCCTGACATAAATATTCAGCTTTTTCCTTTTCAGGACCATCACCAACCATCATTAATTTAGCCGGAATTTCTTTTTGGATATTATAAAATATCTTGATTACATCTGGAATCCTTTTAACTTTTCGGAAATTACTGATGTGAGTTATTATTCGTTCTTCGGCATTAGCCATTACTGATCGATGACAGGTTGTATTTGAAACTTCATTTCCTTTATCTAATTCAATAAAATTAGGAATAACTTGAATTTCATTTTTTATTTTGAACAATTTTAGCGTATCGTCTTTTAAACTTTGAGAAACAGAAGTCACAAAATCTGATTTATTGATACTAAAAGTTACTGCTGGCTTATAAAATGGATGATTTCCAACCAGAGTAATATCTGTTCCATGGAGCGTTGTAATCATAGGAATATTAATTCCTTCATCTTTCAGCATTTGTTTAGCCATATAACCTGCATAAGCATGCGGAATTGCATAATGCACATGAAGTAATTCTATTTTATATAATTTAACCATATCCACTAACTTACTAGACAAAGCAAGTTCATACGGTTGATAATGAAACAAAGGATATTCAGGCACATTAACTTCATGATAATGCACATTAGGATTTAACAATGCCAGACGCACGGGTTGACTATAGGTGATAAAGTGAATTTCGTGTCCCCTACGAGCTAATTCAAGTCCCAATTCAGTGGCAACAACACCACTTCCTCCAAAGGTAGGATAACAAACTATTGCTATTTTCATTTAAATTTTTTAAGAATACGAATTTACAGAAAATAGAAATGCATTGTAAGAAAAAATGAAGCTAAAAATTTTAAATTCCAATAAAAAGTAATTGAATTTTACAACAGCTTATTTATTAGGTCACTAATTATGCTTTCTCTTATTTAACCATTTATTCGCCTTATGGGTAAGGTAAGCAGAGCCGCTACCTATTATTGCTCCCACAAAGACATCCGTAGGATAATGCACACCTAAATGCATTCTTGAATAACCAACTGCACTTGCCCATGCAAATGACGGAGCAATGATATACCATTTAGGATATGCAATACTTAATGCTGTTGCTGTAGCAAAAACACTAGATGTATGTCCCGAAGGCATCGAATAACTACCCTCAACTGCATGAGGTTCAATTTCTGGATAGGTAACATAAGGTCTGTTTCGCTTAATAATATCTTTTAAAGCTATAGTCACAAAAGCTGAAGCAAGAAATGTTTCACCAATATAAATAGCTTGCTTTTTTGTCAATGAATCTTTTTTAATTAATCCAACTGAATAAATTAATACTGGAGTTGCAATACTAATAGGAACCGCAGTATTTGTTATTGTTTCAAAAGCGTGATCCAATGATTTATTTCTATGAATATTGATATCCCTAAGTAAGTTGATATCAAAATTTTGAGCATTCGAATAGTTCATGCTTAAAAGCATCACAAGGATTGAGCATATTTTAAAAAACATTTTTTTAGTAATCATTTGGATACGCTTTATTAAAATATGATTTTTCTATTTCTTTATAGCTTCGTAAATTATCTTTTGAATATCTTCTCTAATATTTTCTTTAGACAATATATTCTTGGCATCATTTGGAAATGTTCTATTGGATAAAAATACATAAACTATTTCACTTTCTGGGTCTGCCCATGCCATTGTTCCAGTAAATCCAGTATGACCAAAACTGGTCATAGAAGCACAACCACACGTTGGGCCGTCAATACCTAATTGAGGTTTGTCAAAACCAACCCCTCTTCTATTCCCTTCGGAACAAAAATAGCACGTATTAAAATCATTAAATGTTTTTTCTGAAAAATACTGATAATTGCCGTAGTTCCCTTTTTGAAGATACATTTGCATTATTTTAGCAACATCCATCGCATTCGAAAAAATCCCTGCATGTCCAGCTACTCCACCTTCCATTGCCGCTGCCATATCATGCACATATCCTTGAATGATTTGATGACGAAAATAAGTGTCAATTTCTGTTGGAGGTATATCGTTTTTATTAAATTTTTGTAATGGATTATAAGTTGTGTTATTCGCTCCAAGTGATTTATAAAAATTCTCAGAACTTAAAACATCCAGTGTTTTACCTGTTGTTTTCTCCAAATAGTCTTTCAGAATCATAAACGTAAAATCGCTGTATTTATATTCTTTTTTAGGCGATAATTTACTTTCTACAATTATTTTCATAATTGTATCATGGTAATCATTTCGCATAAAAAGACTATCGGCTACTTTTTTAGAAAACTGTTCATCTTTTATTTTTCTATAATATTTATCCAATGGCTTTGAAGAATGGTCCAAAGTAGCTTTGTAAAAAGGTATCCAAGCAACAAGCCCTGCATAATGGGACAATAATTCTTTAAAATGAATATCTTGCTTATCAGAATTATTAAAAATAGGCAACATTGTTCCTAATGTTGTCTCCATATTAATTAAACCCTTATCGTATTGTTGCATAACATTAGGCAAAGTCGAAAGAATTTTTGATAGTGATGCTACATCGTATATTGTTGAATTATTAATTTTAGTAGTAGCATCATAGGTTTGATAACCAAACGATTTTTGATATATCACTTTTCCTTTTCTTGCAACAAGTACTTGAGCCCCAGGTGTCATTTTTTCTGAAATTGCTTTTTGTACAATTGCATCAATATTGGACAAAATTTTTGGATCCATCCCAACATTTTCTGGTGCTGTAAAACCCAGTCGATTTATTTTTTCTGTAGATAATCCATCATTTACTTTGAAATTATCGTTTATTGATACAGGTAATTTTCCTTTAGCTTCAATAGCACCAAAAATTAATTCTGCTGATACTTCTTGAGAAATAGCATTATTTTGATAGGAAACAATAATTCCTTCTATTCCATCAAAATTAGCAAAAGGCAACAACGAATATGGTTTTGCAAAAACATCCAGAATAACGTTATTATTTCTAGCTATTTCCTGCAACCAGATTAATTCTTTACCTGTAAAATCATTGTTGCGCCATACATTATCTGATTTATGATATCCAACAATTACAGTATCAAATCCTTTTAACTTTAGATTTAAACTATCAATAGATACATCTGAAACTTCAGTAACATCTGCATATTTTTTTAAAGTAGAAATAAAAGAACTGTTGCTATCGTCTCCAAGTTTTACGTAAGCAATTTTGTTATTCTCTATTTTTTTTATGGGTAGAATTTGATTTTCATTTTTCAGAACCGTTATTGCATTTTCATATAATTGATATTGCAATGCTTCATTTTCAGAAGGGTTTATATCATTATACAAATTTGAAACTTCAATAGGTTTGTAAGCATTTAAACCCGCTTTAAATTTATAATGCACAATTTTCTTGACAGAAAGAGCAAGTCTTTCTTCAGAAACAATATTGTTTTTATAGGCATTTCTAATTTTTTCAACTGCCAAAGGAATATTTTCTACAAAAAGCAAAATATCATTTCCTGCTAAAAAAGCATCTAAATTAACATCATCAGTTCCTTTAAAACCACTAACGCCTTTCATATTCATGGCATCCGTAAAAATCAATCCTTCAAATTCCATATCCCTTTGAAGAAGATTTGTAACTACATTATAAGAAAGTGATGACGGATAGTTTTGGCGTAATTCCAGACTTGGCACGTCTAAATGTCCGACCATTACCGAAACTAATCCTTCGTCAAACATTCGTTTATAAGGATATAACTCAATTAAATCAAGATGATCTCTAGATGAGGTAACAATAGGTAAACTTGTATGAGAATCTGTAGCGGTGTCTCCATGCCCAGGAAAATGTTTTCCAGTTGAAAAAACACCTTGATTTTGAACTCCAGTCATTAAAGCAATAGCTCTTTCGGTAACATTAACTTTATTTTCACCAAAAGAACGGTTCCCAATAATTGGATTTTTTGGATTTGTATTAATATCTAAAACTGGAGCAAAATTAAAGTGAACGCCCATACGCTTACTTTCTTTGCCCATTTTTTCACCAACTTTTTCAATCAGTTTCAAGTCTTGAATAGCTCCCAGAGTCATATTCCAAGGGTATCTATACGTAGAATCAAGACGCATACTTAATCCCCATTCGGCATCAATTCCAACAAACAAAGGTATTTTAGATTTTGATTGGTAGTGATTTGTTAAATGAGCTTGACGGACAGGACCACCTTGAAAGAAAATAACACCACCTATTTTATACTCTTTAATTAACTTATCAATAGCATTAACATGAGTTGTATCCCTATTAGAGTATGCGGCAACCATAAAAAGCTGCCCAATTTTATCCTCTAAAGTCATTTGATTGTAAACACTGTCAACCCATACATTTTCTGCATACGAGTCTTTGAAAAAATTTTTCCTGTCTGATTTTAAATGAGGAACATAAATTTCTTCATTTTCAGAAATTGTAGGTTTTTCAAGAGTTTGATTTAATATATTTTTTTTAGAAGTCCCGCAATTTGTTACCAAAAACAATAAGGCAAAGAACAAGACTATTCTAATAAAGAAAATTTTCATTAAGTATTTTATTTTAGAAAAAACGGCTGTGCCAGCTATCTACAGCCAAAACTTCCCAAGATTCATTAAATTCTTCTATATTATTAACCAAATTATTAAAAACAACGGTGTTTTCAGTAACAGCTTTGTCTTTAACCATTTTTTTGAAATCAATCAAAGGTTTATGAGCAATATGTTCGCCTAACTTGAAAGTAACGTTCATTTTATCCAATAAATCAACTTGATATTTTTTTTCTAAACTCTGAATAAATTCTACTGAAGAATCAATCGAACATCCAGTTGCTGCTTGTACTTCTTGGTTCACAGCAAGTATTATGAATCTATTGTATCGTAATTGATATGAGGATTCTAAAATGGTTCCATGCGCTGCCCAATTTTCAAGAAAAGATTGTAAAGCTGTTTCGATTTCAGCAAATTCTTCATCCGAAAACTTTCTATTGGATTGATAGATCCAAACTCTAGATTCTCCTGGCAAATTTTCAAATGGAACGTACATAATATTATTTTTTTATTAAATTTTCAGAAATTAAAATTTACTTTTTTTCTAAATCAGTTATGATTTTAAAATATCTAAATTCTTTGTTTTTTGGATCAAAAAGTTCAATTTCAGTATAACTTACTTTGACATTATCTTTTTTATTAATCTCATTATTAGTCAATAAAGAAGCTGTTTCAAAATAATCTAATAAAAGAAAACTAAAATTTCTTCCATTTTTATCTTTTACCTGAAGTGTGATGAATTGTTCTGTTTTTATTTCGGTTACTTCACCTTCAATAAAAGTGATTTCTTTTGCTTGCTCCGCAGCATCATCCTCATCAACAGATCTTTTGCCCATTTCTAATATAATTTCTGGACAACTAACCATCATTTTCATTGCAACTTTTTCTCCTAAGTTTTTCAAACCTACTTCATCATCAAAACTTATTTTATCTTCAGGTTTAAATTCTGAAAGATGTGATGAATAACTTTGTATCATGCATATTCCAACTTGAGTTTGCATGTCCTTTTTATTCATCTTGGAATAATCAACCTTTTTTGTGTTTAAACATTCACAAGTTTCTTTCCCTACAATATCATAAGCATCTTGTGAATATGATATGGAATTACAAAGTACAATTAGAATCAAAAATATTTTTTTCATAATTATAAATCTTGTGCGTTAGCTATAAGTTCCGCTATATCCATTACTTTAACTTCGCCCTCTTTTTCTTTGTTTTTGATTCCATCAGTCATCATTGTATTACAAAAAGGACAACCTGTAGCAATAATTTGAGAATTAGTTTCTAATGCGTCTTCGGTTCTTTCAACATTAATTTCCTTATTTCCAGGTTCAGCATCTTTAAACATTTGAGCTCCTCCAGCTCCACAACACAATCCATTAGCACGAGATCGCTTCATCTCAATTAATTCTGCATCTAGTTTTTGAATTAAATCCCTTGGCGCTTCGTAAACTTTATTTGCTCTTCCTAAATAACATGGATCATGAAATGTAATTTTTTTTCCTTTGAATTCGCCACCTTCAATCGTTAATCTTCCATCATCTAACAATGATTTTAGAAACTCCGTATGGTGAACTACTTCATATTTTCCACCTAATTCAGGGTATTCATTTTTTAAAGTATTAAAACAATGTGGGCAAGCCGTAACTATTTTTTTTACTTCATAGGCATTTAAGACTTCAATATTAGTCATTGCCTGCATTTGAAATAAAAACTCATTCCCAGCTCTTTTAGCGGGGTCACCTGTACAACTTTCTTCGGTACCCAGAACAGCAAAAGAAACATTTGTACGGTTTAAAATTCGAACAAATGCCTTTGTTATTTTTTTTGCTCTATCATCAAAACTTCCTGCGCAACCTACCCAAAACAAAACTTCTGGTTGCTTTCCTTGGGCTAGCATTTCTGCCATTGTTGGCACTATTAAATTCTCTGACATATATTTTGTTGATTCGGTTATATGCTAAAACAAATAACCCATTAAAAAGTTATACGATTTAAAGACTATTCGTTTTTCCAGTTCAATCGATCTTGCTGATTGTACTGCCAAGGTGCGCCGTTATTTTCAATATTTGTCATCATTGCATTTATTGGCATTGGAGCTGCACTTTGCTCCATTACTAAATAGCGTCTCATATCCATAATAATTGAAAGTGGGCTAATATTCACTGGACATTCTTCAACACAAGCATTACAGGATGTACAGGCCCATAACTCTTCTGGGGAAATGTAATCATTCAATAATGATTTATTATCCGGTACAAAAACACCTTTGTTCAAATCGATATTTCTTCCTACCTCTTCTAATCGATCTCTTGTATCCATCATAATTTTACGAGGAGACAACTTTTTGCCTGTTAAATTTGCTGGACAGGATGAAGTACAACGTCCACATTCTGTACAAGTATATGCGTTCAATAATTGTACCCAATTCAAATCAGCAACATCACTTGCGCCAAATTTAGCTGGAACATCATTATCAATAACTGGCTGTACAGCAAAAGGATCTGCATTTGGATCCATCATAAGCTTTACCTCATTTGTAACCGATTCTAAATTATCAAATTGTCCTTGAGGATTTAAATTTGCAAAATAAGTATTTGGGAAAGCTAAAAGTATGTGCAAGTGTTTTGAGAAATATAAATAGTTCATGAAAACTAAAATCCCTACAATATGCAACCACCAGAATATTTCAGAAAATAACATAACTAACTCATTGGAAACTCCGTTAAAAAGAGGTTCAATAAATTGACTTATTGGGAAAGATCCAGCTTTAACAAAGTGCGAAAATCCACCTGGTACATTTTGCAAATGCAAATCGGAAGCATTCATTAATAAAAACAGAGACATCAATACCACCTCAAAATACAAGATGTAATTTGCATCTTTCTTTGGAGATCCATCCAAATCAGAACTTATAAATCGTTTTATTTTAATGAAATTTCTTCTGGACCAAAAAATAACAACAGCGACAATAACTAGTAGTGCTAAAATTTCGAACGAACCTATCAAAACATCATAAGTTAATCCTAAAAAAGAAAAAACTCTGTGAGTTCCCAACAAGCCATCGATAATTATTTCTAATAACTCAATATTAATTATTATAAATCCTACATAAACAATAATATGGAGTATTCCTGCCAGTGGACGTTTAACCATTTTAGATTGTCCTAGAGCAATCATTCCCATGTTTTTCCAACGGGCATTAGGATTGTCTTTTCTATTTACGGCTCTCCCTAAATTAATGTTTCTGATTATTTTTTTAATGTTTCCATAAAAATAACCAAACCCAATAATCAATACTATTGCAAATAACACATTATCTAAATAGTTCATAATTGCTAATTTTTAGCTTTCGAAATAGAATCTTTTACAGGACTAACATAAGGTTTGTTTTTCTTTCCAAAAAGAGAAACATTAACATATCGAGTTGGATAAAGTCTAACATCTTGAAGCAACAACTCCATTTCTTTAGTAGTTGATTTTAGATTATTATACAACGCTTCATCACTTAATAACTTACCTGCTGAACCTTTTCCTGATTTTAAATCTGACATAATCCCATCTACTTTAGACAAAGTTTCATTAAGATTTTTAACTGTTTTGCCTAAATCTGCTTTGTTTAAAGAGTCTGAAATTTTAGAAAAATCACCAGATATTTTATTGAAGTTAGAAACAACACCTTTAATTTGTGATTTGTTGTCGTCCAAAATTGTATTCACACTTGTAGAAGCTTTGTTAATTTGAACCATAGTCGTACTCAATTCAGAAAGAGTTCGTTTCAAATCTTCTTGAGTTTTTTTATCCAAAACATTATTCAAGCCAGAAACTAAATTATCAACGTTAAGCATTAGTTTTTCTAGCTTTTGTTGTAAAGGAGCTAATTTTTCACCCACTGATGAGGTAAGTCCTAATTTTACTTCACCTTGTAATTTTTGTCCTTCAACAGCTGGAGTTTTATTACTAAAATCTGGCAATATTGAAATTTGTTTACCACCTATGAATCCAGGCTCATATATAGATGCAATACTCGTTTTTGAAATTGGAAAATCTGTTTTTAGTTGTAATTCAACTAATAATTTTCCAGTGTTTTCATCTATGGTTATGCTATTGACTTTACCAATAATCAATCCATTTAATGTCACTGATGCTGATGGAGCTAATCCTTCAACATTATCATATTCAACATAAAAAGTTTTGTAATTTGTAAAAAGGTCTTTCCCTTTTAAAAAACTATACCCCCAAATGAATAGTAAAATAGAAGCAATAACCAGTATTGCTGTTTTAATCTCTCTTGTTATTTTCAAAATAAAAATATTTTTTGCAAAATTAATATAAAAAATTCGACTTGACGTTATTATTTGATTGCATCTTGGATACTAATTTTTTCGCCATTTTTGAAAGCAATCAAAAATGCAGAATCATATCCTTTTGACTTAACCTCTTCTAATTTACTTTTAGCTTCTTCATAATCAGCGGTTTCTCCATACATATACTTATAAACCCTATTATCAAAAGACATAGAGACTGATTTGAGCCCTTTAAAATTTCTAGGTTCTAAAGCTAATTTTCTCGCACTCGCAGACAATTGTACTTTATAAATAATTCCCGAAACCTCTTTTTTATTTTCTACTTTTTTTATTTCCGAAGAATTTATAACAGCTTTAGGTTTTACCGGAGTTGTAGTATCTTTTACAACTTTTTCGATAACCTTTTGAGACGGTCTAACTTCAGGAGTGTCGATATCTCCATTACCAAAATATTCATTTCTATAACTAATAATCGCATCAGCAATAGCTCTTGCAATTTCATTTTGGCCGTCTTCAGAATTTAGCTTATCACCCTCGATTGGATTAGATATAAATCCCATTTCTATAAGTACTCTAGGCATATATGCTTTATGAAGTACCATAAAAGGAGCTTGCTTTACTCCACCATGTCTTAATTTTTTACCTAAACCTGCAAAAGATTCTTCTACTTTACTTGCCAAAGAAATACTATTATCTAAGTATTCCTCTTGCATTAAAGTCATTCCTATCATGGTTTCAGGAGAGTTCGGATCAAAACCTTCGTATTTTTGTTTATAATCCTTTTCAAGGGTAATTACAGAGTTCTCTTTTTTGGCGGCTTCTAAATTTGATGCAATTTTATTCATACCCATCACATAGGTTTCTGTTCCATCTGCAGCCGTATTTTTATTTGCATTACAATGAATTGATACAAAAATATTAGCATCGGCTCTATTGGCAATGTTAGCTCTTTCAATCAAATCAATGAAAACATCTGTTTTTCTTGTATAGATAACATCAAATTTGGGTGTTGATTCTAATAATTTACCAACTTTCAAAACAACTTCCAAAGCAATATTTTTTTCGATACGCCCACTATAAACAGCTCCAAAATCATGAGCACCATGACCTGCATCTAATGCAACCTTGAAACGACTAGATTGACCGTAAGTACAAAAAGAAATTATAGTTAGAAAAAAAATAAAGAATACTTTAATTTTATTAGTAATATGCATAAATCTAAAAGTTAATTTAATTAAAACTCTTCCATTATAATTTTTTTATTTGACTATTTTTGACAAAAAATTATATGTAAGTTTGGCACGTCAAAAAACAAGCCATAATTTTACAAAAATAGCATTTAAACCTTTGCGTACAAACTTATTTAATATCGTTTTATTATCAATTTTCCTAACAATAGGAACTACAAAATTATATTCACAAGATATAACAAAAAAAACGACCGCTATACCCACTAAAAAACAAATAGATACCAAAATAACTGGTGTTAATCCTGCTCCAAAAACGGCGGAAATTTCAAAAAAAGAATTGGATACGGTCAAAAAAGATACTATTAAACCAAAAAAAATATTTTTGGATGGAAAGGTGAATTACAAAGCTGATAATTACGCTAAAATAGATCAAAAGAAAAAACTCATTACTTTATATGATAAAGCCGAATTATACTATCAAGACGTTGAACTAAAGTCCGGTATCATTGTAATGGATTATGAAAAAAATGAGGTTTATGCTGGTAGAATAAAAGATTCAACAGGTGCTTACACTCAATTTCCTAATTTCAAACAAGGTGCAAATGTGGTTGAACCCGATTCTATTCGCTTTAATTTTAAAACGAAAAAAGCATTAATTTGGAATTCAAGATCGGAACAAAATGAATTCAAAATAAAAGCAGCTGTGACCAAAAAAGAGAATGATTCCGTTTATTTTCTTAAAGGAGCCCGATTCACAACTTCGAAAGATGTAGACAATCCCGAATATTATTTTCAAACAAACAAAGTGAAATTTATTCCTGGTAAAAAAGTAGTTACAGGATTAACCAATATGGTTATTGCTAATGTCCCTACTCCTATTGCTTTGCCTTTTGCTTTTTTTCCAATGAGCAAAGAAACGAGCGTTTCGGGAATACTTTTGCCTAGTTATAACGATTCAAATACCAGAGGGTTTTCATTGCAAAATGGTGGATATTATTTTGCTCTAAGTGATAATTATGATTTAACAGTCTTAGGAGATTATTACACAAACGGAAGTTACGGGATGCGGTTTGAATCAAGTTATGCCAAACGATATAATTATCGTGGAAATTTAAACATTCGTTTTGAAAACCTAATCACAAGCGAAAGAGGATATCCTGATTATTTAAAACAAAACATTTATAATATTCAATGGTCTCACGCTAGAGATGCAAAGGCGAATCCAAATTCAAGTTTTTCAGCCTCTGTGAATCTTGGAAGTAGTAAATATTTTAAACGCTCCATCAATCAAAACAATATTGGTTCAAATCTTAATAATACATTAAGTTCTTCTGTTTCGTATAGCAAAACCTTCAACATGATTCCACAAGCAAGATTATCGTTGACGGCGACTCACTCTCAAAACACACAAACCGAAGAAATCAATATGACATTGCCAACTGTGCAGTTTAGTGTTGACAGAATCTATCCTTTTGTAGGCAAAGAGGGTGTAAAAAAAGGTTTTTTTAAAAATATCAATTTACAATATGACTTAAGTGGAAAAAACAGTATAACGACAACTGATTCCCTGTTTTTTAAACCTAAAATGTTTGATAATGCAAAAATTGGCGTTCAACATTCCATACCATTAAGTACTAATTTTAAATTATTCAAATATTTCAGCGCATCATCTTCTTTAAACTATAAAGAAGTTTGGTACACAAAAACTATTAAAAGAGAATATAATACGGCACAAAGTAAAGTTGTTGACACTAATGTAAACGGATTCGACGCCTATAGAACCTATTCGTTCTCCTCTAGCTTAGGAACTACAATTTATGGAACATTCAATTTTGGGAATGACAAAAAAATACAATCTTTAAGACACGTTATGCGTCCGTCTGTATCTTACAGCTATACACCAAGCTTTGAGAAATATTATGATACTTATGCCTCTGATGCGAGTGGAACAATGAAAAAATATTCAAGATTTGAAAGCGGGATTTTTGGAGCTCCAGGTCTTTCAAATTCAAATATTTTAGGTTTTGATTTAAGCAATACCTTTGAAGCAAAAGTTAGGGATAGCGATAGTACAAAAGTGGAACCTAAGAAAGTAATGTTACTAAACAACTTAAACTTCTCTACCAGCTATAATCTTGATGCTGATGGAGTAAATTCATTAGCATGGTCACCTGTAAGAGTAAGTGGTGGAACACAGTTGCTGGACAAAAAAATGAATGTAAACTTTGGAGCTACTTTAGACCCTTATGCCATTGATAATTCTGGAAAGAGAATGAATGTATTTAATATTGATAATGGCGGAAGTTTGTTTAGAATGACAAGTGCTAATATGACTTTAAATTATTCTCTTTCGAGCAAAGAAAAAGAACCTAAAAAAGATAAAAACAATCAAAGCCAGCGAAATGGTGGTCGAGAAGATGATTTGTTTGGAACAAATACAGACTTAAGTGACAGTAGAAAAAGCCAATTTGCAGAAAGCGAAGAAGGTGAAGATGTAGTTTCTGAATTTTTCAGTTCAAAATTACCTTGGGATATGACCTTTGCTTATTCTTTAACCTATGGCAACAACAACCGTGAAAAGAAAATTATTGGTAACTCAATAATGATTTCTATAAATGCTGATTTAACTCCAAAATGGAAAACTGGGATTTCTACCGGTTATGATTTTGTTCAAAAAGGAGTTACCTTTACTCAACTCCGCTTTGAAAGAGATTTGCTAAGCTGGAGAATGTCTTTCAACTGGACTCCATTTGGTAATAATGCAAACTGGGGCTTCTTTATTGGAATAAAATCGGGTATCCTAAGTGATATCAAATGGGATAAACGTAGTGTAAATAACAGATAATAGTATTATGAAAAAGATAATTTTTACAGATAAAGCACCTGCACCGATAGGTCCTTATAATCAAGCCGTATTAAAAGGAAATACACTTTTCACATCTGGGCAAATTGCAATAAACCCAGCAACTGGAGCATTAGTTTTAGATACTATTGAAGCGGAAACTACCCAAGTTATGGAAAACATGAAAGCAGTACTTGAAGCAGCTGGAATGACCTTTGAAAACGTAGTAAAAACAACCATTTTCATTATGGATATGAATGATTTTGGAAAAATAAATACTATTTACGGATCTTATTTCAACGAAAAAACCGCTCCAGCACGTGAAACGGTTCAAGTGGCATGTCTGCCAAAAAATGTAAATGTTGAAATTTCTATGATTGCAATGCTATAGCATTCAATAATAATTGCGCTGTTGCTTCATTTGTTGCCAATGGCACGTTATGAACATCACAAACACGAATCAGCATATTAATATCTGCTTCGTGAGGATGGCTTGATAATGGATCTTTAAAAAAGAACACCATATTGGTTTTACCTTCAGCCACTCTTCCTGCAATAAAAGCGTTTTGTTTTTAATTAAAAAATTAACTAAATCAACTTTTTTACCGTCATGAGCAATAATAGCAATTTCCATAAATTTTTATTTATTCGCTATGTGATATGCAATTAAACCATCAATTGGTCGTCTTAACACATTACCTAGAGTCATTTCATATTTATCAAATGTCAATTGTAATTCGTCTTTCAAATAGAAGGCAATTGAACCTACAAAGTGAACAGGAACTTCTTTACAATTATCATATTGTCTGATGTAATTTTTTACAAAAGATTTCATTCCTTTGAAAATAATTTTTTTGCAGAAATCATCTTCTTTATGTTGAATCAAAAACTTAGCAAACGTAGCTAAATACGCGTTAGGATTTGGTTCTTTGTATAGTTTGCTTTTGATATAATCTGGGTCTAAATCATATTCTTTTTCAAACTCAACAGCCAAATGTTTTGGCATTTTATTAAAATAGTATTTTCTTATTAGTTCTTTTCCAAAAACGTTACCACTACAGTCATCCATAACGATATAACCAAGTGATTGTACTTTTTGGTGCAATTCTTTACCATCAAAGAAACTACAGTTAGAACCAGTTCCTAAAATACTAACAATTGCTTGTTCGCCTTTAGGCGTAGTAGCATATACAGCTGCATAGGTATCCTCATGAACCGAAATTATTGCATTAGGAAAATAAGTTTGAAAAATTTGAGACAATTCAACTTTCAATCGCTCTGTTCCACAACCTGCTCCGTAGAAAAATAAATGAGTTGCATTTTTTTTATTTTGAAGAATATCAAAACGATCGTTAAGACGTTCCACTATTTCATCTCCTTCAAGAATCTCTGGGTTTAATCCTAGAGTTTGAGTTGTAAACAATACTTTTCCACTATCATCTATCGCAATCCAATCGGCTTTGGTAGAACCACTATCAACTATTAATTTCATTTTTTTGGTTTTTTTTTGGTTTAGTTTTTTTTAACTACTTTTTAAAAGTGTTTAAAATACACTTTTAAGCATGTAGATAAAATAATAAAATCCCGTTATTGTTAAAATAACGGGATTTTAAGCATTTATGTGAATTATTTTAAACCTGCAATGTGTACAGATAAGTCAATCAATTTACTTGAATAACCATATTCATTATCATACCAAGAGATGATTTTGAAGAAAGAAGAATTCAAACCAATACCTGCATTAGCATCAACAATAGAAGTTCTTGAATCAGAAACGAAATCTTGAGAAACAACTAAATCTTCAGTATATCCTAAGATACCTTTCATTGTAGTTTCAGAAGCTAATTTCAAAGCAGCCATAATTTCAGCATAAGAAGTTTCTTTAGCTAATTTCACAGTTAAATCAACAACTGATACGTCTACAGTAGGAACACGCATTGACATACCTGTTAATTTTCCGTTTAATTCAGGAATAACTTGACCTACAGCTTTTGCAGCTCCTGTAGAAGATGGGATAATGTTGCATGAAGCAGCACGACCACCTCTCCAATCTTTTCTAGATGGACCATCACAAGTCATTTGAGTAGAAGTAGTAGCGTGAACTGTAGTCATCAATCCTTCAACAATTCCAAAATTATCATTAATTACTTTAGCTAATGGAGCTAAACAGTTTGTTGTACAAGAAGCGTTAGAAACAACTTTATCAGTAGCTAAAGCTTTAGTATGGTTAACACCCATAACAAACATTGGTGCATCTGCAGATGGAGCAGAAATGATTACTTTTTTAGCACCACCTTTGATGTGCTCGTTTGCAGTTTCAACAGTAGTAAAGAAACCAGTACATTCAGCAACAACATCAACGTCAACTTCATTCCATTTTAAATCAGCTGGATTTCTTTCTGCTGTTACACGGATTAATTTTCCATTGATATACAATTGACCTTCTTTAACTTCAACTGTTCCATTGAAACGACCGTGAACTGAATCGTATTTTAACAAGTAAGCTAAGTGATCAACATCTAATAAATCATTGATAGCAACAACTTCTACATTATCTCTATTGAAAGACTCTCTAAAAACAATTCTTCCAATTCTTCCGAAACCGTTTATTCCTAATTTTACTTTTGACATTTTAATTTGATTTTAATTTGATTTTAATTTTTATTTAAGTCGATATTTATGGTTTTAGGTTCTCATAAAATCAAACCTTAAACATTAAATTCTGTATTCTAAATTGACATTATATCAGAAACACGCAATAATTCTCTATCTATTTCTGAGTGTCCTTTTATAGCTTGTTCCAATGGTGTAAGTGTAATTTGATCTTTGATAATTCCAGCCATATAATTTGACTTTCCTTCTAATAAAGATTCTACAGCCTTAACTCCTAACCTGCTTGCTAAAACTCTATCAAAACAAGATGGAGAACCTCCTCTTTGCATATGACCTAGAACCGAAACTCTAACATCATATTCTGGGAAATTAGATTCAACATAATCTTTAAGTTCAAATACGCTCTTGCCTATTTTATCTCCTTCAGCAATAACAACTATACTTGATGATTTTCCAGCTGCCTTACTTTTCTTAAGTGAATCTAGTAATCTATCTAAACCTAAATCTTCTTCTGGGATTAAAATTTCTTCAGCTCCTGCTCCAATTCCGGCATTTAAAGCGATATGTCCAGCATCACGTCCCATAACTTCGATTAAAAATAATCTATTATGTGAGCTTGCTGTATCTCTAATTTTATCTATAACTTCAACAACTGTATTAAGGGCTGTATCATATCCTAAAGTATGACTAGTTCCATAAATATCATTATCGATTGTTCCTGGTATACCAATTACTGGGAAATCATATTCGCTATTGAATAACAACGCTCCTGTAAAACTTCCGTCTCCACCAATAACTACTAATGCATCAATTCCTGCATTAACTAAATTTTGGTGCGCAATTTTTCTTCCTTCTGGAGTTCTGAAATCTGCAGAACGTGCTGATTTTAGAATAGTTCCTCCTTTATTAATAATATTATTTACGCTGCGAGGCCCCATTTCTTTGAAGTCTCCTTCAATCATTCCTTGATAACCTCTATAAATCCCTACACATCCTATATTGTGAAAAGCACATGTTCGAACAACTGATCGTATAGCAGCATTCATTCCTGGTGAATCTCCACCTGATGTTAGTACTCCTATTTTTTTTATTGTATTTGACATTATTTATGTATTAAAAGTGTAAATTTAGCAAACATCCCGCACTTACAAAGCTATGTTTTTAATAAATTAGAAAAACGCATTAAATTCAAACGTTTTCGTTGATAAGTTTTCAAAAAAACAAAAAAAAATACGTTTTATTTAATAAAAAACAATTATTTAGTTATATTTTGATAAATAGTAATTTTAGTCTTAAAAAAACCGACATATTACGATTTGGGTCTTTTTAAAAAATTACTTAATCCTCTTCTGGAATAACGGCCTCTTTGTTGTTTTTGGGACTATCTTTTTTTGATTTTTTCGTATTATAAAAATTAATATAATCTGGCGAAATTGCCGAATCTTG
Organism: Flavobacterium sp. 123; assembly: GCF_003634825.1. Taxonomy (NCBI): domain Bacteria; kingdom Pseudomonadati; phylum Bacteroidota; class Flavobacteriia; order Flavobacteriales; family Flavobacteriaceae; genus Flavobacterium; species Flavobacterium sp. 123. The sequence continues at coordinate 42,427 of NZ_RBXD01000001.1, forward strand.
ATCGATATATTCTGGACTTATAACTCTTTCTATTTTGTGTTTTTTGAATATTTTATTCACAAGTTCTTTAAATGTATCAAAATCTACTTCATAAGAAATACCAGCTCCTTGTGTATATCCTATTCCCTGTCCGATGTAGTTAATATCATTTTCTTTGTTAAAAAGACGTAAATTCATAGTCCCGTCTTCATTAACTCGGTACAAAACTTCAAGATCCCCAACAATTGCCGATTCATTAATTCCACCAAAAGGAACCCCTACTTTTCCATTTATAGTAATTCGCTCATTTATTTTGGATGAAATTGTAGCCACAAAACGCCCGTCAGTTTCTCTTCCTAACCTCTTATCTGCCCCAATAACATTAATTCCAACTTGAAATTTATCATTATCTGATTTTATAAACCCTCCAAGTAAACTGGTAGCCGTCTCAAATAAACTTCCTGATAAAAAATCAGATCTGTTAACTCCTTCAGGACTCAAAAATCCTCCTGATGACAATAAATACAAAGCCTGAGTTTGCCTAACATCTTTATCTGTTAACTTGTATTGTATTTCGGATTTTAAGACATTACTTACTGTTGGAAAATCAATATTAAAATCTGGATCAGGACTCATCAAATCTCCTCTTACCCCAATAATAACCTCAACTGGAACTTTTGTGTTGAACGATGAATTTTCTAATAAAACAGCAGGATTAGCGGTAGTTTTATAAACCGCCTCAAGATTCAATTGTGCTCTCATCGGATTTCCTTCCCATGAAATTGAACCTCCTTTTTTAACTGCAAATCTTTTGTCTATAAGTCCACCATATTTGAAGTTATAAGTTCCTTCATAGGCCTGGAAGTCACCCCACATATTAAATTTACCTAAGGTATTTATTTTGAACAAAAGAGACCCAAATCCTTTTCCTTTCATTCCGTGACCTGTATTACGATCTAAAATAACTTCAACCTCTGCATCTGGTGTAATATCAAAATCGAACTCCAGTTCAAGTCCATTATAATTCCTAGTTTTATCAACAATTCTATTTTTTATATTGTATTTTTCTTTAGCTGTCAAAAAATGTATGAAGCTATTATCACTAACACTTTCCGCATAATTAATAGGGATTTTTACGGAAGTACCTTTTTCCGATTTTGCATCAACTTTAATAAATAAAGAACCTGTTGGGCCTTTTATAGTTGCGGTTCCGTTAATAAAAGCAGTTCCAAAGTAAGCAGCATCTTCACTATCTTTTGTATCCAATGCCAATAATTTTTTAGAACTAATTGCTAAATCTAATTTCCAATCCGAAAAGTTTTTGTGCTCTACACTTCCATTCAAAGTTCCTTTTGTACCATACTTTGTATCTGTAAGCAAATTGTTTCTAAACAAGAATTTTTCGTCTGTTAAATCAACAATAGTTCTATCATTTAACTGATAATCCACATTAAGATAAGGAATCCCAATGCCAGCGCCATCAACATACAATCGACCATTAATATCCGGTTTAGAAAGTTTTCCTTCTATGGTTGAATTTCCTGAGGCAAAACCCCTAATATTCGATATTACATCACCTCCTATAGGTCCTAAAGTTGCTAAATTAAATTTGTCTAATTTTAGTTTTAAATCAAGAATTGTCTCTTTATCAACAATTTCAAAACTTCCATTAGCATTGAATGATTCCATGTTTTCATTCTCAAGAGAAGAATTCATGGTAAATTTTCTCAAATTTTCATCGCCTTGAATATCAAAATCTAAAGTACCTAAATCCGTATTGTTCAAATTTAAATGATCAATTACCAGCGCTGCTGTGGGTTGGAAAACTGCTTTGTTTTGTTTAAAATTGACATCCCCATTAATATTTCCTTTAAAAATGAACTTGTTGTTTTCAGGAGTAATTTTATTTAAATCAACATCTTTGAAACTTAATTTCAAGTCTTTATAGGTACTGTCTTTTATAACTCCTTTAAGTTCGATTAATTGATTTTCATGAGACAATAAAATATCATCAATGGTGAAATTTTTAAATGCTTTATCAAAAACAAGTTGATTATTTGGCGTTTCTTTTTCATTCAAAAACCACAAATAATCTTTAAATTTAACCTCGGACTTACTGATTCCTACAACATTATTATTGTCTTTATTAATTGTGTGGTATAAGTTTAAATTGTAATAATCTTCTCCTTTTTCTCCTCCTTTGAACTCCGTACGAAAGTACAAAGTGTCTTTCATTGTGACATTAATCAAACTAAAATCTCGAATTTTATAATATTTTGTTTTTATACTATCCAGCTCAATATAAGCGTTATAAAGCGGATTTTTATTATCAATAGAAACTCTTATATTATCAAATGTGTTTTTTGAAGCAACAATTTTAGGTGAATTAAAATTCAATTTAAATTCATTTGTATCAGAATTCAAATTCCCTTTTAAAACGGTATTGGAACCAATGGAAATTTCAGGATACAAAATCTCAATAATTTTACTGTAGATGGTAAAATCAAACTTTAAGAATTGTCCCTTATTGACTTTATGAGGTTTGAAATTTGTATAAAGACTCCCTAAAGAATTTCGGAGTAATTTATTCAACTGATTAAATTGAAATTTACCTATTATTTGCCCTTCAACAATATCTGGAGAGTTTACGTTTATTGTACGTACTCGATTTGCATCAAAATTTGAATTTACAGCAAAGTCATCAAAAACATAGGTTGATTTTGAATTTTGATAGGTAGTTTTTTTAATAAAAACAGCTCCTTGCAAATTTTCAATCGTATTTCCAGATGCTTGCACTACAACATCTCCTTTTAATAGTGAAGTAGTATCTTTAACAAATTTCAACTTGTGCAAATCGGCATTTTCAACATTAATATGGAAATCAAATCGGCTATCTTTTTTACTCAAATCAACTAAACCATCAAAAGTCATATTCAAATTAGGGTCGCTTACTGAGATTTGACCTTTATAAAGTGGTAACTTGAAGTTCCCATTCAAAATAACATTATGATAGGTATAGTTTTTATAATCTATTTGACTCAAATCACCTTTTATGGCAGTATTGAGGTACTTTTCAGAAAACCCTTTCCCATCAACATCTAGATTCAAAGTTACTTTGCCTAAATCTTTATTTTCAAGAAAAGTTCCAATATCAAAATTCCCCAATACCACATTTCCTAAATAAGTAGCATTGTCAATGAAATTAATATTTTCCATTACCAAATCTGATTCTACTTTACCTAAAGCTGAAGTCATCTTGAAACTAGCTGTAATTGCAGTTGTAGTAATTTGGGAATTTCCAATCAAATTTACAGTTCCTAGCTTTTTTAATCTAATTGGTAATCGTTTACCCAATACATTAGGCAATAACGCAACGAGATTGTCATAACTGGAAGTAAGTTTATCAAATTTTCCATTCATGTAGAATTTCTGTTCTTTTTTAGGAAAGAGATTCTTAAACCTTATTTCGCCTATTAATTGGGTGTTTCGAGAATCTACAACTCTTAATTTAGTAAATTTCAGATCGTTTAAAGTTCCCTTGATTTTAGATCTGATATAAAAAAGTTGGTTTTTACCTAACTCTTTATAAAAACCTCGAATGTCATTTGAAGCTAAAATAGAAGGTTTTAATTTGACATCAAATTTCACCTTGTTGTTGAAATCTGCGAAATCTTCAATTTTATAATTAAGCGTAACCGTTCCCTTAACCTTAGATTCTTTAGTAGTTAAATCTAAATTATCAAGTTTGATTTGTTTTTTTGTATAGCTGAATACGGAACTTAAATTAGTCACGTAAATTCCACGATGATCTAAAAACGACATGGTTTTAATGTTCGTATTAACATCTGGACCAAAAAGTTTAAAATCTGAAATATGAGTGTTTAGTTTTGTAAAATCAACATCTTTAGGCACCGCACGATTTTCATCCGTAAGTAGAAAATGACCTTTAGTAATATAGGCTTCCTTAGCTGTAAGTAAAAAGTGTTTGCCTGAAGTTTTTTTACCTGTATCAAAAGCCCTAATAAATCGATCTAAATTAGTTTCCTTTTCGTTTTTATAAGTTTTTAAGTTAAAAAGCAATCCGTCTAACCTTAATTCTTTAAAAATCAAATCTCCATCCAATACTCTTTTGCTATCCAGAAAACTAGTTTTAATTCTATTGCAATAAATCAAAGTGTCTTTATGATGATCCAGAATTAATACCTTTTTGAACTTAACACCTCCAAAAGAAGATATGGCTACTCCATCTATTGAAATATTAACCCCATAATCTTTATTGATAGTTTTCATGAAATACTGGGCAATCCTTGTTTGCACAGCTGGCAATGTCAAGGTAATTCCCAATACTAACAAAAGTAGGATAAATCCAAGTAGAGAGCGAAATAGTATTTTTCTAATTTTTTTGATACCTTTTATTTTAATTTTTCGAAAATCTAATTTGGCTATCGAAACAGCAATTCTTTAAATAAAAATTCTTTAATTTTGGCTCCTGCAATTTTTTCAAACAGATTGTCAAATATAATTCAAAATTTGTGCCTTTATATGCAAAATCCAGAGGTTTTTATTCTTGCCATCGAAAGTTCTTGTGACGATACCGCAGCAGCAGTTTTACATAACGATAAAGTATTATCTAATGTTGTCGCTAATCAGCTAATTCACAATCAATACGGCGGTGTAGTTCCTGAATTAGCATCCAGAGCACATCAACAAAATATTGTTCCAGTTATTGATGCTGCACTTCAAAAAGCAAATATACAAAAAGAACAATTGTCAGCAATTGCTTTTACGCAAGGACCAGGACTTATGGGATCACTTCTTGTTGGTAGTTCCTTTGCAAAATCATTAGCTTTAGCTTTACAAATCCCATTAGTAGCTGTAAATCATATGCATGCGCACATTTTAGCTCATTTTATTGACGAAGAAGGATTTGACAAACCTACTTTTCCTTTTTTAGCATTGACCATAAGCGGTGGACATACGCAAATCGTAAAAGTGGATGGTTTTTTTGAAATGACAATTATCGGAGAAACTACAGATGATGCCGTTGGCGAAGCTTTTGACAAAAGTGCAAAAATATTAGGTCTTCCTTATCCTGGTGGTCCATTAGTTGATAAATATGCCCAATTGGGTAACCCAAAAGCTTTTGCTTTTACAAAACCAAAAGTTCCAGGAATGGACTTTAGTTTTTCTGGATTAAAAACAGCTATTTTATATTTCATCCAAAAGAAAAAAATAGAAAATCCCGATTTTATTGAAGAAAATCTAAACGATATCTGCGCTTCTATACAGCATACAATCATTGAGATTTTAATGGATAAGCTAAAACTAGCCGTAAAAGAAACTGGTATAAAACAAATAGCTATTGGCGGTGGTGTTTCTGCTAATTCTGGCATTCGAAACACATTAAAAGAAACAGAGAAAAAATACGGTTGGAAAACCTTTATCCCTAAATTTGAATATACTACCGATAATGCTGCAATGATTGGAATTGTAGGTTATCAAAAATTTTTACATCAAAATTTCGAAGCTTCATCAGTCGTTTCTAAAGCACGAATTCAATTCTAATCTATGCAATTATTTTACAATCCAAAAATAAACGAACTTACTGAAGACTTTTCATTTGATAAAGAGGAGAGCAAACATATCATTAAAGTATTACGTAAGAAAGATGGTGATATACTATACGTTACTAATGGTTTAGGTTTTCTTTTTAAAACAGAAATTACTTTAGCTTCAGATAGCAAATGCACCGTTAAAATTCTTTCTTTCGAAAAAAAGGAAGCACCAAAATTTCACTTACATCTTGCTGTTGCTCCTACTAAAATGAATGATCGTTACGAATGGTTTTTAGAAAAAGCTACCGAAATTGGCATTCAGGAAATAACCCCGATTATATGTGATCGCTCCGAAAGAAAAGTAACCAACAACGAACGATTTGACAAAATCATTCTGTCAGCAATGAAACAATCTAATGAATTGTATTTACCAAAACTGAATGAAGCCATTTCTTTTAAAGAATTTATCAAACGTAAAAATGAAGGAGCGCAATTAATTGCTCATTGTGAAGAAACAGATAAAAAAACACTCAAATCTGTTTTGAAAACAAATGAAAATGTAACTTTACTAATAGGTCCTGAAGGTGATTTTTCTGAAAAAGAAATTGCTCTAGCCTTAGATAATAATTACAACCCTGTGTCATTAGGAAATACAAGATTACGCACCGAAACAGCAGCAATTGTAGCTTGCCACAGTGTTGTTTTTTTTAATGAGAATTAAATATTTTATTCCTATAAATTATGAGAAAAATATCTTTCTTGTTTTTTTTTATTTGTATCAATTGTTACTCGCAAGAAATAGCTTTGGTAAAATATAAGGGTGGTGGAGATTGGTATGCAAATCCAACTTCATTGTCTAATTTGATAAAGTATTGCAACGCCACAATTAATACCAAAATAAAGGCCAAACCCGCTATAGTAGAACCCAGCAATCCTGATTTATTTTCGTATCCATATATTCATATGACTGGGCACGGAAATGTTGTTTTTAGCGATTCTGATGTGACTAATTTGCGGAATTATATGCGCGCTGGTGGATTTCTGCATATTGATGATAATTACGGATTAAATCAATACATTAGAAAAGAAATAAAGAAAATATTCCCGGAAAATGATTTGGTTGAAATCCCCGCTAATCACCCCATTTTTCAAAAACCATTCCTCTTCCCTGCTGGATTACCAAAAATACATGAGCACGATGGAAAACGTCCTCAAGCTTTTGGGATATTTATAAATTCACGATTAGTTCTTCTCTATACTTATGAATGTGATTTAGGAGATGGTTGGGAAGATCCTGAAGTTCACAATGACCCCATTGATGTTCGAGAAAAAGCATTAAAAATGGGTGCAAATATTATGAATTATATCTTTACAAATTAATAGATGTCAGTGCAACTAATACACGAAGAACTCCCTTTTGAAAAGAAAACATTTCCAATAATTTTGGTATGTGATCACATTTATTTCCAACAAAATATTGGTTCAATTTTCAGAATTAGTGAAGCATTTGGGGTTGAAAAAATAATTTTTACAGGAAAAGATATTCCTCTAAATCCTAGAAAAATAAATAAAACTTCCCGAAGCACGCATTTACATATTCCTTACACAGTCATTGAAGAAACTACTGATTTAATTGATTATTTATTGACTGAAGACCTCGAAGTAATTGCATTAGAAATAACTAGCAATAGCAAGCCCCTTAAAGAAGTAGTCATTCCTGATTTAAAGAAAATTGCTTTAGTGATTGGAAGTGAAATAAACGGAATAAGTGATGGCATTTTAAACATTTCAAACCAAATTGTACATATTAATATGTTTGGAGAAAACAGCAGCATGAATGTGGTACAAGCCGTAAGTATTGCGTTATACGAAATCACATCTTTAAAAATCGCATCCAATAAAAAGTAATCTTTTTCATATTTTTTTATCAAATATTTTTTTTATCAAATAAATTGTTATAAAATTGTAATACTATTAATAAAAATCATTTATTTATAACAAACCCCCAATTATTATGAAAAAAATTGTTTTAATCGCCGTTGTTGCATCAATGCTTTTCTCGTGTCAAAACGACGAATCAGGAGCTGCAAATACAGAAACTAGTGCTATAACAAAACGGAATTGTGCTGCCCAAGATGTCTTAGAAGCACAATTAAAAGCGGATCCAACCTTAGCCTTACGAATGAATGAAATAGAAGCTTTTTCCCAAAAAGCAATTCTAACGGGAAGATTAGTAAACGGGAAAGTAATAATTCCTGTTGTCGTAAATGTTCTCTATAGAACAGCCGCCGAAAATATTTCTGACGCACAAATACAATCTCAAATTGATGTGCTAAACCAAGATTACACCGCTACAAATGCTGATTTTAGTAGTACACCTGCTGAATTTTCTGGAGTTGCAGCAAATGTTGGGATTACTTTTGAGTTAGTAAAAATAAACCGAAAAGCAACTACAAAATCATCTTGGGGAACCAGAGATGCTATGAAAAAAACAAAACAAGGTGGATTAGACCCAACATCACCTGCGACAAATCTTAACATCTGGGCCTGTACAATAGGTGGTGGAATATTAGGTTATGCACAATTTCCTGGAGGAAGCGCTGCTACTGATGGAGTTGTAATTGATTCTAAATATTTTGGTTTATCAAGTGCTGCTAGTTATCCATACAACTTAGGAAGAACTGCTAGTCATGAAGTGGGTCACTGGATGAATCTTAGACACATATGGGGTGATGCTTCTTGCGGAGATGATTTAGTTGCAGATACACCAGTTCATAAAACATCTAACTTTGGAGTACCTGTCTATCCATATGTAAGTACTTGTTTACCTGCACATAACGAAATGACAATGAACTACATGGATTATACGGATGACAGAGGTATGTATATGTTCACGAATGGTCAAAAAGCTAGAATGTCTGCTCTGTTTGTTGCCGGTGGCGCAAGAGCAGGTTTTGGAATATAATTTTTTTTTTTAGATTTTTTAAACTCGCTACTTGTTAGCGAGTTTTTTTTATCTTTATATCCTAAAAAAAAAATAAATGATTACATCAAAAGTTATTGCAAATGGAATTCTAAGAGCTATTGCTTATTTGATTTTGACTGCTTTGATTCTTTATTTTTTATATCAAATACAATCCGTCTTAATTTACTTAGTAATTGCGTTAATCCTAACACTTATAGGAAATCCAATTTTAGATTTCTTCAAAAAAAGATTACGATTCAACCATACTTTCGCTACAATTACAACTCTTTTAATTTTTATTTTAATTATCGCTGGACTAATAACCATGTTCGTCCCTTTAATCCTAAGTCAAGGACAGAATTTATCCTTGTTAAACACTGTTGAAATAGAAAAAAACAGTTTGCAATTAATCAATCAAATAGCCGCTTTTTTAGAAAGTCATCATATCGATTCCTCCAAAGTATTAAAGGAGGCTAATATTACATCTAAAATAAATTTTGGAATCGTAACTGATTTTTTAAATGTAATTCTTGGTACTATAAGCAGTTTTGGAATGGGTCTAGCTTCTGTTCTATTTATTACTTTTTTCTTTTTAAAAGATAGATTGTATTTCATCATTAGTGCCAAAAAATTAATTCCAGACAGTCACGAAGAACAAATTTTAAATTCTTTAGAAAAAATTAATCATTTACTATCGCGTTATTTTATTGGTCTGCTAATTCAACTGTTTATTGTTTTTATTTTATATCTGGTTGTTCTAATTATTTTTGACATTCCAAATGCTATTATTATCGCTTTTTTATGTGCCGTCTTAAATATCATTCCATACATAGGTCCATTGATTGCTTCTCTTTTGGCAGCAGCTTTAACAATGTTAAGTCACTTAGGAAATGATTTTCAAACGGATATTTTACCCGCTACAATTTATGTATTAATTGGATTTTGGATTGTACAAATTTTAGACAACAACATTTCTCAGCCCATAATTTTTTCCAAAAGTGTTAGTTCACATCCATTAGAAATTTTTCTGGTAATTCTTATTGCTGGTTTTCTTTTTGGTATTTTAGGTATGGTAATCGCAGTTCCTTTATACACCATATTTAAAGTAATTGGAAAGGAATTTTTCCCTGAAAACGTTGTTATTCAGTTATTAACTAAAAATATTTAATTTTGGATTTAACACTTCTAAATCCCAATATTCAAGAATTTATTAATGCCAATATTGATGTAAAAATCACGAAATTAGCATTGCAAAAAAATCCTTTCCCAAATGTGGATTGGATTTCTATTTTAAATCAAATTGAAGCTAAAACTAAAGCTAAGGATAAACTTCCAACATGGTTTGCAACTAAAGATATTATTTACCCAAGTAAAATTTCTATAGAACAAACCTCATCAGAAAAAACAGCTTTATATAAATCAACGCTCGTTTCAGGTGATAGTTTAATTGATTTAACAGGAGGTTTTGGAGTGGATGATTATTATTTTTCAAAAAGAATTAATACCATTGCGCATTGCGAAATCAATCTAGAATTATCAGATTTAGTTAAGCATAATTTTGAACAATTAGAGGTAAAAAACTGTTCCTGCTATAAAGGAGATAGTTTAACAACATTATCTTCATTAAACCAAAAATGGGATTGGATTTATATTGATCCTTCGAGACGGAATGATGCCAAAGGAAAAGTCTTTATGCTCAAAGACTGTTTGCCAAATGTGCCCGAAAATCTTGATTTTTATTTTAAAAACTCAAATGCTATTTTAATAAAAACAGCTCCTTTGCTAGATATTTCGGCAGGTTTGTCTGAATTGAAAAACGTAAAAAACATTCATATTGTAGCTTTAGATAATGAAGTAAAAGAACTTTTATGGGAATTACATAAAGACTATTCTGGCGAAATAACAATTAAAACTATTAATATTTTAAAGGATAAAACAGAAAGTTTTGATTTTGTTTTAAATCAAGAACAGAGAGTTCCTTCTTACAGTTTGCCACAGAAATATTTATATGAAGCTAATAATGCCATAATGAAATCAGGTGGATTTGATGAAGTAAGTAATTTATATTCCATAAACAAACTTCATAGGCATTCGCATTTATATACTTCAGAAAATTTAGTGGCTTTTCCAGGTAGAATTTTTGAAATCCAAAATTCAATTTCATACAATAAAACGGAAATGAAAATGCTTCTAGAAAATAAAAAAGCAAACATTACAATCCGAAATTTTCCAGATTCAGTTGAAGTCATCAGAAAAAAATGGAAAATAAAAGATGGAGGAAATATCTATTGTTTTTTTACAACTGATGTAAATAATAATAAAATAGTTTTAATTTGCACGAAAATAAAATAATCAATGAAACATCTATTATCCATCTCTTTTTTTCTTTTAAGCGTAACTGTATTTGCCCAAACTCCATGTGAATTTAGCGCTAATGTAACTGATTCTATTGGTACTTATAAATCAACAAAAGAATATATGATTTGCGAAAAAAATTTCGCAGAAACTTCTAGCTACATTTTCTTTTCAATAGCAGTGATAGATGGATTACCTACCTTAAATGTTCAATTAATCCAAAAAAGTAAATCATTCCTAAAAGCAAACTGTTTTGATAAAAATTCTAAACTCTTTCTCCAACTAAACAATGGTAAAGTGATCACTTTACTTCATATAGAGCAAGAAGATTGTGGTACATTGTTGCGGGATGATAAAGGTTTTGATAATAGAATAATGATAGGTTCTTTTATGTTTATGAAAGATAGTTTTGAGGATTTAAAAAGTTCGCCTGTATCAATGATGAGAATAAAATACCTTACCGATACTGAGGATTATGTTCTTAAAAAACAATTTAAATCAGAACTAAATAATGAAATTTACGAGCCTGAAACTTATTTTATAAACAACCTGCATTGCATCGAATAATTATTCGCAATTCCATTTAGTGTTTGAAACCTTATCGTTTAGGGCTGATTTCAAGTTATAATGCCACCATTCTGAATCAAAAGAATTGAATCCTTTTTTGATCATTATTTTCTTTAATAGCTTTCTGTTGTTTTTAACCTCATCAGAAATATTTTGATAATTATGACTCGCTTCTTCTCCAAAAAAGTCGAAAGGAGTTCCCATGTCCAATTCTTTGCCTGTGCTGCTATAAACAAGAGTGATATCAACAGCACCACCTCTATTATGTATGGAACCTTTGGCTGGATCCGCAACATATTTAGGATTAGAAACTATTTCCCACATTCTTTTTTGAATAGCTAAAGGTCTGTAACAATCAAAGATTTTGATTCTAAAACCTTTTTTAACAAATACTTTATTTGCTTCTATAAGTGCTTTGACCGTTTTTAAACGCAAAAAACATTCGGCACAGTCATATACTTTTGATTTCAAAAAATTATCCTCCGAAGCATACTTCATGTCATAAACAAAGTCTTGACTATATGAATTCAAATTAACAAAAGTAGTATCACTAATAATGCTGCTGTTTTCAATTTCAGCAGTTAAGATACCATTTTGTGATTTACAAGAAACAATCCAAAAAAGAGCTATTAAAACAAGGGATGGTTTTAAGAATAAAGTCATAAACAGATTTTTTATAAAATTATAACAATTATACTGATTTTATAGGTCTTCCGTTTTTAAAACTTTTTATTCTTTATAATACTTATTTCGGAACCAAAATGCAAGATTTACTAATGCAATTAATGCAGGAACTTCAACTAATGGTCCAATCACACCCGCAAAAGCTTGCCCACTATTAATTCCAAAAACACCTATTGCAACGGCTATTGCTAATTCAAAATTATTTCCTGTTGCTGTAAATGCAATTGCTGTAGACTTAGAATAATCTGCTCCAAAATTTTTACCTATAAAAAAGCTAATGACAAACATAATAGCAAAATAAATCACTAGCGGCAAAGCAATTCGTGCTACGTCCATAGGAATTTGAACAATTAATTCTCCTTTTAGACTAAACATTAAAACGATAGTAAATAACAAAGCAATTAAAGTAATAGGAGAAATTACAGGTACATATTTAGTTTGAAACCACTCCTCCCCTTTTAACTTTATTAATACATACCGACTTATAAAACCTAGAGCAAAAGGAATCCCCAAATATATGCCAACACTCTCAGCAATTTGTCCAATACTAATAGCAACTTCAAAACCAGTATACCCAAAATAAGTAGGCAAAATAGTTATAAAAACATACGCATAGACACTGTATAACAATACTTGAAAAATACTATTTAACGCAATTAATCCTGCCGCATATTCTCTATTTCCTCCTGCTAAATCATTCCAAACTACAACCATGGCAATGCAACGTGCTAAGCCTATTAATATTACCCCAATCATATACTCTGGATATCCATTGAGAAAAAATAATGCTAAAAAAAACATCAATATTGGCCCTACAATCCAATTGAGAACTAAAGACGCAAAAAGTACTTTTGTATTTTTGAATACCTCTCCCATCTTAGAGTAATTAACTTTCGCTAAAGGCGGATACATCATCAAAATCAATCCTATCGCTAACGGAATATTAGTAGTTCCACTCGAAAACGAATTAATAAAATTGCTACTAGAAGGAATAAAATACCCTGTTGAAACTCCTATTGCCATAGCAAGAAAAATCCAAAGGGTAAGATACTGATCTAAAAAACTTAATTTTTTCCTTTCTAATACAGGAGTACAATTAATTGCTGACATATTATTTTTTTATTTGTGAGAAAACATAAACCATTTCAGTAGCAATTTGTAAACTACGCTCTTTGTATTTTTCTGCTTGTTGAGGAGTATTATCAAATGCTTTGGGGTCGTCAAAAGTTATTGGAATACGCTTTTCAGCCCCAGAAATAAATGGACAACCACCATCCGCTTGCGAGCAAGTCATTATGGCTGCAAATTCACTTTGCGGATTAAATGCATCGTCATACGTTTTTGAAAATCCAATAATAGGATGTTCATTATCACTATATTTTATGGAGTAAATCGGATTATTTCCTTCGGCAATAGTTTTAATTTTAAATCCTGATTGTTTCAATGTCTCTGCTACAACAGGAAATAAAGCAGTCGCTTCCGTTCCTCCTGAATAACAAAAAACATTTTTAATGTCAAAATAAGCAGCAATTGTTTGCGCCCATACTTGTGACAAATGACTACGTCTAGAATTATGAGTACAAATTAAATTAAGCCTAACTTCTTGTTCATTAGACACTTTATCTTGAATAAAATCAATAAGAGGCTGAAGTATGTTTTTACGTTCTTCTGAAATATTTTCAAAATTAAGAACACGAATTTCATTTTCTATTTCCTTGAATACGATTGTTTTAATTGACATTTTTGAGTTTTAAAGTTTAATAAATTAACAACAGCTACTGTTTGGACCACAACAACTAGTTGCTTTATTTATATCTGATAATTTTACTTTTGGCTTTTCTTGAGGAATCCCACACTGATCCTGAGCTAAACATGTAGTTTGCTTGTTTACCAAAACAAAATCCTTTCCATTAAAATCCAAATCGTATTTACCAATGGTTTCTCCTTGATATTCTACTTCTATTTCAAAGTCCTCAATCCCCAAAACCTTTTCAGATAGTGCAATTATATTATTTAATTTTTGCGGTTTTAAACGGTGTTCAAAATCATTAGCATTCCATAATTGAAAATTCACAACCGTTTCTTTTCGAACAACTCCCCCACAATCTATAAAGTTTTTAGTAATTAAACCAACTTCCGTTACGTGAAAATGCTCTGGTACAAAAGTGCCATCAGGTAATTGAAAATTAACTGTTTCTGCCGTAGCTAAAATGTTTTTTACTTGAGATAATTTCATGATTTCTACAATTTAAAATTTAACAACATTCCTTTTTATTTTTCTCCAAATGATTTGAAACAAGCTGAAAAAAGCTTTTTATTTTTTCAAAACCAGTTTCATTAATACAATAACAAATACTTGTACCCTCAATATTCCCTTTTATCAAACCCGCATTTTTAAGTTCCTTTAAATGCTGAGAGACTGTTGGTTGGGCTAATGGCAATTCGTTTACAATGTCTCCACAAATACAACTATCAACTTTTAATAAATATTCAATAATGGCAATTCTAGCCGGATGACCTAGTGCTTTTGTAAGTACCGACAACTCATTTTGTTGTTCAGTAAAGCAATCTGATTTAGTTATTCCCATAATAAATATATTTATATTGCAATATTACGATATAAGTGAAAAATAAAAAAGGATTTTTTGATATTTAACAATTATTTAATGGTACTCCTCTGAATATAAATTGAATATTTATTTCTTCAAAAAGAACACATTACTTAAATAAAAAAAGGATTCTGATACAAATCAAAACCCTTTTTTATACAAAATCAGAATGTTTTTATTTTTGTTGAAGCACAAAGTTAATTGATACTTTGACATTCTCGGCAATCTTATTTTTAACGAGATTAGGTATTTCAATATTGTAATCTTGAGGCTTTACGATAATATCACTTGAAACAATCACTTTGTCCGAATTTATAAAGATCACCATTTTGGCTTTAATCTTTTTAGTGACTCCGTGCAATGTCAAATCACCCTCTAAATCATATATATTTTTTTTCGAAGACAACTTTGAAGAATCAAACCCAATAATTTTTCCTTTAAAAGTTGACTTAGGAAAAACGGATGATTCAAGATAATTTTCATTAAAATGCTCTTCCATCAAGGGTGCTTTAAATTTAAATGCTTTCACTAATGCCAAAGCAACAAAATCACCGTTTGACTCATCTAGAATACATGAAACTGTATTGTTTTTGGCCGCTATTTCCTCAAAAGCAGGCATTGAAGCTTCAAATTTTATTTCTCCAGAACGAGTCATCATTTTTTGAGAAAAAATAACATTTACTATAAAAAAACAGAAACTAACTATAATTATTTTTTTCATTTCAGTATATTTTATTGATTTACATAACCATTTACAGCCCATGCTTTAATCATATCGATTGTTGCTTGTGGCAATTTAGCTCCTGGAGGCATTATAGAACCACAAGATCCCTCAATTTTACACAACACCTTACCATTAATATAAGCCGATTTAACATTTTCGTAATTATTCAATGCTGGATTTTGACCATTTGAAGAGTGACAACCTGCACATTTTGTATTAAATATAGGCCCTATATTAGAAACATACGTAGGATTTGCTACTACAACTGAAATATCTTGGGTTGAATTTGATTCACAAGAAACCATAAATAAAACACTAAAAAACATCAAAAATATATTTACTTTTTTCATAATTATCTTTTTATTTTAAAAAACTCTATACATATTAAATCCAAAATACAAACTTCCTCCGTTCCATTTCCCTGTAGCATTCGAAAAAACAGCCACATCATTCATAGGCTGACTGTTAGACACTACTAATTGAAAAACGTGTCCTCCAGTTTCTATATCAAGCCCTACAGAAAGAGGATTGTGGTATGTAGAAACAAATCCTTCTGGTAAGTTTGCTCTCGCTGCATATTCAAGATTTGCACTCAATCTTTTAGTTAATTTATATCTTGCTCCAGCACCAACAAGCAATAAATCTTTTTGATCTAAAATTCCATCATACAAATTTTTATGAACATAAATCGGAGCAAGTTCTACTGATAATTTTTTTGAAATTTTTCTTGAAATTAATATTTGAGTAGTATAAGCTAACCTATTACTAAATTTCAATCCAGGCGTAGAAGCATCTTTTTTTAATGCACTATTGATATCCATAGTATTATAACCAACAATAGTTACTGGAAAGCCATTTTCTTCTTGATTAGCTAATTTATATTTAGCCGTCATTTCATACGTTTTGTTATAAGTTTGCCTAGAAGCTCCTAATGACAACCAATTTGTGACTCCATAAATTCCTCCAATTTTTGTTAAAGCATTATCAAAGCCAAAAAAATTAGTCAACCCATTAGTCAAATCACCAAATCTATGGGAAACAACCATATACCATTCGCCTTTTGCAGGCAACTTAGTCGATTGCATATTACAAATTTGCAACCCTTTAAAAGAAGCTGTTTCTACTTGTTTTTCATTAGACTTAATTGTGTCTAATTGATTTAATAAATCATCTTGCGCAAAGACATTTCCAACAATAAAAAACACAAATACAAAACCTAGAAAGTTTTTCATTTACTTTTATTTAATTAATTATAAAACATTGATCTAATTTTAACTCTTCCATTAAGTCATCATACCCAACAACTCTTCCTTTTATGGTAATAATTTCACCTTTTTTTGCGGAAGAATCAGGATTTTTTAAATAGCAAATAATTGAATTATCCACAATAACCTCTAAACCATTAACATTAGTAATTGTACCGGATATTGCAACTGCTTTTTCAAGGTATTTTTTATTTGACTTTTGAATGTTTTTGGAAAACTCAGAAGTTATTTTTTCTGAGGTAATGGTGAAATCAGTTGTTTCTGTAGTCAAATTTCTTTCTCCACCATGTAAAACATAATTATACCCAATTATTGCAACAGATAGGAGAACAATAATTGAAATAATAATTTTTATTTTTCTAGACATAATACTAATGAATAATTTCAAACAAATATATACATCTAAATATCAATTGAATTTTTTAAGAGCTTAAAAAGAGCTTAAAAATTCTCACGAAACTGAAGCTTAAAATTTATATGTTTTCAAAACAGTATTTATATTACTAATACTACTTTAATATATTAGGCTTTTTAAAAGTAAAAAAGCATATAAAAACAAAAAACCCACTGATATCAGTGGGTTTTTAAGTGAAGGCAGAAGGATTCGAACCTTCGACCGCCTGCTTAGAAGGCAGGTGCTCTATCCAGCTGAGCTATGCCTCCATTGCTCGTGTAAAAAAAATCTAGTCGGGGTGGCAGGATTCGAACCTGCGGCCTCCTGCTCCCAAAGCAGGCGCGATAACCGAGCTACGCTACACCCCGAAGTACAAAATTATTAAGCGGAGGGACAGGGACTCGAACCCTGGCATCGATTACTCGATGACAGTTTAGCAAACTGCTCCATTACCACTCTGGCACCCCTCCAAGCTCAAAGAAACGTGTCCTATTTTGCGGTTGCAAATGTAACACATCATTGTATTAATTACAACTATTTTTAAGCTTTTTTTAAATGTTTTTTGACATTTTTATAAAAACACTTCACTATCAAGCCTATAGCGCTAAAGAAAAAACAACTAATTAATGAAAAAATATAATACTTAAATCAAAATTTGAATTTGTATAAAAAAGATTAAATTTGCTTCATAAACTAAGATTATATAAATCATGAACAAAAGAGTCGTTATTGTTTCTGCCGTTAGAACACCTATCGGAAGTTTTATGGGAGGATTATCTACTGTTACCGCTCCAAAATTAGGTGCAATAGCTATAAAAGGTGCTTTGGAGAAAATACAGTTAGATCCAAACTTAGTTAATGAAGTCTTTATGGGGAATGTTGTTCAAGCTGGTGTAGGACAAGCTCCTGCAAGACAAGCCGCTTTATTTGCTGGCCTTCCTAATAATGTTGCCTGTACTACTGTTAATAAAGTATGCGCCTCAGGAATGAAAGCAGTGATGTTTGGAGCGCAAGCAATCATGTGTGGTGATGCTGAGATTGTTGTTGCTGGCGGTATGGAAAACATGAGTTTAATCCCTCATTACATGCACCTGAGAAATGGCGTTAAATTTGGACCTGGAACAATGATTGACGGCATGCAGAAAGACGGACTTACCGATGCCTATGATAATAGCGCTATGGGAGTTTGTGCTGACTTATGTGCATCTGAATACAATATATCAAGAGAAGAACAAGATCAGTTCGCAATTCAATCCTATCAACGTTCTTCAAAAGCATGGGAATCTGGGAAATTCAATAACGAAATCATTCCTGTACCTGTCCCACAAAGAAAAGGAGATCCAATCATAATTTCAAAAGACGAAGAATTTACGAATGTAAATCTAGATAAAATCCCTTCTTTAAATCCTGTATTTACAAAAGAAGGAACAGTAACAGCAGCAAATGCTTCAACAATCAATGATGGAGCGGCAGCAGTTGTTCTAATGAGCGAAGAAAAAGCAATTGCACTTGGCTTAAAACCATTAGCGTATATAAAATCATATGCTGATGCTGCTCAAGAACCTAAATGGTTCACAACAAGCCCTGCGCTTGCTATACCATTGGCTTTGAAAAAAGCGAATCTTTCTATTGAAGACGTAAATTATTTTGAATTTAACGAAGCTTTTGCTGTTGTTGGATTAGCCAATGCAAAAATCCTTAAATTAGACAATGATAAAGTAAATGTAAATGGAGGAGCTGTTTCTTTAGGTCATCCATTAGGATGCTCTGGAGTTAGAATCATCGTGACATTACTAAATGTTTTGGAACAAAATAATGCCAAAATTGGAGCTGCTGCTATTTGTAATGGTGGCGGTGGAGCTTCAGCAATTATCATTGAAAAAGCATAATTAATACGTTAAGCTCTTAACTACTAAATAAACCTAAATGTTTGGAATTTGTAATCTAGCCATAATACCTCTGAGATTTGAACCCAGTGACAAAAGCGAAATTGTATCTCAAGTTTTGTTTGGCGAACATTTTGAAATTTTAGAAAAATTCAATCAATGGTCTCGAATCAAAATGCAATATGACGACTATGAAGGCTGGGTGGATTCGAAACAATATCAATTAATTTCTGAAGCAAATTACAAACAGCTATCACAAGATGCTATTATTTTAAATGCTGATTTGATAGAATACATAACAGGGCCAAACAATTTATTATTACCTATTCCGCTAGCAGCCTCTTTATCATTTTTAAATTATAATGATATAAATACCGCTAGCTTTGACTTTGAAGGAACAAAAATTAGTGGTGTAAAGAGCAAAAGCGCTATTATTAATTCCGCTTTTATGTATCTGAATGCTCCTTATTTATGGGGAGGAAAAACACCTTTCGGAATTGATTGTTCAGGTTTTACCCAAATGGTTTACAAACTAAATGGTTACAAACTACTTAGAGATGCTTCTCAACAAGCAAAACAAGGAGAAGCATTGAGTTTTATTGAAGAAAGCGAGCCTGGTGATTTAGCTTTTTTTGACAACGAAGAAGGGAATATCATACACGTAGGTATCATCATGGAAAACAACTATATCATTCATGCCAGCGGTAAAGTTCGTATAGATAGACTTGATCATTTAGGAATTTATAATGGAGATATAAATAAACACACCCACAAGCTTCGAGTTATTAAAAAAATTATATAAAAAAAACCTGTTTTGAATCAAAACAGGTTTTTTTAGCTTAAGATTGAAATTACATTTTTGCTTTCAATTCTTTTGCTTTATCAGTCATTTCTAAAGCTCTATAAACGCTTAACAAAGTAGATTTCACTTCTTTATTAGCAGGATCTAATTCTGTTGCTTTTTCTAAAAATGGCAATGCATCTTTAAAAACAACTTCTCTTTGTTTTTTAAGAACCTCATAACGTTTGTTGTCTTTTTCAGAGTTTCCTAATTTTTGAATCTCATCAAAAAGTTTTTTGTCCGCATCTAATTTAAGAATTGCTAGATTAAGATATGCATTAACGTAGTCTGGTTTGATTTGGATTGCTCTCAAATAGTATTTTTCGGCATCTGCATTATTTTTTGCATTATAGCTCAATACTCCTAAATTAAAAACTAAATCTGGATCATTTGGACTTTTTTCCAAAACTTCAGCAATTAATTTTTTATAGGTATCAAAGTCTTTAGTTTCTAAATACAAATTAGCTTCTGTCAAAGTCAATGAAGTATCATCTGGATTTGCTTTTCTAGCATCAGAGATTGATTTTTTAGCTTCTTCGGTTTTTCCTTGTTCAACCAAAATTAAAGCCATATTTTTATAAATCTCTCCTCTTTTTGAAGGAATTACTTCGGTTCTAGGTTTTTCGTGAGTCCCAATTTTTACATATCTATCTCTTTCTTGTGCAGTTGCATAAGAATTCTCTTCACCTGACATTTTATTTACAGCCATATATAAAACCCCTTTACCTGAATAATTAAGGTTTTTCAACTCATCATATAATTTAAATGCAGTGGTATACTCTTTTGCATTCACATAAGTTGAAGCTGCGTAATATAAATTTATAGTGTCTTTTTTATCCAATAAATAAGCATCATACAATTTTTTTGCACTTTCAGCATGTTTATCAACTTTAGAATCTTCTATTGCATTATTGATTAATTTATATTTTATCTCTGCAACTGAAGTAGCTGCCTGAGTAGAATATTTTAATTTTTCAGAAGCTTTTTCAACTGCAATTAAATCTTGAAATGATTTTGCTGCAAGCGAAAGATTTTTGTCAGTATCAACTTTTTTATTCGCTAAATCCAACAAAGAATTTCCTTGTACAAAGAAAAACTGTGCTTTTTCAGCATCTGTTGCATTAGCCATCACTGACTCTGCTCCTTGAAGAATTGTTACTGCTTCTTGAGAATTACCTCCTTTAAATGCTTTTTCAGCTGCTTTGATTTGATCTTTTTGAGCAAAAGTAGCTACTGAGATCAACATCGCTGACGCTAGCATTACATATTTACTTTTCATGGTGTTCACTTTAAATTTATTATTGATTAATTGTATTAAAAATTTATGCTTCATCATCAGAATCATCTTCCTCTTCAGAATCCTCATCTTCAAGAACTTCATCATCCTCATCCTCGTCTTCAACTACTCCATCATCTTCAAGTACTTCAAGTACTGGTTTTACTCTTTCGATAGCTTCTGATTCGATAACATTTCCATCCTCATCAACTACTACTTCAGCGACATCGTCTTTCATAACTTTAGTAACTGCAGCAATAGAATCATTTCCTTTTATGTTGATTAGTTTTACTCCTTGAGTAGCTCTACCCATAACTCTTAAGTCTTCAACTGCCATTCTAATAGTCAATCCAGATTTGTTGATAATCATTAAATCATCTGCATCAGTAACTGCGTTAATAGAAATTAGTTTTCCTGTTTTTTCAGTAATATTTAAAGTCTTAACTCCTTTACCACCACGATTTGTAATTCTGTATTCGTCAAGGCTTGAACGTTTTCCATATCCGTTTTCTGCAACTACAAGAATTTCACTGTTCATATCGTTTACAGTAACCATACCAATTACTTCATCCGTATCGTCTTTTAAAGTAATTCCACGAACTCCAGAAGCAGTTCTTCCCATTGGACGGGTTTTAGTTTCTTCAAAACGAACTAATTTACCTGATTTTACTGCTAAGATAATTTGGCTTTCCCCATTAGTTAATTTTGCTTCTAATAGTTCATCTCCTTCTTTAATAGTAATTGCAGCAACTCCATTAACACGAGGTTTAGAGTATTTCTCTAAAGATGTTTTCTTAACCTGTCCTTTTTTAGTTACCATAACTAAATTATGACTGTTAATATAATCCTTGTCTTTAAGATCTTGAGTACAAATGAATGCTTTTACTTTATCATCGCTTTCAATGTTTACAAGATTCTGAATTGCTCTTCCTTTTGCAGTTTTACTTCCTTCTGGGATTTCATACACACGCATCCAGAAACATTTTCCTTTTTGAGTAAAGAACATCATATATTGGTGGTTTGTAGCCACAAACATATGCTCTAAGAAATCTTGATCTCTTGTTCCTGCACTTTTTTGACCAACTCCTCCTCTATTTTGAGTTTTATATTCAGACAAGTTTGTTCTCTTAATATAACCCGCGTGTGATATTGTAATTACCACATTTTCATCAGCAATTAAATCTTCAATGCTCACATCACCTCCAGAATATTCAATCAATGAACGACGCTCATCTCCATATTTATCACGAATTTCAGCAAGTTCTTCTTTAATCAAAGCTGTTCTTAAATTAACATCTGCTAATAAAGCTCTTAAATGCTCAATTAACTTCATAATTTCAT
Source organism: Flavobacterium sp. 123 (assembly GCF_003634825.1). Classification (NCBI taxonomy): domain Bacteria; kingdom Pseudomonadati; phylum Bacteroidota; class Flavobacteriia; order Flavobacteriales; family Flavobacteriaceae; genus Flavobacterium; species Flavobacterium sp. 123. The sequence continues at coordinate 64,868 of NZ_RBXD01000001.1, forward strand.
CGTACTCCGCTCTTAACTTATCTTGTTCAAGACCTGTTAATTGACGCAAACGCATTTCAACTATAGCACGAGCTTGAATATCAGATAATTTAAATCTTTCAATCAATTTTTCTCTAGCTTCTTCTGTGTTTTTCGAAGCTTTAATTAGAGCTATTACTTCATCAATATTATCTGAAGCAATAATTAATCCTTCTAAAATATGTGCTCTTTCTTCGGCTTTTCTTAATTCGAATCTTGTTCTACGAATAACCACATCATGACGGTGTTCAACAAAATAGTGAATCATATCTTTCAGATTCAGCATTTGAGGACGTCCTTTCACTAATGCAATATTATTTACACTAAAAGAAGATTGTAATTGTGTAAACTTGTAAAGTGTGTTTAAAACAACATTAGGTGTAGCATCACGTTTCAAGATGTAAACGATACGCATACCGTTTCTATCAGACTCATCACGAATGTTTGCTATTCCATCTATTTTCTTATCATTAACTAAATCAGCAGTACGTTTAATCATATCTGCTTTGTTAACTTGATAAGGAATTTCAGTAACAATAATACATTCTCTACCATCAACTTCTTCAAAACCAACTTTAGCACGCATTACTATACGACCACGACCTGTTTTGAATGCTTCACGAACACCTTCGTATCCGTAAATAATCCCACCTGTTGGAAAATCTGGTGCTTTTATATGAGTGATTAATTCATCAATCTCAATTTCATTATTATCTATATAAGCTAATGTACCATTGATAACCTCCGTAAGGTTATGAGGAGGCATATTTGTAGCCATACCCACCGCTATTCCTGTTGCACCATTAATTAATAAGGTAGGAACTCTTGTAGGCATTACTTTTGGCTCATATAACGTATCGTCAAAATTCAACTGAAAATCAACCGTTTCTTTTTCAATGTCTGCCATTATTTCTTCCGAAATCTTACGCATTCTAGCTTCAGTATAACGCATTGCTGCTGGACTATCTCCATCAACAGAACCAAAGTTACCTTGTCCGTCTACCAATAAATAACGTAAACTCCATTCTTGTGCCATACGCACCATAGCATCATAAACTGATGTATCTCCGTGTGGGTGATACTTACCTAAAACTTCTCCGACAATTCTTGCAGATTTTTTATGGGCAGATTTTGAAGTTACTCCTAAATCATACATCCCGTATAGTACTCTTCGATGTACTGGTTTCAAGCCATCTCTAACATCTGGAAGCGCTCTTGATACAATTACTGACATCGAATAATCGATGTAAGCTGATTTCATTTCATCTTCTATGTTAATAGGAATTAACTTTTCTCCTTCAGACATAAGTTGTTATATTAAAAAATTATATTAGTTTCAAAACGTGCCAATATACGGATTTTTCAAATTTTGGCACCTGTTTTGACATACTTATTTAAACGATTTATTAACAAAATTATCTTCGCTTTTAGTTGATAAAATATGTGGCACTTCGCTTGTCTTTCGCTATTTTTTTTGTCAATTAGCTGACAGGACTTCTTAAGGAATGATTTTTGTTTTTGAATCACTAATTCACTAAATTTACAGTACCAAATATATATTATGGATGATAATTTTTCCCCAAGAGTAAAAGATGTTATTACCTATAGCAAAGAAGAAGCATTGCGATTGGGACATGACTTCATAGGAACCGAACACTTGATGTTAGGGATTTTAAGAGACGGAAACGGAAAAGCAATTCAAATATTGAATAACTTATCTGTGGACTTAGATCATCTACGCAGAAAAGTAGAAATCCTAAGCCCTGCAAGCCCTAGCATTGAAGTAGGTGTCGAAAAGAAAAACTTGCATCTTACGCGCCAAGCGGAACGTGCATTGAAAACAACTTTCCTAGAAGCAAAAGTTTTTCAAAGCCCGTCTATTAGCACAGCGCATTTATTATTATGCATTTTAAGAAACGAGAACGATCCAACAACCAAGCTACTCAACAAGTTAAAAATTGATTATGATGTAGCTAAAGAACAATATTTAAATATGACTCCTAGCGAAGAAGAATTTTTAGAAAACTTGCCTAGAAACGAATCATACAACGATGATTCAGGACAAGATGACAGTCTTAAAGAAGGAACTTTCAATAATCCCGCCAATAAATCTAATAAAAAATCGAAAACACCGGTTTTAGATAATTTTGGTAGAGATTTAACTGAAATGGCCGAAGAAGGAAAACTAGACCCTGTTGTAGGACGCGAAAAAGAAATTGAACGTGTCTCTCAAATTTTGAGTCGTAGAAAAAAGAACAACCCGTTACTTATCGGTGAACCTGGTGTTGGAAAATCAGCTATTGCTGAAGGTTTAGCATTACGAATTATCCAAAAAAAGGTCTCTAGAATCTTGTTCAACAAGCGTGTTGTTACTTTAGATCTTGCTAGCCTTGTTGCTGGTACGAAATACCGTGGGCAATTCGAAGAACGTATGAAAGCGGTAATGAACGAGTTAGAAAAAAATGATGATATCATTCTTTTCATTGACGAAATCCATACTATAGTTGGCGCTGGTGGAGCAACCGGATCATTGGATGCTTCCAACATGTTTAAACCTGCATTAGCTAGAGGCGAAATACAATGTATTGGCGCAACAACTCTTGACGAATACAGACAATATATAGAGAAAGACGGTGCTCTTGAAAGACGTTTTCAAAAAATAATTGTAGAACCAACATCGGTTCCTGAAACAATTACAATTTTGAATAACATCAAAAACAAATACGAAGACCATCATAATGTTACCTACACTCCTGAAGCAATTGAGGCTTGTGTAAAATTAACAGATCGATATATGTCAGAACGTTTTCTTCCGGACAAAGCTATTGATGCTTTAGACGAAGCAGGTTCTCGTGTGCACATTACTAATATTGAAGTGCCAAAACAAATTCTTGATTTGGAACGCCAATTAGAAGATGTCCGCGAATTGAAAAATGTAGTGGTCAAAAAACAAAAATATGAAGAGGCCGCTAAACTTCGTGATGACGAAAAAAGAATTGAAAAAGACTTAGCAATTGCTCAAGAACAATGGGAAGAAGATGCTAAAAACAATCGCATTGAAGTTACCGAAGACAATGTTGCCGATGTAGTTTCTATGATGACAGGAATTCCTGTGAATCGTATTGCACAAACAGAAAGCAATAAATTAGCTAAACTTCCAGAACTTATTGAAGGTAAGGTTATTGGTCAAAAAGAAGCGGTAATGAAAATTGCACGTTCAATTCAAAGAAATCGTGCAGGTTTAAAAGATCCGAATAGACCCATTGGTTCCTTTATTTTCCTTGGACAAACTGGTGTTGGTAAAACCCAATTAGCCAAAGTATTAGCCAAAGAATTATTTGACTCAGAAGATGCTTTGATTCGAATTGACATGAGCGAATACATGGAAAAATTTGCAATTTCTCGTTTAGTTGGAGCGCCTCCAGGATACGTTGGTTATGAAGAAGGTGGTCAATTGACAGAAAAAGTAAGAAGAAAACCTTATTGTGTTGTATTATTAGACGAAATCGAAAAAGCACATCCTGATGTTTTCAACATGCTTTTACAAGTTCTTGATGATGGGTATTTGACAGATAGTTTAGGCCGTAAAATTGATTTCAAAAACACTATAATTATCATGACTTCAAATGTTGGAGCAAGACAATTAAAAGATTTTGGACAAGGTGTTGGTTTTGGAACTGCTGCTAAAGTGGCTCAAGCGGATGATAATTCAAAAAGTATTATTGAAAATGCATTGAAAAAAACTTTCGCTCCTGAATTCCTTAACAGAATTGATGATGTTATTGTATTCAATGCTTTAGAAAAACATGATATTGATTTGATTATCGAAATTGAATTGAAAAAACTTTATGCTCGTGTTGCTGAATTAGGTTATAAATTGACCCTTTCAGACAAAGCAAAAGCATTTATAGCTGATAAAGGTTTCGATAAACAATTTGGCGCAAGACCATTAAAAAGAGCTATTCAGAAATATGTTGAAGATTCGCTTGCTGAAGAAATTATTACTTCAAAAATTACATCTGGAGACGAAATTTTTATGGATATTGAAGAAGGCTCACAAGAATTAACGGTTAAAGTTCACAAAGCTGGCGAACCTACAAACCCATAAATCAATAGTATATAGATTTCAAGAAAAGCCCGTTATGTTATTAAAATGTAACGGGCTTATTCTTTTATAAAATCCTACATTTTTTTTGAAAACAAATATTTACATTTGATAAATAAAAACAGGCCAAACAAATCAATTTATGTCCCTAAACAAAGTTATTCTAGGTAGCGAAGAGTGGTGTACTTTCCCAGAATTAGGTATTCCTACCATCAAAGCGCGTGTTGATTCAGGTGCCAAAACATCTGCTTTGCATGCTATAAACATTGCTCCTTTTATAAAAAACGATACTAATTGGGTGAAATTTGATATCAACCCAATTCAAAATAATTTAAAAACAGTAATACATTGCGAAGCACGATTAGTCGACAAACGAATTGTAAAAAGTTCTAGTGGATTCAGAGAACAGCGCTATGTTATCCAAACTAATTTAGAGATTGGAGAATCGAAATGGCCAATTGAAATGACATTGACAAATCGAGATTCAATGGGATTCCGAATGTTGCTAGGTCGAGAAGCTATGAGCGGAAGAGTTCTTGTAGATCCGGAACAAAAATACCTATTAGGACAACCTTCTTCAGATAGTTTGAAAGAGTTATATAAAAATTCTGAAAAAGCAAATTCTGGCTTACGCATTGGTCTTTTGGCTAGTAATCCAGAATTGTATAGCAACAAACGCATCATGGAAGCAGGTGAAATGCGGGGTCATGAGATGCATTTTTTAAATATAAAAGAATGCTACATGAAACTAGATGCTAAAACACCCGAAATTCATTATCGTGGCGGAATAATATTGAATAAATTTGACGCAATTATTCCAAGAATTCGCCCAAGTATTACCTTTTATGGATGCGCTTTAACCCGACAATTCGAAGCCTTAAAAGTATACTGCTTAAATTCGTCTACAGCAATTACGCAATCAAGAGACAAGTTATTTTCCTTACAATTATTACTTAACCATGGTGTTGAAATCCCCACAACTGGTTTTGCAAATTCCCCTTTGGACACTAATGATTTAATAAAAATGGTTGGTGGACCACCTTTGATTGTAAAACTATTAGAAGGAACTCAAGGTAAAGGAGTTGTTCTGGCTGAAACCAAAAAAGCCGCCGAAAGTGTTATCAATGCTTTCAAAAGCCTTAATGCCAATATATTAGTGCAAGAGTTCATTAAAGAAGCTAACGGAAAAGACATACGTTGTTTTGTAATTGACGGAAAAGTTGTAGCCGCCATACAAAGAGAAGCAATGCCAGGAGAATTTAGAGCTAACATTCATCTTGGTGGAACCGCATCCATTATAAAAGTAACACCCGAAGAAAAACGTATTGCTATAAAAGCAGCAAAAGCAATGGATTTAAAAGTTGCAGGAGTTGATATTATTCGTTCATCAAAAGGTCCTTTGTTACTTGAAGTAAATTCGTCACCTGGTTTAGAGGGAATAGAAGGTGCTACAAATAAAGATATTGCAGGAGAAATGATAAAAGCTATCGAAAAAAACTTTAAATTAATATAAACCTCCAAAGCTATTTTGCTTTTATTAATAACTTAAAAACAATATAAGAATGAACTCCTATTTAGATATTATTTTCAGAAGTATGGCTGTTTATTTTTTTATGATAATTGCCTTACGGATTTTTGGTAAAAAAGAATTATCGCAACTAAATACCGCCGATGTCATTTTAATATTATTGATAAGCAACTCCGTTCAGAATGCGATGGTAGGAAATAACACTAGTGTTTACGGAGGTCTTGCGGCTGCTTCAGTACTTTTTAGCATCAATTTTATACTCAAAAAATTAATGTTTAGGTATAAGAAATTTGGTTCTTTTATGCAGGAAAAACCAGAAATATTAATCCATGATGGTCATTTAGACTTTAAAACATTAGGTAAATTAAATATTTCTTCAGAAGAATTAAAAGAAGCTATGCGAGAACATGGCGTTGAATATTTTAAGGATGTAAAGCTTGCTATGCTTGAAATTGATGGTAATATCAGTATTATCTCTGATATTGAAAGTCTCCGTCAAACGCATTATAAACGAAAACGTATTCATAAAAATTTAAGCGGAATAAACTAAGCAGGAAGAATTCAAATACAAGTTTTAAAAAACACAAAACGTCTTTTTTTAAGTCAATATAATTATGTTCGATTCCTTCAAAACATACTTTCAAGCTAAAACGAATATAACAGAGGAGCAATTTGATTCGATTGCTACAAACTTACAATACAAAAAAGTAGAAAAAGGAGCTATCCTACTCCATCAAGGTGATATTTGTCATCATTCATTTTTTGTTTCCAAAGGATTATTGCGCTCCTACACGATAGACGAAACAGGAAAAGAACATATCATTCAATTTGCTCCTGAGAATTGGATAATTTCAGACAGAAGCAGTTCTTTTTTCAACGAACCTTCTGAATTATATATTGATGCTATTGAGGATGCAGAAGTTGTTTTTATCGATAAAAATTTCATTGATGGGGCAACTGAAATTAGTATTTCTTTTCGGCAACAAGATAATTATGCATTACACAACCACATTCGTCAACTTCAAAAACGAGTGAATCTCTTATTAGGCGCAACAGCTGAACAGCGTTATTTAGATTTCATAACCATTTATCCAAGTCTTACATTACGTATTCCACAATGGATGATTGCTTCTTATTTAGGCATTACACCTGAAACCTTAAGCAGAGTTCGTAAGGAATTAGCTAAAAGAAATTTCAAGTCGTATTAATTCTTTTTCAAATTCATTTCTTATCCTACATCAATGCATCTGGATTCAATCCGTAGTAAATTTGTACTATAATTTAAATACGATATAGAAATGAAAACAAAAAATATTGAATTAGTAATAGCTCCACCTCCAACACATATGGTAGGTGATGGATTTAGAGTACACAATTTTATTCCGAGTGGTCGCAATTTAGATATGAAAAGAATGAGCCCATTTATTATGATGGATTATAATTCTAAATTTTATTTTCCTCCAACAGATCAACCCAGAGGTGTTGGCGTACATCCCCATCGAGGTTTTGAAACCGTAACAATCGCCTACCATGGAAAGGTAGCACATCATGATAGCGCTGGAAATAGCGGAGTTATTGGCGAAGGTGATGTACAATGGATGACAGCAGCTTCTGGAATTTTACATAAAGAATATCACGAGGAAGCGTTCAGTAAAAAAGGCGGTGATTTTCAAATGGTACAACTTTGGGTTAATCTTCCTGCAAAGGATAAAATGTCCAAACCTAAATACCAAGGAATTACTAATGATCAAATCAATAAATTTGAACTTCCTGATAATGGCGGTATAATTGAAGTTATAGCAGGAGAATATGAAAATGTAAAAGGCACAGCTTCAACTTTCACACCTGTACATTTACTAAACGCCAAATTGAATAAAGGGACAAATACATCTTTCCAATTTCCTGCTAATTACAATACTGGCTTATTAGTAATTGAAGGAAGTATAAAAGTTAATGAAAAAGAAAATATTTCTGAAAATCATTTTGTTTTATTTGAAAATGAAGGCGAACTCTTCACTATTGAAGCTACTGAAAACACAATCGTTTTAGTTTTGAGTGGCGAACCCATCAACGAACCCATTGCAGCACACGGTCCTTTTGTCATGAATACTCAATCCGAAATTATTCAAGCGTTTAATGATGTTAATATGGGAAAATTCGGTTACTTAGATGAATAATTACTTGTTATATTTTAAAACAAAAACCCATTCGCAATCACGAATGGGTTTTTTATATGAATTTAAAACTATAATTTTAAAAAAATAAGCTTAGTACAAAATAAACCAAACCCGCTAAAAGTGCCGAAATTGGTATTGTTAAGATCCAAGCCCATACAAGACTAACAGTTACTCCCCAACGAACTGCTGAGATACGTTTTGTCAAACCTACACCAATTATAGATCCAGTAATAGTATGAGTTGTACTTACTGGAATTTTTAAATGTTCTGTAAAATATAAGGTTAATGCTCCTGCTGTTTCAGCTGCTACACCTTCGAAAGAAGTCACTTTTGTAATTTTAGATCCCATTGTTTTTACAATTTTCCAACCACCACTCAAAGTACCTGCTGCAATAGCAGAATAACATGCAAGTGGAATCCAACCTGGCATTGCTCCTTTTATATCTAAATCTTCATTAGGTAATACAACTTGCAACCAATCAGGTAAACTAACTTGGGACACCCCACTAGTATGAATATAAACAGCAACTGCCGCAGCAATAATACCCATTACTTTTTGAGAATCATTACCTCCATGCCCCAAACTAAAAGCTGCAGAAGATAGTAATTGCATTTTTTTCAAGATTGAGTTGGCTTGATTTAAATTCAAACTACTAAATATCAAACAAAAAGAACTCACTGATAAAATAATAAATGCTACTAAAAACCATTTAATATTATGAGCTTCAAAAGCTACACTCCAAAAATGAGAATCAAATCTTGGTTTTTCTATTTTGTCATAATACAACATTTGGCTTTCAACAAACCAAACCGTAAGTATCATAAGAGATATAGTAAATAATTTAGGCCAAATACTCTTTCTTGAAGCATTCAAAAGCCAAATAGAAATCAAGTATGAAATAAAAGCGCCTAATAGTGGAGCTAATACAATAAAAGCAATGATGATTACAACCCCAGAAGGCATTCCTCCATCTTTGCCTTCTTTATACCAACTTACTATATTATACCAGTAATGAGTGGCTCCATCTGGTGTTAAATATCCAGAAAAACCATGTACAGAAATTGCATGAGCAATAGCAGCACCTGCAAATCCACCTATTAAAGTATGTGAAGAACTAGAGGGAATTCCTAGCCACCAAGTCAATAAATTCCAACATATAGCCGCAATAACTCCTGCGAGAATTACAACTAAATTAATATCCATTGTACTTGCCGTTTTAGCAACAGTATCTGCTACTCCAAACCCAAAAACCCAATAAGCCAAAAAGTTGAAAAAAGCTGCCCAAAGTACTGCTTGAAAAGGAGTTAATACTTTTGTAGCAACAACGGTAGCTATGGCATTGGCAGCATCATGAAAACCATTAATGTAATCAAATATCAAAGCCAATACTATGATAACTATAAGTAGCGTAAATTCCATAAATATAATTTAAGAATATAATATTAATTTAGGAATGTTTTACAGAAATAGATTCTAAAACACTAGCCACACTTTTACATTTATCAGTCGCTGTTTCCAAAACCGACAAAACTTCTTTGTATTTTATAATATTTTTTGCGTCAGTCTCGTTTTCAAAAATCTCAAAAACTGCTTTATTATAAACAGTATCCGATTTATTTTCTAATTTATTGATTCTTGAACAAGCATCAGTTATAATTTTAACTTTCTTGAAATTTCTTAATTCTTTAACCGCTGTATCAATATTTTGACAAGCTTCAAGATTAATTTCAGTTAGTTTTCTGATTGATTTTGTAATTTTATCTACATGATACAAACGCATTCTACTAGCAGCTCCATGAAGGTTATCTGCAACATTATCAATTGAAGTAACTAATGAGTGAATATCTTCTCTATCAAATGGCGTAATAAAATTTCTGCTCAATTCAAGGTTTGTTTGACGAGTTAAATCTTCTCCACGTTGCTCTAATTCATCTATTTTTTGAAAAAGAACTTCACGCTCTTTCAAAGGAAGATTAACAGCCTCGTGTAATAACGTTGCCAATTGAATTAAATTTGTTGATGCTTCTTCAAAAAGTGGAAAAAACTTTTTGTCTTTTGGTACTAGAAACTGAAAAATACTATTTAATGACATTTTATTTAGATTTTAGGTTGCAAAATTAGTGCATTATTTTAAGCTAATGTTAAGTAATTGTTAACAATCGTGTTCTATTTGAAAACTATTTAAAAATGATACTGTCTTTTCAATATCATAATGTAAGATTCTATCTTCTTTTACAAAAGAAACTTCCTCCCTATAGGCTGTCAAAAACATTTCAATAAAATCACTTGATTTCATAGGACTTCTATAAGCTATTGCCTGTGAAGCATTCAGAAGCTCAATTGCTAAAATACGTTCTAAATTATCCATGATTCTCAAAGTTTTAGTAGCACCATTAGCTCCCATACTCACGTGATCTTCCTGCCCATTACTCGATACAATACTATCAATACTTGAAGGTGTTGCTAATTGTTTGTTTTGACTCGCAATACTTGCTGCAGTGTATTGAGGTATCATTAAACCTGAATTTAACCCAGGATTATCTACCAAAAAAGCAGGAAGGTTTCGTTGACCTGAAATTAATTGATAGGTTCTTCGTTCTGAAATACTTCCAAGTTCTGCTAATGCAATTGACATAAAATCAAGTGCTAATGCCAAAGGTTGTCCGTGAAAATTACCACCTGAAATAATTTGGTCACTTTCAATAAATATATTCGGATTATCTGTAACCGAATTGATTTCTGTTTTAAAGACTTTTTTCACATAATCAATCGCATCTTTTGAAGCGCCGTGAACCTGTGGCATACATCTAAATGAATAAGGATCTTGAACATGCGTTTTAACTTGCTCAATGATTTCACTTCCTTCCAGAAATCCTTTGATACGATTTGCTGTTACAATTTGTCCTTTATGAGGACGTATAAAATGAATTAACTCATTAAAAGGTTCAATGCGGCCATCAAATGCCTCCAAAGAAATAGTTCCTATCAAATCCGCTAAATAGGAGAACTTATTTGCTTTCATCAAAATATGTGCTCCATAAGCACTCATAAATTGAGTACCATTTAATAGTGCTAAACCTTCTTTTGACTGTAATACAATTGGTTCCCAATTAAATTGCTTCAAAATTTGGCTCGAATGTACTTTTTTACCTTTAAAATAAACTTCTCCTTCTCCTATTAAAGGCAAAGACAAATGTGCCAATGGAGCTAAATCTCCTGAAGCACCTAGTGATCCTTGCGTATAAACAACAGGAAGGATATCATTATTATAAAAAGATATTAATCGTTCAACAGTTTGCAATTGAATTCCAGAATGTCCATAACTCAACGATTGGATTTTCAATAACAACATCAACTTAACAATTTCATTTGGGACTTCTTCTCCTGTTCCGCACGAATGAGATTTCACAAGATTTTCTTGTAATTTAGACAAGTTTTCAGTTGATATTTTAACATTACATAACGAGCCAAATCCTGTATTAATTCCATATATAGGACTTGAATGCATCGCCATCTTTTTATCCAAATACTCTCGGCATTTTTGAATATTTATTTTAGCTTCTTCAGATAATTCCAACAGTTTATGATGTGAAATGATTTCTTCCAAAGTCTCTAAAGAAAGTACTTGTGTATTTATATAATGTATGTTATCCATTTTAGAACTGTATTTAAGCGGTCAAAATTCAACAAATCAATATTAAAAAGCAAGATTTGTTAATAATAATTTAAAATAATAGCTGATATAAATCAAAATAATAAATTTCATTCAAACAAGTCTAAACAAAAGCATTCTGATTAGTAGCTTTTCTGTTCTTAGCAAAACTAGAAAGATTAGCCACAATAAATATAAAGAATCTTAGATTAAGAACCTGAAAATAACCCAAAATCGCTTATTTAAAGGTCTAGAAAAGTCATTAACACAAAAGTCTAGCTGCAAAAAAAGATGTCTAAAAATAAGAATAATTCCAATAAACCGAATATTATTCAACAATCAATGATTATCAATCAAATTGCCTTCTTTTTTTTAAAATATTCGCAAAAAATAAATCAAAGGTTTTGTGCTTTTATAAAAAACTGTACTTTTGGGGAACAAAATGGCAAGCAACAGATATACATATCATTCTTCGATAACAACCTTAAGCAAGGTTGCTTCATCTGTTACATTTACTGCTACAACAACTACAACTACTACCCCTTAGGGGTATACATTTTACATATAATCCTATTTTTTTATTTTTTCCAGTTGGAAGAAAGACTTTGGATATATAATAAACATTTGCATTTTTTAAAATAAAACAAACAAAATGAAAGTATTAAAATTTGGCGGAACTTCAGTAGCCAATGCAGAAAATATAAAATTAGTTTTAGATATAATTATCAATAAATCAAAAGAGGACAAATTAGTTGTAGTAGTTTCGGCTCTCAGCAAAGTAACTGACCTTTTACAATTAGCTTCCATCAAAGCCGCTTCAAATGACGAAAGCTTTAAAGATATTGTTGCTGAAATTGAAAAGAAACACCTTGATACTCTAAAAGAACTTATACCGGTAAGTGAACAAAGTGGTTTACTAAGTCATTTAAAAAGAATAGTAAATCATCTAGAAACTTTGTTAGATGGTTGTTTCCTTTTAGGAGAATTATCGCCTAGAACCTCTGATACCATTTTAAGTTTCGGAGAATTATTATCTTCTTATATTATCGCTGAAGCGTTAAAACAAAAAGAAAAAAATATTGGATATGCGGATAGTCGTGAACTAATCAAAACAAATAACAATTTTGGTAAAGCTGCTGTAAATTTTGAAATATCAAACCAATTGATTTCTGATTTTTTTGCTTCAAATAATAACCAAGTAGTTATTATGCCTGGTTTTATTGCATCATCACTTGACGGAATAAATACAACTTTAGGTCGTGGCGGTTCGGATTATACTGCTGCAATTATCGCTGCTGCTTTAAATGCATCTGATTTAGAAATTTGGACAGATGTAAATGGTATGTTTACAGCCAATCCAAAAATTGTAAAACAAGCACAGCCAATAGCTACTATCTCCTATCAGGAAGCCATGGAGTTGTCTCATTTTGGAGCCAAAGTTTTATATCCACCAACAATTCAACCGGTTTTAAGAAAAAATATTCCAATTCTTATCAAAAATACTTTTGAGCCAGAAGCTGAAGGAACTTATATTTCAAATGAAATCACTTCTCAAACTAATCCTGTAAAAGGAATAAGTCATATTGACAATATTTCATTACTTACACTTGAAGGCTCAGGAATGATAGGTGTTTCAGGTTCGTCTAAAAGACTTTTTGAAGTTTTGTCGAATGAAAGCATCAATGTTATTTTTATAACACAAGCTTCTTCAGAACACTCTATTTGTATTGGTATCCAAAATTCAGATGCTGAAACTGCTGAAACTGCAATCAACAAAGCTTTTGAAATTGAAATCGCTCAAAACAAAATTGATCCTTGTATCGTAGAAAAAAACCTCTGTATTATTGCCTTGGTAGGTGAAAACATGAAAAACCACCAAGGTTTGAGCGGAAGAATGTTCAGTACATTAGGTAAAAACAATGTCAACATACGAGCAATTGCACAAGGTGCTTCTGAGAGAAATATCTCTGCTGTTATCAACGAAAGAGATGTTAAAAAAGCATTAAACACATTACACGAAAACTTTTTTGAAGAAAACACAAAACAGTTGAACTTATTTGTGATGGGAGTTGGTAATGTAGGAGAAAAATTTATTGAACAAATTCACCAACAAAAGAAATTCTTAAAAGAGAATCTAAAAATAAACCTGAGAGTTATTGCTTTGTCAAATTCAAGAAAAATGCATTTTGATGAAGATGGTATTTCCTTAAAAGATTGGCAGATTGCTCTAGAAAATGGAGAGCCAGCGGATAAAGATGGATTTATTGCTAATGTAAAAGCCTTAAACTTACGTAATAGTATTTTTGTAGATATTACGGCTAATGAAAGTGTTTCTAAAACATATGAACAGTATTTAAAACAAAATGTTGCTGTAGTTACATGTAACAAAATTGCTTGTTCATCTGCTTATGATAATTACAAAAATCTAAAAAACTTATCCCGTCAGTACAATGCACCATTCCTTTTTGAAACCAATGTTGGAGCTGGATTACCAATTATTGATACGGTAAAAAATCTGATAGCATCTGGTGATAAAGTAAATAAAATACAGGCAGTTTTATCTGGAAGCTTGAACTTTATTTTTAACAATTTCGACGATAAAAATTCTTTTCATGATGTAGTGAAAGAAGCAGGAGTTCAAGGTTTTACAGAACCTGACCCGAAAATTGATTTAAGCGGAATTGACGTAGCTAGAAAAATATTAATTCTGATTAGAGAAAGTGGTTATAAAATGGATATTGATGCAATAGCAAATGAATCATTTATGCCTGCTGAATGTTTAGAAACAACTTCAAACGAAGCCTTTTTCGAATCATTAAACAAGCATGCAGCTCATTTTAATGCTATATACCAAGAAGCTGTAAGTAAAGATTCTAGATTAAAATATGTAGCACAATTCGAAAATGGCAAAGCGAGTGTTGGATTACAATTTATCCCTAAAGACCATCCTTTTTATAATTTAGAAGGAAAAGATAATATTGTTTTGTTCTATACTGACCGTTATGTGGACCAACCATTATTAATAAAAGGTGCTGGTGCTGGTGCTGCAGTTACTGCTTCTGGAATTTTTGCAGATGTAATTAGAATTGGAAATATATAAATTATGTCATCAAGTCAAAAGTCGAAGGTCAAAAAGTCTATATCTTTAGGCATTACAAACTTTCGACTTTAAGACTTTCGACTTTAAGACTATTATAAATGAATGAAATAAAAATATTTTGCCCTGCTACAATTGCTAATCTATCCTGTGGATTTGATGTTCTAGGACTTTGTTTAGAAACTGCTGGTGACGAAATGATTATTCGAAAATCAGATGTAAAAGGAGTTCGTATCACTAAAATTGTTGGTGCTAATTTGCCATTGGAAACTGAAAAAAATGTATCTGGCGTTGCTGCTTTAGCTATGCTTGAAGCTATTGACACAGAATTTGGATTTGAAATCGAAATTTACAAACACATTAAAGCCGGAAGTGGAATTGGTAGTAGTGCTGCAAGTTCAGCTGGTGCTGTTTTTGGTATCAATGAATTATTAGGACGACCATTTACCCGAAAAGAATTGGTTTTATTTGCAATGCAAGGTGAAAAATTAGCTAGCGGAAATGCACATGCGGATAATGTAGCTCCTGCCCTTTTGGGTGGATTTACTTTAGTAAGGAGCTCAAATCCTTTAGATATAATTAAAATACAAAGCCCTTCGGAATTATACGCAACCGTTGTACATCCTCAGATAGAACTAAAAACCTCGGATGCGCGTTCCGTACTAAAACAAACGGTTTCTTTAAAAAGCGCTATTACGCAATGGGGAAATGTGGGTGGATTAGTAGCTGGACTCTATACTCAAGATTATGATTTGATAGGAAGATCGCTTCATGACGAAATTGTAGAACCTTTACGAAGTGTTTTAATTCCAGGATTTGACTTAATCAAAAAAACAGCTTACGAAAATGGTGCTTTAGGTTCAGGAATATCTGGTTCTGGCCCCTCAATTTTTGCTTTAAGCAAAGGAGAAGCTACCGCTAAAAAAATCGCAGAGGCGATGAGTGCTGTTTATGAAAAGATGAACTTGCCGTATGAAATTCACGTTTCAAAAGTGAATGACGAAGGAATGAAAATAATAAAATAAAAACTTGTGCCTTTTGGCCAATGCTCATAAAAATGAAATATTACAGTTTAAACCATAATGCCCCAAAAGTTTCTTTTCAAGAAGCCGTAATTCAAGGACTAGCAACTGATAAAGGATTGTATTTCCCAGAAACGATTAGTCCGTTAGCACCTTCTTTTTTTGATACAATAGAAAATTTAAGCAATGAAGAAATCGCTTTTGAAGCTATCAAACAATTTGTAGGTGATGAAATTCCAGCAGAAACTTTAAAACAAATTATTGCCGAAACTTTGTGTTTCGATTTTCCTGTGGTTGAAGTTGAAAAAAGGATATATTCTCTTGAGTTATTCCACGGTCCAACTATGGCTTTCAAAGATGTAGGCGCTCGTTTTATGTCTCGCTGTTTAGGTTATTTTAATAAAGATAAAAAAGACAACAAAAACACTGTTCTAGTAGCTACTTCTGGCGATACTGGTGGTGCTGTAGCTAGTGGATTTCTTGGTGTAAATGGTGTTGAAGTTGTGATTCTATATCCTTCTGGAAAAGTAAGTGACATTCAGGAAAGACAATTAACAACTTTAGGTCAGAATATAACTGCTCTTGAAGTAGATGGTGTTTTTGATGATTGCCAAGATATGGTTAAAAAAGCATTCTTAGACGACAGCTTAAAGCATAAAAATCTAACCTCGGCGAATTCAATTAATATTGCGCGCTGGTTACCTCAGATGTTTTATTTCTTCTTTGCTTACAAAGCACTAAAGCAACAAAATAAACCCTTAGTTTTCTCTTGTCCAAGTGGAAATTTCGGAAATATCTGTGCTGGTATTATTGCTAAAAAAATGGGATTACCAATTGAACATTTTGTAGCTTCAACGAATGTTAATGATACGGTACCAAGATTTTTAATCAACGGAATTTACGACCCTAAACCTTCTATTGCTACTATTTCAAATGCAATGGATGTGGGTAATCCTAGTAATTTTATCCGTATTCAAGAAATGTATCAAAACAATTTGGAGCAGTTCAAAAAAGATTTTTCATCATTTACTTTCAATGACGAAGAAACTATTGCTGCTATGAAGACTATTTACAATACTGATGGTTATATTGCTGAACCACATGGAGCAGTTGGTTATTTAGGATTGAAACAAGAATTAAAAAACCATCCGAATGCCATTGGTATTTTCTTAGAAACCGCTCATCCAATAAAATTTTTAGACACGGTAGAACCAACATTAAACGTAAAACTACCAATTCCTACACAAATTGAAAGCGTTCTAAACAAAGAAAAAATAAGTATAAAAATTAAAACTTACGATGAATTAAAAGCTTTCTTAGCATAATTTATAATCTCAAAAAACAAAATAAAAACCGACTGATAAATAATTCAGTCGGTTTTTTTTATAGAACAAAATATTACAATTTATTAAATTTAAATTTCTGTCCGCCAATGGATGCCTCATACATAAGACCTCCTTTTTGCATCGTGAATACCATAACACCATCAGTGTACTTAACATTAGCTGAGGCTCCAGCTGTCACAGCTACTGCAGAAGCTTGAGCAGAAAATTCAAAGCGACTCTCTTTAAAACGATCTAATTCCTTTTTGGATTCGAAAAATATCACTTCTCTATAGGCTTGTCCACCAGCCTGAAATCCGATACTCAATTGTGATAACTTGGCCATACCTACCATTTTATTATACTCATATACAACCCCATTACCTGCAGCTCCGCCAACACCAAGTCCTCCTTTACCCACATTAGGAAAGATAACATAACCAGGCGCTTTTTCAAAAAGCCCTTTCATAAGAGCGTCACTTTTAATAAACTCAGCCTTTGCTGTTTTACTGTCAGCAATAATTTTATTCTTTTTAGCACTTGATTGTCCAAATATTGGTGTTATATTTAAAACACAAGCCATCAAAATTACCCAAATAACATTAAAATTTTTCATAATTATATATATTAAATAGTTGCAAATTTTATTTACTTAAAGGTAATTAAAAAAATTTAAATTTTATATAAAATATTGAATATCAATTTATTATAATTACAATTTAGTGAATAGCAATACCCCCTCTACAAATTATAATAAATTAACAAAACATAAGAAATATATTTTTGTTGTCCTTTTACCTACCTTTGAAAACAAATTTATAACGAAGGCATACAATTTATATGATTACAAAAGCAACAGCAGAAGATATTTCTGTATTAAATACATTAATCAATTCTGCTTATAGAGGAGAATCATCTAAAAAAGGATGGACTACAGAAGCAAACCTATTAGAAGGACTTCGAACAACTGAAGAGGAACTAAATGAAACTATTGAGAATGCTAAAAATACAATTCTAAAATTTACTGAAAGCAATCAAATAGTAGGATGCGTATTGTTAATTGAAAAAGAGTTTAAATTGTATTTAGGCATGCTAACAGTTACTCCTAATAAACAAAATAGTGGTATTGGAAAAAAATTATTACAACAAGCTGAAATTCATGCTTCAAAATTAGGATTACCAAAAATAGTAATGACCGTAATATCTGTTCGTGAAGAATTAATTAACTGGTATAACCGTAACGGATATATGGATACCGGAGCAAGAGAACCGTTTCCAGTTAGTGATGTTCATATTTCAATCTCAGAACAACCTTTAGAATTTATTGTTTTAGAAAAAATAATTTAATAAAACAGTTCGTAACATTCAAAATAAACTTTCAAGAATGTAGTTAGAATTCTATTTACATACTCATTTTTTTATTTTTCCAAACTTAAAAATGCTTTACCAATATTTAAAATAATATCAGAAGCGATAAAAGATTGATAACCTGTTTCAGGTAAAGCAATATCTGCCGTCAATCCATGCAAATAGACACCAATAATTGCTGCATCAATTGGTTCATAAGATTGAGCTAATAAACTAGTAATAATTCCAGTTAAAACATCTCCACTTCCTGCTGTTGCCAAAGCTGCATTTCCAGTTGTATTCTGATAAATTTTATCATTATCAATTATTCTTGTTGGAGCATCTTTCATCACAATAATGAGATTATATTTAATTGAAAATAATTTAGCTAAATTAATCTTCTCTTCTTCAGAAGTCCATTTACCTATTAATCGCTCAAATTCTTTTGGATGTGGAGTAATAATAGTTTTAGCTGGTAGTAAAAAAATCCATTCTTTGTTTTTAGACAAAATATTCAATGCATCAGCATCAACTACCAAAGGAAAACTGTTCTGTTCTAAAAATTTATAAAAAGCTTTTTGAGTAACTACTTCCTGACCTAAACCAGGCCCAATACCAATTGCTTGTGGTATAATATCAAAAGATATTTCTGAAATATATCTTTCTTGATTATCCGTTAAAACCATTACTTCAGGAATTGCAGTTTGAAGAATATTATATCCACATTTGGGAATATAAGCTGTAACCAATCCACAACCTGATTTAAGAGCTGCTTTAGAAGAAAGACAAACAGCACCAATTTTCCCATAACTACCTCCTATAATTAAAACATGCCCTTGAATCCCTTTATGAGTATGGCTATCAATGGTTCTATATCTTTTCAGGATTTCTTTATGGTCAATATATAAAGGAAGTTGATTCATCTAACATATTTATTTGCTTAAAATTACAAAAAGCATTCAATAAATAATACCAAAAATCTATAAAAACAAACCCCCTTCATGGCTTGATGAAGGGGGTTTTAAAGAAAGTCGACGAACCGAGCTTGCGAACAGGTCGTACTGATAAAAAAAAGAACCCCAACCTTTTCAGGTTGGGGTTCGATAAAGAAAGGCGACGACATACTCTCCCACAAAATTGCAGTACCATCTGCGCAGGCGGGCTTAACTACTCTGTTCGGGATGGGAAGAGGTGAGCCCCGCCGCAATAACCACCTTAAGATTTTTAAGGCAATAGCCATTAGTCATAAGACTCTTAGCTTCTTGCTTGGGTACCATTACACTTTTGGCTTTTGCCTAATGTCTAATGGCTTATAAGTTAACATACTGAGATAAAGAAAAAAATTAGTTAGAAAGTTTCTCCCCCGGGTTACCCCGGGGAAAAGCGTACATAAGCTTACGGATTATTAGTACTACTCGACTATGACATTACTGCCTTTACATCTATAGCCTATCAACGTGGTCATCTCCCACGATCCTTAAAAGAAATCTCATCTTGTGGTGGGTTTCGCGCTTATATGCTTTCAGCGCTTATCCCTTCCAAACGTAGCTACTCTGCGGTGCCCCTGGCGGGACAACAGATACACTAGAGGTTTGTCCAATTCGGTCCTCTCGTACTAGAATCAGATCCACTCAAATTTCTTGCGCCCACAGTAGATAGAGACCGAACTGTCTCACGACGTTCTGAACCCAGCTCGCGTGCCACTTTAATGGGCGAACAGCCCAACCCTTGGGACCTTCTCCAGCCCCAGGATGTGACGAGCCGACATCGAGGTGCCAAACCCCCCCGTCGATATGAGCTCTTGGGGGAGATCAGCCTGTTATCCCCGGCGTACCTTTTATCCTTTGAGCGATGGCCCTTCCATGCGGAACCACCGGATCACTATGCTCTACTTTCGTACCTGATCGACCTGTATGTCTCTCAGTCAAGCTCCCTTATGCCATTGCACTCTACGCACGGTTACCAAGCGTACTGAGGGAACCTTTAGAAGCCTCCGTTACTCTTTTGGAGGCGACCACCCCAGTCAAACTACCCACCAAGCAATGTCCCCCGAATTACGGGGTTAGGCCTCAGATAAACAAAGGGTTGTATTTCAACAATGACTCCACAACGCCTAGCGACGCCACTTCACAGTCTCCAACCTATCCTACACATCATTTATCCAAGGTCAATACTAAGCTATAGTAAAGGTGCACAGGGTCTTTTCGTCCCACTGCGGGTAAGCGGCATCTTCACCGCTACTACAATTTCACCGAGCTCATGGCTGAGACAGTGTCCAGATCGTTACACCATTCGTGCAGGTCGGAACTTACCCGACAAGGAATTTCGCTACCTTAGGACCGTTATAGTTACGGCCGCCGTTTACTGGGGCTTCAATTCAATGCTTCTCCGAAGATAACATCTCCTCTTAACCTTCCAGCACCGGGCAGGTGTCAGGCCCTATACTTCATCTTACGATTTTGCAGAGCCCTGTGTTTTTGATAAACAGTCGCCTGGACCTCTTCACTGCGGCCAGCTTGCGCTGGCGACCTTTCTCCCGAAGTTACAGGTCTATTTTGCCTAATTCCTTAGCCATGAATCTCTCGAGCACCTTAGGATTCTCTCCTCGACTACCTGTGTCGGTTTGCGGTACGGGTACTATTAACCTGAAGTTTAGAGGTTTTTCTTGGAAGCCCTTAGGTACACTATCTCTTTGTCCGAAGACGCCGAGTACTATCGCATTTCACCAAGCTCTACGGATTTGCCTATAGAGCCTATAGCTAGGTGCTTTAACGAACTATTCCGTCAGTTCGCGGTACTTTCATCACTCCGTCACCCCATCACAGTTAACAGTAGTACGGGAATATTAACCCGTTGTCCATCGACTGTCCCTTTCGGGTTCGCCTTAGGTCCCGACTAACCCACAGCTGATTAGCATAGCTGTGGAAACCTTAGTCTTTCGGTGTGCGGGTTTCTCGCCCGCATTATCGTTACTTATGCCTACATTTTCTTTTCTAACCAGTCCAGCATACCTTACGATACACCTTCTACCCTGTTAGAATGCTCCCCTACCACTTGTAATAAATTACAAATCCATAGCTTCGGTAATATACTTATGCCCGATTATTATCCATGCTCGTCCGCTCGACTAGTGAGCTGTTACGCACTCTTTAAATGAATGGCTGCTTCCAAGCCAACATCCTAGCTGTCTGGGCAGACAAACCTCGTTCTTTCAACTTAGTATATATTTGGGGACCTTAGCTGATGGTCTGGGTTCTTTCCCTCTCGGACTTGGACCTTAGCACCCAAGCCCTCACTGTTATGAAACATTATATAGCATTCGGAGTTTGTCAGGAATTGGTAGGCGGTGAAGCCCCCGCATCCAATCAGTAGCTCTACCTCTATATAACTTTACGCATAACGCTGCACCTAAATGCATTTCGGGGAGTACGAGCTATTTCCGAGTTTGATTGGCCTTTCACCCCTACCCACAGGTCATCCGAAGACTTTTCAACGTCAACCGGTTCGGACCTCCACTGTGTGTTACCACAGCTTCATCCTGCCCATGGGTAGATCACACGGTTTCGCGTCTAACACTACTGACTAAAGCGCCCTATTCAGACTCGCTTTCGCTACGGATCCGTGGCTTAACCACTTATCCTTGCCAGCAACGTTAACTCGTAGGCTCATTATGCAAAAGGCACGCCGTCACCCCACGAAAGGGCTCCGACCGCTTGTAAGCGTATGGTTTCAGGATCTATTTCACTCCGTTATTCACGGTTCTTTTCACCTTTCCCTCACGGTACTGGTTCACTATCGGTCTCTCAGGAGTATTTAGCCTTAGCGGATGGTCCCGCCAAATTCAGACAGGGTTTCACGTGCCCCGCCCTACTCAGGATACCACTATCCTTTACACTTATTACTTATACGAGGCTATCACTCTCTTTGGCTCTACTTTCCAGTAGATTCTAATTCTTTGTGCAAGAAATGTCGTGGTCCTACAACCCCAACATTGCCGTAACAACATTGGTTTGGGCTAATCCGCGTTCGCTCGCCACTACTTACGGAATCACTTTTGTTTTCTTCTCCTCCGCCTACTTAGATGTTTCAGTTCAGCGGGTTTGCCCACCTATCGGTGTACTATGTCTTCAACATAGTGGGTTGCCCCATTCAGGTATTTACGGATCGTATCGTGTGTGCCAATCCCCGTAACTTTTCGCAGCTTATCACGCCTTTCATCGCCTCTGAGAGCCAAGGCATCCCCCATACGCCCTTATTTTGCTTATTGTACCAATCGTAAAATCAATTACGACCGTTTTGTTTCGATTTACTATTAAATAGTAAATCTGCTTTCTACTTTTTAATATTTTCTTATCTCAATATGTCAATGAACTTTTTTTAGTCGAATGTCAATAGTCGAAAGTCGTCAAGTGAAACACTTTGAACTTTATGACTTTAGGCTTTATGACTAAAATCGTGGAGAATATCGGAGTCGAACCGATGACCTCCTGCGTGCAAGGCAGGCGCTCTAGCCAGCTGAGCTAATCCCCCATTTCTAATTTTAAATTATGAATGTTGAATTTTGAATTAATGGTAATTCATACTCATACTTCTAAAATTTCCGTTTATCTTAAGTTAAATAGTAGTCCCGGGCAGACTCGAACTGCCGACCCCTACATTATCAGTGTAGTACTCTAACCAGCTGAGCTACGAGACTCTGTTTTACTTAAAATTTGTATTATTTGAACTAACAGCAAGAGTAATATAACGCACTATTAAATGCACTTCAATTTTTTGTCTTCTTTCTTGAAAGTGTTACTTGAGTAACTAACATTCAAGCTCTAGAAAGGAGGTGTTCCAGCCGCACCTTCCGGTACGGCTACCTTGTTACGACTTAGCCCTAGTTACCAGTTTTACCCTAGGCAGCTCCTTGCGGTCACCGACTTCAGGCACCCCCAGCTTCCATGGCTTGACGGGCGGTGTGTACAAGGCCCGGGAACGTATTCACCGGATCATGGCTGATATCCGATTACTAGCGATTCCAGCTTCACGGAGTCGAGTTGCAGACTCCGATCCGAACTGTGACCGGTTTTGTAGATTCGCTCCTGGTCGCCCAGTGGCTGCTCTCTGTACCGGCCATTGTAGCACGTGTGTAGCCCAAGGCGTAAGGGCCGTGATGATTTGACGTCATCCCCACCTTCCTCACAGTTTGCACTGGCAGTCTCGTTAGAGTTCCCGACATGACTCGCTGGCAACTAACAACAGGGGTTGCGCTCGTTATAGGACTTAACCTGACACCTCACGGCACGAGCTGACGACAACCATGCAGCACCTTGTAATTTGTCTTGCGAAAGTTCTGTTTCCAAAACGGTCAAACTACATTTAAGCCTTGGTAAGGTTCCTCGCGTATCATCGAATTAAACCACATGCTCCACCGCTTGTGCGGGCCCCCGTCAATTCCTTTGAGTTTCATTCTTGCGAACGTACTCCCCAGGTGGGATACTTATCACTTTCGCTTAGCCACTGAACTTGCGCCCAACAGCTAGTATCCATCGTTTACGGCGTGGACTACCAGGGTATCTAATCCTGTTCGCTACCCACGCTTTCGTCCATCAGCGTCAATCCATTAGTAGTAACCTGCCTTCGCAATTGGTATTCCATGTAATCTCTAAGCATTTCACCGCTACACTACATATTCTAGTTACTTCCTAATAATTCAAGTCAGACAGTATCAATGGCCGTTCCACCGTTGAGCGATGGGCTTTCACCACTGACTTATCTAACCGCCTACGGACCCTTTAAACCCAATGATTCCGGATAACGCTTGGATCCTCCGTATTACCGCGGCTGCTGGCACGGAGTTAGCCGATCCTTATTCTTACAGTACCGTCAAGGTTCTACACGTAGAACTGTTTCTTCCTGTACAAAAGCAGTTTACAATCCATAGGACCGTCATCCTGCACGCGGCATGGCTGGATCAGGCTTGCGCCCATTGTCCAATATTCCTCACTGCTGCCTCCCGTAGGAGTCTGGTCCGTGTCTCAGTACCAGTGTGGGGGATCTCCCTCTCAGGACCCCTACCCATCGTAGCCTTGGTAAGCCGTTACCTTACCAACAAGCTAATGGGACGCATGCTCATCTTTCACCGATAAATCTTTAATATATAAATGATGCCATTCATATATACTATAAGGTATTAATCCAAATTTCTCTGGGCTATCCCTTTGTGAAAGGTAGATTGCATACGCGTTACGCACCCGTGCGCCGGTCTCTAGTTCCGAAGAACTATACCCCTCGACTTGCATGTGTTAAGCCTGCCGCTAGCGTTCATCCTGAGCCAGGATCAAACTCTTCATCGTATATTGTTTGCTTAATAAATTAAGCTAAGTATTATGCGACTCAAATCTCTAGTGGTTAATTCTAATCTTACGATTCTATTACTCTTATTATTTGTCTTGAAATCTCTTTCAAAACGGCTGTCAATTCAATATGTCTAGGAACGTGTCTTCTTATTGTTTCGCTTGTATCTCAAAGCGGGTGCAAAAGTAGAAATTCTTTTTTAACTGGCAAGAAATTTTTGAAGTTTTTTTAGAAAAATTTTATTTTTCGTTTCTCCTCTTTTTCTTATCAGCATTTCAATGAACTTCGCTACTTTAGCGGGGTGCAAAACTACAACCTCTTTTCTAATTCCACAAGCTTTTTTTAATCTTTTTTTTATTTCTTTCGAAATTTAAATTCTTAATCAATCTTGTCATTTTATCGAAGAACGTCTGCGTCATTACTTCACCATATTCTTATTGTTATAAGTGTTCAGTGAACTTGTTTGCGGGTGCAAAAGTACAATACTTATTCACTTCTACAAGCTTTTTAAAACCTTTTTTTTGCCCTTTTTAATCCTTTATCCTTAACTCCCTGATTACTCGTTTTTTGCAATGTAATCTTTTTTCGGCTTCAGTAAAGACTTTCTTACTTATAGCCAATTATAATCCTGTTCGGATTGAAAACACAACTCTTTACCGCATTGCAAAACGAGATAATCCAAACCTGTTTTAAGCTTTTAATTCATACCAAAGCCCGAAAAAACTAACGTTGGCAGCAAAATTTGTAGATAAATACCGATTCGCGTTAGGGATAGCAGCGAAAAGCCCACAGGAAAGTGAAGAGAAACGAAACTTGACGAGGACTTGTAGCAAATAGCCCGACCTATATATAAGGTAAAGGCTAATCCTTTTTTAAAGATTAGCCTTTACCTTATATATAGGAACGCAATAATAATTAATCTATTTATTTTGCGCTTCTTTCTTAGATTGCCAGGATTCATTTAGATTATTATAATCAATAGGTACTACCGGTGGTTGATTTTGCAGTCTACCCGATTCAAAGGCTCTTACTAATATAGTCTCTATCAAATAGTCTTCATTAACTTCAAAAGGATTGTATTTTGTTTTAAGATTAATATCAAACATCCTAGCTGTTACATTTGACCAAAATGCCTTCCACCCGCTTTTGAGCGTACTTATTAGTTCATATGTTGTAGTGCCGGTTTGACGATGAATAAGTTTTACAAGTATTTGTCCTTGTTTACGAGAAAGTTTTTTGAGTTTAGCTTCGAATTCATTGCTTAAATAATCCTCTACAATTTTGAAATAGCGACTTTTTTCTCTACTTGTTTTAAGTTTTGCCATTCCCCTATTTAGAAATGTCAATCTTTCGGAAGCTAATTTAGCATATGGATAGGTTTTATAAACTCGGTTTTGAAGAATTAGAAATTGCTTTTTGGCTTCGAGATCTAACTTTTCTCTAGAAATTATAATTTCGGGTAATAATATGGTGTCATTAAGTATGGTATCATTTTCCGTTAAAACATATCCCATTTTGGTTGTGTCCTTTTGAACTATCTGCGCTTTTGCAGATAAAGAAATAAAAACTAAAACCAAAAGTAATTTAATGCGCTTCATGTTAAAAAAATTTAATTGCCAAAATTATACATTATATACGCAACTGTGATGCCAAATTTATAATTTAGCAAAAAAATAATTAATATGAGCACACAATCTATACTAAAAGAAACTTCTCTTACCTTTTTAGAAAATTACCTTAATAATGCTTCTCCAACTGGATTTGAAGCTGAAGGACAAAAACTATGGATGGATTACGTTAAACCATATGTAGATACTTTTATCACGGATACTTACGGAACGGCTGTTGGAGTTATCAATCCTGATGCTCCATATAAAGTAGTTATTGAAGGTCATGCGGATGAAATTGCGTGGTATGTAAATTACATTACTGATGACGGATTAATTTACGTAATAAGAAATGGTGGTTCTGATCACCAAATTGCACCTTCAAAACGTGTAAACATTCATACTAAAAAAGGAATTGTAAAAGGAATCTTTGGATGGCCTGCTATTCATACTAGAAACAGGGACAAGGAAGAAAATCCTAAAATCAGTAATTTGTTTATTGATTTAGGTTGTGAGACTAAAGAACAGGTTGAAAAAATGGGCGTTCATGTAGGTTGTGTTATTACTTACCCGGATGAATTCATGATTATGAACGAAAATAAATTCGTTTGTCGTGCTATAGATAACCGAATGGGAGGATTTATGATTGCCGAAGTAGCTCGTTTGCTTCATGAAAACAAGAAAAAATTACCTTTTGGATTATACATTACCAATTCTGTTCAAGAAGAAGTAGGTCTTCGTGGAGCAGAAATGATAACTCAAACCATAAAACCAAATGTTGCAATCATTACCGATGTATGCCACGATTCAACCACTCCAATGATTGACAAAAAAATTGAAGGAGAAACAAAAATTGGAAAAGGTCCTGTTATTACTTACGCTCCAGCGGTTCAAAATAATTTGAGAGAATTAATCTTGAATACCGCAATGGAAAAAGAAATTCCATTTCAACGATTAGCTTCTTCAAGAGTTACAGGAACTGATACTGATGCTTTTGCTTATAGTAATGGTGGAGTTGCATCTGCTTTGATTTCTCTTCCATTACGATATATGCACACGACTGTAGAAATGGTTCACCGAGAAGATGTAGAGAATGTTATCAAACTTATATATGAAACACTCTTGAAGATTGAAAACGAAGAAACTTTTTCTTATTTCAAATAAAAAAATGTTTAAACGTTAATTCGGTTATTTGATGAATCGATTGAACGAATAACCGAATTAATAAACAAACACTGCTATGAAAATTTTATTACTTGAAGACGATTTTACTTTATCGAAAGAAATTGTAAGCTTTTTCGATTCTAAATCTTTTCAATGCTATCCTTTTTACGATGGTTCACTTCTAGTCAAGAAATACAAACCTAACGATTATGACCTAATCATTCTTGATATTAATGTGCCTGGAAAAAATGGAATTGAAGTTTGCAAAGCTATAAGAGAATTAGACAAAAAGACTCCTATTATAATGTTAACTGCATTTAGCGAAATTGAAGACAAACTAACTTCGTTCGAATATGGGGCAGATGACTATTTAGTAAAACCATTTCACTTTCAAGAGTTATTTGCTAGAGTAAATTCGCTTTTGCGAAGAAAAGAAACACCACAGCAAGTACAACAAAAAATCGTTATTCAAGATTTAGAAATTTTTGAAACCGAAATGAAGGTTTTTCGCGCTGGTGAAGAAATAAAATTAACACCAAAAGAGTTCAAACTATTACTAACATTAGCCAATGCTAATGGAAATATACTTTCAAAACAATTTATTGCGGACAAACTATGGGATTACCACATAGAAACCAACCAAAACACAATAGAAGTTTATATTAACTTTCTGCGAAAAAAAATAGACAAAGATCATCCTGTAAAACTAATTCACACTAAAATTGGATATGGTTATTATCTAAACGAGTTCGAATGACATTAAAAAATAGAATATCACTTTTAGTAAGTTTACTCTTTACAGTCTTATTTGGCTTGGCATCTGCATTTATCTTTATCTTATATTCTAATTTTAGAAAGCAAGAATTCAATGACCGATTAGAAATCAAAGCACTTTCGACAATAAAATTATTAGCAAACGTAAAAGATATCGATTATAAAATAATGAAATTGATAGATAAAAATTCTATCAACGAACTATACGATGAAAAAACATTAATATTTGATGCCGACTTCAACTTAATTTATAGCAGTATTGATGATGCTAAAATAAAGTGGTCCGTTACTGATTTGCGCTTTTTGAAAAATCATAAAACATTCTTCAAAAAACAAGGCGACCGAGAGTTCTACGGAGTATTCTTTGACACGAGAGCCAAAGATTATTATGTATTAATCACCGCCAATGATAGTTATGGGAAAAGAAAATTAGTTTATCTAGAATACATTCTTATCATTTCGTATGTTCTTTTTACAGCACTATGTTGGATTTTAACCTCATTCACTGTCAAAAAAATAATGCAACCTTTGAGTTCTTTCCATCAAAAAATAAAAAACATCAACGAGAATAATCTAGACACTCGAGTAGAAGTAAAAAGCAATAAAAATGAAATCGACTTGATTGCAAATGAATTCAATTTCATGATGGATCGTATTGAAGTTTCATATGAGAAACAAAAAGAATTTACCGCAAATGCCTCTCATGAGCTTAGAACACCATTGTCCCGAATTATTTCTCAAATAGAAAACAAAATTGACAGCGACACTATTGATTCTGGCTCAAAAAGTTTCTTAAACACCATTCTTACCGATGTAAATCATCTTACAGAACTCATTCATTCCTTATTGATTCTATCAAAATTAGATACTAAAAGATATGAGAATAAAGAACCTAATCGTTTAGATGAAATACTTTTTACAGCAATAGAAAAACTAAACAAAACCTTCCCTGATTTTGTAATCCTTTTTGACATTGAAGAAAATGAAAATTTAGATGCGGCATTAGAAATTCGTGGCAATAAAAAACTATTAGAAATTGCCTTAAGTAATATTTTGAAAAATGCCTGTGTTTATTCTGATAACAAACAGGCAAAAGTTACAATTAGTTGCAAAGAGAAAAATCTAATTATTAATGTTTCAAATACAGGAAAAACATTAGACGAAAAAGAACAAAAAAATCTTTTTCAACCTTTCATGAGGGGTAAAAATGCAAACGGAACTTCTGGTTTTGGACTTGGTTTACGAATTGTACAACGCATCCTCACGCTTCATAAAGCAACAATTACGTATAGTGTTCCTAATAAAAACACGAATCTATTCCAATTAATATTTCATTTTTAAGCCTTTTTTAAGGTCAATATTAAGGCGTCCTAAAGCCTTGTGATAGCATCTTTGTATCAAATAAAAATGATACAATGAAAAAATTATTTGGATTATTACTGCTCCTATTTATCAATCAGGCTATTACAGCTCAAAAAACAGCTACACTTCAAGAATGTGAAAGTCAATTCCTGAAAAACAATCTTTTTCTTCTTGCTTCACATTATAATATTGATGCATCAAAAGCGCTCACAATTCAAGCACGAATTTGGGAAAACCCAGCTTTAACAGCTGATTTGAATGCCTACAATCCTGAAAGAAATAAATATTTTGATGTCGGTACGCAAGGTGCAAAATCAATTGGTATTGAGCAACTGATTTACCTTGGAGGAAAAAAAAGAAACGAAATAAAACTAGCCAAAGCTAACGAACAATTAGCAGAACTAGAATTCAATGATTTATTACGAACCTTGAAACTACAATTAAGAAAAAGCTTCTTTACGGTTTATTTCAATTCAAAAAACATTGAAACTACTGACAAACAGCTTTCGCACATTCAAGATTTGATTAACTCCTACTCTATTCAGGCTAAAAAAGGAAATGTTCCTGTGAAAGATTTAGTGCGTTTACAATCTTTGTTTCTGAACTTCAAAAATGAAAGAATGGAAGTTGTCAATAGCAATATTGAAGAACAAGCAAACTTGAAAGTATTATTAAACGAAACTTCAACAATCATTCCTGTAATTAGTGATGTTGAATTTAATAAATACACAAAAGACATTCCTTTTGATGCTAAAGCTTTTAAAAATTTAGCCATTGCAAATCGTCCTGATTATTTAATCAAACAAAAAGATATTGAGGCAAATGAATTGAATGTGAAACTTCAAAAATCACTTTCTATTCCAGATTTGACATTAGGTGCTTCTTACACACAACGAGGCGGGGCTTTTGACAACCAAAAGAATATTAATATTGGTATTCCTTTGCCACTTTGGAACAAAAACAAAGGGAACATAAAATTTTCTAAAACTATTTTAGAACAATCTAAAATTGAAAAACAAAATTTCGATTTGCAATTAGAAAATGAAATAGCTTCAAATTGGAACAAATGGAATGAATCCAGAAAAAATTACAACCAAATAAATCCATCAACAAATTCTGATTTTGAAATGGTTTATAACGGTATACTTGAAAATTTCCAAAAAAGAAACATCAGCCTTTTAGAATTTACAGATTTTATGGAAAGCTACAATCAAGCTGCAGTTCAATTAAATGAATTAAAGAAAAAAGTGGTGCTTTCAGGCGAAGAATTGAACAGTACAATTAATACCGATTTATTTTAATCCCAACACAAAACCTCCTCAAATAAAGGAAATTATCATAAAAATAAAACCATTCAAAAATGAAAAATAAAATAATATTAGGAATTGGATTATTTGCATTAGCACTAACAAGTTGTAAGAAAGCAGAAGAAAATCAAGAAACAAAAGCCACATTTGTATTGAGTGACAATATGCTTAAAACAACAACTACTGCTCCTGCAATTACTGAACCAGTTAAAAACGAATTGAGTTTTTACGGAAAAATTACTGCCGATAATAACAAATCTATAGATGTTTACCCACTTGTAGGCGGAAATGTAGTAAAAGTAAATGTTGAGCTTGGTGATTATGTAAAGAAAGGACAAATACTTGCCACTATAAAAAGTACTGATATTGCTGATTTTGAAAAGCAAATGGTCGATGCCAAAAGTGATTTGCTGGTAGCCAAAAACAATTTAAAAGTATCTCAAGAATTATTTGACGGAAAACTAAACGCTGAGAGAGATGTTTTGGAAGCAAAAGGTCAAGTTGCCAAAGCAATATCACAATTGAATCGAATTGAAGAAACCTACAAAATATACAATATAAAAGGGGGTTCAATTTATCAAGTAACAGCACCAATTAGTGGTTTTATAATTCAAAAAAGTATCAATCAAGATATGCTACTACGAAATGACCGTTCTGAAAACATTTTTGATATTGCTGAAATCAGCGAAGTTTGGGCCATGGCAAATGTCAACGAAAGTGACATAGAAAAAGTAAAATTAGGCGAAGATGCTGATATCACCACATTAAGTTATCCTGACAAAGTATTCAAAGGAAAAGTAGATAAAATATTTAATGTTATTGATCCAAATACAAAAGCTATGAACGCCAGAGTTCGTCTGTCAAACAAAGATTTCCTTTTGAAACCAGATATGAATGCTAGTATCAAACTTTCATTTAATGAAAATGAATCTATGATTGCTGTTCCAAGTACTGCTTTAATATTTGATAAAAGCAAAAACTTTGTTATGATCTTTAAAGACCGAAACAACATTGAAACTAGACAAGTAGAAGTGTACAGACAAGTAGGAGAAACAACCTATATATCAAGTGGTTTAAAAGAAAATGAAAAGGTTATTACCAATAATCAGTTATTTATTTATGATGCTTTAAACGATTAATAAGATGAAGAAATTACCCTTTTTATTTCTTTTTATGAGTGTGTTTTTTTCAACCAAAACAATTTCGCAAACAACGGATTCAATACAAAAATACAGTCTTAAATTTCAAATGACTTCTGTATACCAATGGCATCCTGAGTTCAAAGCGGATTATTCTGGAACGAATAGTATGCTTTCAAAAGAACAACGAGCATTATCACTTACGTCTACACTATTTTTAGACGTTCCCTTATGGAAAGGAGGATTATTTACATTCAATCCTGAAATGTCTGGAGGCGAAGGATTATCTTCTGCCAAAGGATTAGGCGGTTTCCCAAATGGTGAAACATTTAGAATAGGAGAAGCAAAACCAGTTGTTTATATGGCTAGAATGCTATTGCAACAGAAATTCAAATTCAAAAACAACCAATCGTTGCAAATTGTTGCTGGAAAATTTGGTCTTGCTGACTATTTTGATGGAAATACGTATTCACATGATCCTAGAACACAATTTCTAAACTGGTCTTTAATGACACATGGAGCTTGGGATTATGCAGCAAACACCAGAGGATATACCGACGGAATTTATGCAAATTATCAATTTGATACTTGGCAAGTCAGAGCTAGTTTATCTGCATTACCAACGAATGCAAATGGTCCAAATCTTGGATTTAGCTTCAAAAAATCGAATGCTGTTAATCTTGAAGTTGAAAAGAAAATTACTTTCAAGAACAATGATTCGGGTACTATAAAACTTCTTGGATACAAGAATTTAGCTGGAATGGGAAATTATAATCTAGCCAATTCAAATTATATAATTACTCCAAACATTGTTTCAACTAGACAAGACGGTAGAACTAAATATGGTATCGGAATTAATGCTGATTACAGCCATAGTGATACTTGGGGACTTTTTGGAAGGATGAGTTATAATGACGGCAAAAATGAAACTTGGGCATTTACTGAAATTGATCAATCTGCTTCATTAGGAATAAACTTAAAAGGAAAAATATGGAATCGTTCCGATGATTTTGCGGGTTTAGCAATAGCTACTAATGGCTTATCAGCTTCACATCAAACCTACCAAAAACTTGGTGGAAATGGTTTTATGATTGGTGATGGGAATTTAAATTATGGTACTGAAAAAATTGTAGAAGCTTTCTACAGCTTTGCTATCCCTCATACCTCTTTTACTCTTTCGCCAGATTACCAGTTTGTAGTAAATCCAGGATATAATAAAGATAGAGGACCAATACAATTTGTTGCTTTGCGTTTTCACGCACAATTTTAATATCAAAAAACATGAACAAATTCATTAAAAATATTATTGCTTTTTCGCTAAAGAATAAAGCATTTACCTTCTTTTGGGTAGGGATTTTGGCAGTTGCTGGTTTTATAGCTTTCAAAAACATGCCAATTGAAGCTTTTCCCGATGTGACAAATACACAAATCATAATTGTAAATCAATGGAACGGTAAAAGTGCCGAAGAAATTGAACGATTTGTAACTTCACCTATCGAGATTTCGATGAACTCTGTACAAAAAAAGACCAGTGTTCGTAGTATCACTATGTTTGGATTATCTGTTATCAAAATCATTTTTGATGATGGTGTAGATGATGCTTTTGCCCGTCAACAAGTCAACAATTTATTAAAAAACGTTTCGCTTCCTGATGGTGTTGATGTTGATGTTCAACCTCCTTATGGTCCTACTGGCGAAATTTTTAGATATGTTTTAAAAAGTAATAATCGTGACACTAGAGATTTATTGACCATTCAATCTTGGACAATTGACAGACAATTGAGAGCTATTCCTGGAGTGGCTGATTTAGTTGCTTTTGGTGGACAAGAAAAAACATATGAAGTAGGTGTTGATCCTATAAAACTTGCTAAATACAATATTACTCCATTACAAGTTTATGACGCAGTTAATGCCAGTAACTTAAATGTAGGTGGTGATGTAATCGAAAAAAATGGACAAGCTTATGTAGTTCGTGGTGTGGGTTTATTGAAATCAATAGCTGATATTGAAAACATCATTGTTGATGATGCAAATGGGAATCCTATATTAGTTAAAAACTTAGCTAATGTATACGAAAGTTCAATGCCTCGTGTGGGACAAGTTGGATTAAATGGAAATGATGATGTTGTTGAAGGGATTGTTGTGATGCGTAAAGGTGAAAATGCAAAAGAAGTATTAGCCTTAGTAAAAGCAAAAATTGAAGAACTGAACAATGGCATTTTACCAAAAGATGTTAAAATGGAAACGTTTTACGATCGTGACAAGCTAATGAATTTCACGACCGAAACCGTAATGCACAATTTATTAGAAGGAATTATTCTAGTAACGTGTATTGTTTTCCTTTTTATGGCCGATTGGCGTACTACATTTACAGTATCGATTGTGATTCCACTATCATTACTTTTTGCCTTTTTATGTTTGAAATTAATGGGAATGAGTGCCAATTTAT
Source organism: Flavobacterium sp. 123 (assembly GCF_003634825.1). Taxonomy (NCBI): domain Bacteria; kingdom Pseudomonadati; phylum Bacteroidota; class Flavobacteriia; order Flavobacteriales; family Flavobacteriaceae; genus Flavobacterium; species Flavobacterium sp. 123. Next base: position 99,278 of record NZ_RBXD01000001.1, read on the forward strand.
TAAGTCTTGGTGCGGTCGATTTCGGGATTATTATAGATGGAGCAGTTGTAATGGTCGAAGGATTATTTGTGGTACTGGATCATCGAGCGCATCAATTAGGAATGGAAGCCTACAATAAAATTGCAAAAGGTAGTTTGATTAAAAAGACAGGGACAGAAATGGGTAAAGCAATTTTCTTTTCTAAATTAATAATCATAACCGCTTTACTTCCTATATTTTCTTTCCAAAAAGTAGAAGGAAAAATGTTCTCACCATTAGCTTATACGCTTGGATTTGCATTAATGGGAGCCCTAATTTTTACTTTGACTTTAGTACCCGTTTTATCTCATTTACTTTTGAATAAAAATGTAAAAGAAAAACACAATCCATTTGTAAATTTTTGGGACAGAATTGTAAGTAAAGGATTTACATGGACCTACAAACACAAAGTAAAAACACTTACTGCTTCATTGGTGCTATTAGTTGGGGTTTTCTTTTCAGCTACTTTTTTAGGAACAGAATTTTTACCACAATTAAATGAAGGTGCACTTTGGGTAGAAGCTAAATTACCTATGAGTACCAGTTTAACTCAAACGGTAAAAACTACCGCTGTTTTAAGAAAAGAACTGCAAACATTTCCTGAGGTAAACGGTGTACTTTCACAAGTTGGTCGTAGTAATGATGGAACAGATCCAAGTGGTTTTTACTATGTTCAAATGCAAGTAAACTTAAAACCTAAGGAAGAATGGAAACGCAAAATTTCTATGGATCAATTAGTGGATCAAATGGATCAAAAGCTAAAAAAACATCAGGGAATTGGATACAACTATTCCCAACCTATTATTGATAATGTTGCCGAGGCTGTTGCGGGAATTAATGCCTCAAATGCAGTGAAGATTTACGGTGATGATTTAGATAAACTAGATGATTTAGCGAATCAAGTAATTGCTAAAATCCAAAATGTTCCTGGTATTAAAGATGTGGGAATTTTAAGAAATGTTGGTCAGCCAGAAATAAGTGTCATTCTTGATAGAGAAAAAATGGCCGCTTATGGTGTAACGCTAAAAGATGCGCAAGCGGTTCTAGAATTAGCTTTTGGAGGAAAAACAGCAACTCAAAAATACGAAGGAGAAAAGAAATTTGATGTCAGAGTTCGTTATGCAAAAGAATATCGTAAAGATGAAAAAGACATCTCAGACTTAAAAGTTCCAACAATAAGCGGTGCAAAAATTCCTTTGAAAGAAATCTCAGAGGTTAAAAAAATTACTGGACCTGCTTTTATTTATAGAGACAATACCAAACGATTTATTGGGGTAAAATTCTCTGTTCGTGATCGAGATTTAGGAAGTACTATTGCTGATGCGCAATCCAGAGTAGCAAAACTAAAATTACCTACAGGTTATACTGTAGGATGGACTGGGGAATTTGAAAACCAAGTACGTGCAAGTGCTCGATTGGGACAAGTAGTGCCAATAAGTTTAATAGGAATATTTGTTTTGCTTTTCATTTTGTTTGGAAACATAAAAGATTCGTTATTGGTTTTAGCAAATGTTCCTTTTGCAATTATAGGTGGTATTATTGCACTACATCTAACGGGAATGAATTTTGGTATCTCAGCTGGTGTTGGTTTCATAGCCTTATTAGGAATTTGTATCCAAAATGGAGTTATCTTGATTTCGGAATTTCATAATAATTTGAAAGCCAAATTTACGCTCGAAGAATCCATTTTTATGGGAGTAAAAGCAAGAACAAGAGCTGTTGTAATGACTGCGCTTATGGCTTCAATTGGACTTATGCCTGCAGCAATTTCTACAGGAATTGGTTCTGAATCTCAAAAACCTTTGGCAATTGTTATCATTGGTGGTTTAATAACGGCTACTGTTTTAACGCTCTTAGTTTTTCCAATTATATTTTGGGTTTTCAACAGAAAAAAACACGAACAAATAGAATAGAAGATAGTTTTAATTGTTAATTATTGCTTGGTTAGGGAAAAAGCGCCACTATACTTGTTATAGTGGTGCTTTTTGATTTTAGAATAATTTTTTATTTGTTCTAATCCAATGGCTAATAAATTTTATGCATAAAAAAAATCCAACTATGACTAGTTGGATTTTTTGTTTTTCTCATAGAGAATTAAATCTATTTTCTACTTTGCAAATAGGCTAAAACATTCTTTTCAATTCGATCATTGATGTTTGAAATATCTGCTTTTACAAATTTCTCTCCAAGAATATTTTCATATAATTCAATATATCTTTCTGAAACAGTTTCAATATATTCATCTGTCATATTAGGAATTTTTTGTCCTTCAAGTCCTTGAAAACCGTTTTGGATTAACCAACGACGTACAAACTCTTTAGACAATTGTTTTTGTTCTTCTCCTTTGTCTTGACGCTCTTGATATCCTGCTGCATAAAAATAACGGGAAGAATCTGGTGTATGAATTTCATCAATAAGAACGATATCTCCATTTTTGTTTTTACCAAATTCGTACTTAGTATCTACTAAAATTAATCCTCGGCTAGCCGCTATTTCTGTTCCTCTTTGGAACAATGCTCTAGTATATTTTTCTAAAACTAAATAATCTGCTTCACTAACAATTCCTTTTGAGAGTATATCTTCTCTTGAAATATCTGCGTCATGCTCTCCATTATCTGCTTTTGTAGTAGGCGTAATAATTGGCTCTGGAAACTTATCATTTTCTTTCAATCCTTCTGGCATAGTTACACCACAAAGTGTTCTTTTACCTGCAGCATATTCTCTGGCAGCATGTCCTGAAACATACCCACGAATTACCATTTCAACTTTAAAAGGTTCGCATAAATAACCAACCGCAACACTTGGATCTGGAGTAGCTATCAACCAATTTGGCACAATATCCTTTGTTAACTCCATAAACTTAGTAGCAATCTGATTTAGAATTTGACCTTTATAAGGAATTCCTTTTGGTAAAACTACGTCAAAAGCCGAAAGCCTATCTGTAGCAACCATTACTAAAAGCTCATCATTTATATTGTATACTTCTCTAACTTTTCCTCTATAGACAGATTTTTGATTAGGAAAATTAAAATTAGTTGTTGTGATTGTATTGCTCATTATTCTATGTTGTGAGGTTGTTGTTTTTTATGAATGCAAATTTAGGGTTATTTTAGTAAGAAATGCAAAGAAACCTATTAGTTCAAGCAATTAAAAATTGTTCTATATTATAGATTGATTTTATTTTAAAAGTGAAGATGCCAGAAATTCTTGGTGCAAATGTTTTGCAACACCATCATTGTCATTCGTAAGAATTACTTCTAAATGAGAAAGCTTATTCTTTAGAGAATCTGGTGCATTACCCATAACTAATCCTTTGCCTGTAGCTTTAAGCATATTTTCATCATTGAATCCGTCTCCAAAAGAAATTGCTTCTTCAAAAATCAGATTTTCTTTCTCTAAAATTTTAGCTATAGCAACACTTTTATCAACCGATTTATCCATAAACTCCAAACAAATTGGAAGACTAAAAGCATGACTAAAAAGATCTGAATGATGCTCTAAAATTTGCGCTCTTAATTCTAATAACTTAGAATGTTTTTCATGGGTAAAAAACACTTTAATCGCGCTTAAATCTTCAACAGTACTGAAATCCACTAATTCAGGATGGTAGTTTAATTCTGTTTGAAAACTATTTAATTTTTCATTGTGCTTATTGGTTTGCCATACATTTTCACGAAATAAAACAGTTGTAATTTCAGGGTCGATATCTAAAGATAAAATAGATTTTACATGATCACTTTCCATATTAACCGAGAAAAGTAATTCTTTGGTTGGTGAATGAATTCTCGCACCGTTTGATGTTACTAAATAAAGTGGAACACCTAAACTTTCGACTAATGGCATAGCATCCAAATGATGGCGTCCAGTAGCCACAATTACTAAATAGTTTTGATTGTGTAGTTCTTGAAAAACGGTCTTGGTATATTCTGATATTTTATGGTGGGCATTAAGTAATGTTCCGTCTAAGTCACTAATTACTACTTTAATTTTCTGTTTTGTCATTGCTCGTTTTTCTCTTTCCTAAATAATTTCAAATTTATTGCATTTAAAACAGATAAGCAAATCTTATAATTAAACCGCTGGTTTTTCATTAATTTAATCTTTAAAAAGCAAAAAAGGATGTAATTAAATAGTTAAATTACATCCTTTTAGCTTAAAATTTATTTTTTAATCATGATTTTCGATCTGCTTGTAAGCATCAATTACTTTTTTAACTAATCGATGACGTACAATGTCCTTATCATCTAAATAAATAATACCTATTCCGTCAATGTCTTTCAAAACTAATATGGCTTCTTTAAGACCGGAAATAGTTCTTCGAGGTAAATCAACCTGACCTGGGTCACCCGTAATCATAAATTTGGCGTTTTTTCCCATACGAGTTAAGAACATTTTCATTTGAGAATGGGTTGTGTTTTGAGCTTCATCTAATATTACAAAAGCATTATCTAACGTTCTACCGCGCATAAATGCTAAAGGTGCAATTTGGATAATTCCTTTCAAGATATAATCTTCGAGTTTTTCATTAGGTAACATATCACGTAACGCATCATAAAGTGGTTGCATGTATGGATCTAATTTTTCTTTCATATCTCCAGGCAAAAAACCAAGGTTCTCCCCTGCTTCAACAGCGGGTCTTGTTAATATGATTCGTTTGACTTGTTTTTCTTTTAAGGCTTTGATAGCCATGGCCACACCGGTGTACGTTTTACCTGTTCCAGCAGGTCCAACAGCAAAAACCATATCGTTTTTATCCATCGTGTCAACCAGTAACTGTTGGTTAGGAGTCATCGGTTTGATGATTTTACCACCTACACCATGCACTAATATTTTGTCTTGACCTTGGATTTTTCTTTCGTCTTGACCATCGCCTAGAATGACACGCTCAATTACATTATCATCAATAGTATTGTAACGTGTAAAATGCAACATCAAACGTTGAAAACGTTTCTCGAACTCGTCCAAAACTTCTTTCTCACCAAAGGCCTTAATTGTTGTACCCCTTGCAACGATTTTTAATTTAGGGTAATATTTTTTAATGATTTCAAGATGAGTGTCTTGAGCACCCCAAAATTCTTTTGGAGCGATGTCTATGAGCTCGATTATTCTTTCGTTCAAAAGCAGTAGTTTTTAGTTTGTTTTAATTTAATGTCAATCGCAATCCTATTCCGTTTTTATTGGTAATCAATTCCATCTTTGTATTATAAAATTGATTGGAACCTAGAGCTGCCTGATTGTTATAATCAGTTACTACTTTTTCAATTTTTCTTGAAAAACCAATTTTAACAGGAATGGCGATTATAATTGCTGCAATACCTATATAAGTCAATGCTGTTGGATAGGTTTTCTCACTTTGTAAACCATAATATCCTCCACCTAATGGAGTTGCGGATATTCCAGATGCAGTAAGTCCATGAATTAAATCAGCAGTCAAAAATCCAAAACCACTAATTAGCAACACATTACCAACCGTCTTCTTGGTTCTTCCGCTATTGTAATTATCCAATATTTCCTGATTAGAGGCTAAAATTGTTCTAATTTTTTCTGGTGAAATTTTATGGTTTTCAGTATCAGTAATATTCCCATTAGAAGTATAAACCAGCTTCTGGCTAAATGCTTGAAGGCTGCAAAAGAATAGAAAAATTAAAAAAAGAGGTTTAATCATCTGTTGGGTTTTAAATTAAAATTCTATTTAATTAAAGCCTAAAATACTTTAGCTTTGCATTTCTCAAATTTAATAAAAATTAGGTTTAGGTATCGCCAATAGTTATAAACAAAATTATGTCAATAATTACCCTTACTACTGATTACGGCTTGAAAGATCACTTTGTAGGTGCATTGAAAGGGAAGATTTTATCTGAATATTCAGAGGCATCAATTATAGATATTTCACATGATATCGACCCATTTAACACAGTAGAAGCAAGTTACATTATTAGCGCATCGTATGCGAGTTTTCCAAAAGGTACTGTTCATCTTATAGGAGTTGATATGGAATGGAATAAAGAAAACCAACATATTGTGATGCAATGGAACGATCATTATTTTATTGCAGCTGATAACGGGATTTTAAGTATGCTTTCGCAAAAAATTGTCCCACAAAAAATTGTAGCTATAAATATTCATGACCGTCTACATAATGAGGCAACTGATATGGATGTTTTTGTAAAAGTTGCATGCCACATTGCCAAAGGTGGTTTATTGAACGTTATTGGCAAAGAAACGAACAGTATAAAACAAGTAACAGAACTGCAAGCTATTGCTTCTGTAGATGGAAATTCATTGAAGGGCCATGTGATTTATATAGATCATTTTGGGAATGTAATTACTAATATTTCTAAAAAACAATTTCTTGAAATTGCCAAAGGCAGACCTTATGAGATTGTAATGAAAACAAAAAACATCAAGACAATTTTGCCGAACTATTCCGCAATTGCAAGTTCTGATAAATATCCAATAAAGTATTATGAAGGCGAAAAACTGGCTATTTTTAACGAAGCTGGTTTTCTTGAAATTGCCATTTTCAGAAGCAATCCGTCTAAAGTAGGTTCTGCCAATAGTTTATTAGGATTGAATTATAGAGATAATATACTTATAAAATTTGTTTAAAGTTTAAGGTTTAAAGTTGAGCAACTTTAAACGTATTGAACTTTAAACTTTAAACAAAAAACAATGTTTGTACGAATAGTAAAAATGAGTTTTCACGAAGAAAATATTCCTGCTTTTTTGGAAAATTTTGAATTAATGAAAGACAAAATACGAAATGCGCCTGGAAACCGTTTCTTAGAATTGTATCAGGATAAAAACAATAAAAGTATTTTCTTCACTTACAGCTATTGGGAAACCGAAGATGACTTGGAAAATTATAGAAAATCAGAACTTTTTAACGAGGTTTGGGCTTTTACCAAGAAATTATTCAATGACAAACCAGAAGCTTGGAGTGTGAACAAATTAGTTACTTTGGTTTAAACTTTTAAACAAAAAACAAATGAAATCAATCGTATTACGTGAAATAAAATCTTTTTTTGGGTCGCCAATCGGCTACTTAGTTATTGCCATTTTTTTAATTATAAACGGCCTTTTCCTTTGGGTTTTTGAAGGTGATTATAACATTTCAAATAGTGGTTTCGCTGATTTAACTCCTTTTTTCACCTTAGCACCTTGGATTTTTATTTTCTTAATTCCAGCAGTAACTATGCGCAGCTTTTCGGATGAAAAAAAACAAGGGACATTGGAGTTATTACTAACCAAGCCACTGTCCATTTGGCAAATTGTAAACGGAAAATTTCTTGGAGCTGTTGTACTCATCATAATGGCAGTTATTCCAACCTTTATATATGTAGCGGTAATTTCAAATTTAGGAATGCCAGAAGGTAATATCGATATGGGAAGTACAATTGGTTCTTATTTTGGTTTATTATTTTTGATTTCGGCTTATTGTGCCATAGGCGTTTTCACCTCTACCCTTTCTGACAATCAAATTGTAGCTTTTATTATATCGGTATTTTTATGCTTTATATTCTATTTTGGTTTTGAAGGAATTGCCAGTACTATTCCAAGTTTATCAACTATAATTGCTTCTTTAGGAATGCAAGATCATTTCAAAAGTATGAGTCGTGGCGTTATTGACACGCGTGATAGTATCTATTTTGCTAGTATCACAATCTTGTTCCTTTCGTTTACTGTTTATAATTTAAAATCTGTTAAATCGTAATGACTACTTCCAATAAAAAAAACATAAAATCTTTACTGAGTATAATTTTAATAGTATTGCTTTTGAATGTAATAAGCAACAGTTTTTTTCATCGTTTTGATTTAACAAAAGACAAAAGATACACGCTTTCAACTACTTCGTTGAATATTATCAAACAAGTCAAAAATCCACTGTCTATAAAGGTATATATGCAGGGTGATTTGCCTGCTGAGTTCAAGAGATTACAACAAGAAACCAGACAATTATTAGAAGAATTTCAAGGATATAATTCGAATATTGTTTTTGAGTTTGTTGATCCTTTGGAAAACCAAGACGAAAGTATGGACAACATCAAAGAGTTGTACCGAAAAGGTCTTACACCAATAAACATAACCGTTGACGATAAAGGGAAACAATCACAAGCAATGGTTTTTCCTTGGGCAATTGCCGTTTATGACAACAAAGAAGTCAATATTCCTTTGTTGAAAAATATTATGGGTGCCTCTACCACTCAAAAAGTAATTGGCTCGGTGCAACATTTAGAATATTCCATTGCAGATGCTTTGAATAAAATCACCAAAGCCAAGCAAAAAAAGATAGCCATTATCAAAGGAAATGGGGAGTTTCACGAAGCTTTTATTGCTAAATTTCTGTTACAAGTTAGAGAAAGTTATCACATTGGACCTTTTACACTTGATTCTGTGGCAAAAAATCCAACAGGAAGTTTAGCTGCTTTAGAAAAATATGATTTAGCGATTATTGCTAAACCCACAGAAACTTTTACCGATAGCGAAAAACAAGTTTTAGATCAATTTATAATGAATGGTGGAAAAACAATGTGGCTTATTGATCAAGTTGCTGTAGAAATGGATAGTTTGTATAACAATTCGGGAGCTACACTTGCGTATCCAAGAGATTTGAATTTGAATGATATGTTTTTCAAATATGGCATCCGAATCAATCCTGACATTGTAAAAGACGAACAAGGAAGTCCTATAAAACTAGCTTCGGGAGATCCAGGAAGTGCTGCTCAATTTCAGGAGTTTACTTGGAAATTTGCGCCGCAAGTATATCCTACTAGCAAGCATCCGATTGTAAAAAATTTAGGCAGTATCAAATTTGATTTTGCAAATCCCATTGACACCTTGAAAAACGGAATCAAAAAAACCGTTCTTTTACAATCCTCTCAATATTCAAAGAAAATAGGAGCTCCATCCGAAATTAATTTAAGTATCGTAACCGAAGAAACAAGTCCGAACGACTATTTAAATAAAGGAAACATTCCTCTTTCGGTATTGTTAGAAGGCTCGTTTCACTCGATGTTTGAAAACCGTGTTTTGCCTTTTGACCAAAAAACATTTTTATCGAAAGGGAAAGAAAATAAGATGATTGTTATTGCTGATGGAGACTTAATAAAGAATCAATTAGACAAGAATTTTCAACCCGTAGAATTAGGTTACGATCAACGTTCTGGGAATTTGTATGACAACAAAGATTTTCTAGTAAATTGTGTCAATTATCTTTTAGATGATACTGGACTTATTAACATTCGAAGTAAAGATCTTGATTTGCCATTATTAAATAAAGAAAAAGTTTATGAAAACTATACCCGAACACAGTTCATAACTATCGGGCTACCAATTCTAATTTTGCTACTTTTTGGACTTGTTTTTACATTCCTAAGAAAAAGAAAATACAGTAAATAGATGTTAATAAAAAATTTTCCAAACTCGAATAGTTTACGATATATTTGTAGGGTGGATGATTTTAAAAGAAGTTAAAAAGTTTACCCAAAAATAATAAAACACAACAGATGAAATTTATAGTATCGAGTTCATACTTATTAAAACAATTACAAGTTTTAGGTAGCGTTATCAATAGTAGCAATACTTTACCTATTTTAGATAACTTTTTATTTGAATTAGACCACAATGTATTAACCGTTTCTGCTTCGGATCTAGAAACTACAATGTCAGCTACATTAGATATTGATTCAACCAGTAAAGGAAGCGTTGCTGTTCCTGCAAAATTACTTTTGGAAATTCTTAAAACATTCCCAGAGCAACCACTAACTTTTACAGTTGAGGAAAACAGCACTATAGAAATCAGTTCAAATTCAGGTAAATATGCTTTGGCTTATGCTCCTGGTGATGAATTTCCAAAATCAGTAAATCTAGATGAACCTTCTGTAACACTAGTTCCTTCAGATGTTTTGGCAACAGCTATCAGCAAAACTATTTTTGCAGCTGGAAATGATGATTTACGTCCTGTTATGTCAGGTGTATTCTTCCAATTCTCGCCACAAGGATTAACTTTTGTAGCTACTGATGCTCACAAATTAGTAAAATATGCACGTACTGATGTAACAGCTTCTCAAGTAGCTGATTTTATCATGCCGAAGAAACCGTTGAACATCTTAAAAAATATCCTTTCAACATCAGATACTGAAGTAAAAATTGAATACAACGATTCAAATGCTACTTTCTCTTTTGATAATTACATCTTGATGTGCCGTTTAATAGATGGAAAATATCCAAACTACGAAGCGGTTATCCCAAAAGAAAACCCAAATAAACTAATGATTGATCGTTCTCAATTCTTGAGTTCTGTTCGTCGTGTGGCAATCTTTTCGAATAAAACTACACACCAAATTCGTTTGAAAATAGCTGGAGCTGAATTGAATGTTTCTGCGGAAGATATTGATTACTCTAACAAAGCTGAGGAAAGATTGACTTGTGATTATCAAGGTGATGATATGCAAATAGGGTATAATTCTCGTTTCCTTACTGAAATGTTGACCAACTTACAATCCGATATGATTATGCTTGAAATGTCATTACCTAACAGAGCTGGAATCCTAACTCCAGTTGATGGATTAGAAGAAGGTGAAACTGTTACAATGCTTGTAATGCCAGTTATGTTGAATAGCTAATTCATAATAAAATAGCAAACTAACCAAAACCATTTATATTAAAAAACCACAATTTCTAACCAAAATTGTGGTTTATTGTTTTTATAATAAATTGGAATTTTAGAACCCGTTTGCTTAAATCACACCCATCTTTTTCATTAGGAATGTGGCACTTTTGTTTTGACAAATCCCATCCCGAAGTTTATAATCAAAATACAATTCATCGTTTTTAATCTCAACTTCAAAGCATTTATTAGTCAAAACATTTGGATACTCATTTGTAGTCAGACACACTTCAATATCATGAGTTGCAATAGCTCCAATGGTCTTCTTTTTAATCACTTTTTTAACCACTTCAATTGTTCCATTACGTTTGTCATCAGAATTTGTTCCTCGTAATATTTCGTCTAATAAAACAAAAGCGGGACTGACTTCTAATTCATCCATAATCAGTTTTAAACGTTTGATTTCAGCAAAGAAATAAGATTCACTATCCGACAAAGAATCGGATAATCGCATCGAAACCAAAACGGGTAACGGATGCACATTTGCCTGACTAGCACAAACAGAAGAACCAATACCAGTTAATACCATATTTATTCCCAAGCTTCTCAAAAACGTACTTTTACCTGACATATTTGAACCCGTTAAAATCATAAACGACTGCGGATAAAATTGTACCTCATTCCCTATTCTAGTTTCAGGATTCAATAACGGATGGCTTAAATTAGAGAACTCAATTTCAAAATTGGTATTCAAAGTTGGATAAACAAAATCAGGATTATTATACGAAAGATTCGCTAAACTATTTAACATTTCAAATTCGCCGATAACTTCAAGCCAATCTTCTAATGCATCAGCGTGGTCTTTACGCCATTGGATTAAAGCTTTAAGCACGTGAAAATTAAATAAAAAAGTTCCGTTAAAAACTAATCCAGTAACAAAGTTTCCAATACTATCCATCTTTGAAAACAAATTAGCTAACTGTTTCAAATGAACGCTAGCATTCTCTTTTTTATAGGTAAGACGTTTTTGTAAATCGATTAATCGTTCCGAATGAAATGTTTCTTCCTCAATTTTTTGCATCAACAAAGCATACTTATTGATAATCATATCAATAGTTGAAGCATTAGCGATTTCTATCTGAATGCGTTTTAAAAACCTACCTAAAAAAGCTAAATTAATAACAAATACATAAGCAAGATAGGATAAGAAAACTGTTTTATAGGTTATTAAATAAGCCATCAAAGTGCCTATAAAAAGCAATGGAAGCACATACGAAATCCAGATGCTAATTTTAGACAATGGAGAACTATTAAACCGATTCCATTGCAAAAGTGTTTTATAACTGGTTTGGTTATCATTGCTTATTTTGGCGAAAGCCAAAAACTCTTGACGCCAATCTATTTTTTCGGATAACTCTTGAACAGCTTTATGATTTCTATGGATATCTTCATTAGGTAAAAGCGTCAATAATTGATTTGCTAATGTTTTTTTGCCAATAAAAGTAGCGGTTCTATTTAGGTTTTGAAACAAAGAATGTTCTCCAAAAATATCTAAATCATAAGCATATGGGTGGTTAAAATCATTGAATTCAACTCCATTTTCGAAAGGATTTTTTTCTCTTTTCAAATAAGCAATTTCATTTTCATTAATTGCTATTAGGGCTTGTTTGATTTGCTTCTGAAAGACTAACTTAGAATGAAAGCGCATTAAAACAAGGAAGATTCCAAAAAACAAAACAGCTAAAGCTATAAAAATAGCTTCTCCATTTTTGATATAATAATACATGCATACCAAAAAAAATACAATAGCACCAAGCCTTAAAATGCTGATACTATTGTATTTTTTATTGATTGTATTCAACTGAACCGAATACAAATCCCTATTTATTTCATACACTCCCATAATTCATCTGATGAGTTGCAAATATAGGAGGTTATTTAAAAAAGCATCCTTTTAAATTGATTGATTTGTATGTAAAAAACTATTTTTAAAATCAATCAATATGCATGGCCAAGATTGGAATGTCAAAATTGGATATTATTTTTTTAGTTAAACTTGGTTTAAATATTCCTTCAAAAAATCCTCTTTTATAAGTAAGCATTGTCAAAACATCAATGCTTTTATAGAGAATAAAATCATATATAGTTTCTTTTACTTCATCGCTGTTAATCACAAAAAACTCAATTGGGTCATCTCTAAACTCATTTTCCCATGCTTCAATAGTTTTGGTTTCAACATCTGAATCACTTGTTTTTACATACAAACATTTCACAACTGCGTTTGTTTTTTGGGCAATACTCAAGACTTTTTTTAATGCTTTTTTATCTTTTGGTCTAAAGCGAGTGGTAAATCCAATGGTTTCAATTTTTCTAAATTCTGCTTCTAATGGAACGCATAACATCGGTACATCAACACCAGAAATCACATCATTTGTATTTGTTCCTACAAAAAAAGCCTCCCATCCCGTGGCTCCTGCTGTTCCCATTACTACAAAATCAATTTTATCTTCTTTAATTGATTTTTTAATATTATGTAGTAAATCCCCATCCATAAGCTTATGTGTCATTTTAATTTTATCGAGGTTATGTGCTTCAGCTATAGCGCGCAACTTTGGAATTTCATGTTTGAATACTTCAAATTGAGACAACTCCAATGAATCATAAATAACCGCATAATTTTCAGGAAAAAACTGGTTGTCAAATACTGGCAAATCAAACGAGTGCAGTAAAACAAGTTCGGCTTGAACAATTTTCGCAAATTCTAAAGCATGCACAAACGCATTTGTAGCAACTTCGGAAAAATCTGTTGGAAATAGAATTTTTTTCATCGTATCAAAAATTAATATAGTTTCTATTAAAAAAAAAACAATCTATAAACCCTAAACCTTCTGGTTTACTTTAGAATCTAATTCTTATGAACCGTGAATCGCCAAAATAGGCACATTCACATGAAAACTCAATTTTTTAGAAAGACTAATTTGAAATAATTTTTCGAAGAAGTTTTTGTGATACACGTGCATGGTTATTAAATTCGTTTTATTTAAATCAATAAAATCTAAAATAATCCCTTCAACATCATTCCCCATAATAGAATGCAAGAGCACATCTTCATTTTTTACAATTTCTTCCCATTCTTTTATATTTTCCCGATTGTCAATTTGATGAGGCGCTTTAACATACAAACAATCAATATGCGCTTGAAAAACTTTGGCCAAAGCCATAATCTTTTTCAATATTTGAATATCTTTAGGCAAGTATTCTGTAACAAAAAGTATTTTTTTTATGGGCTGAAAATGGCATCCTTCAGGAATAGCAAGAACAATCGCTTGCGTGTCGTTCATCACTTTTGTGGTATTTGTACCTAAAAAAGTTTCCTTTAAGCCTGAAGCACCTTTGGTACCCATAACTATGTAGTCAATTTTTTCTTTATTAGTTAAAGTGATTGTCTCTTGAATCAAATTCCCTCTAACCAAGACATGACTCATCTTGATGTGCTCTAATTTATTTGCTTCGGCAATTGTTCTTAAAACCGGAACTTCATCCCGATAGTTTTCAAAATTGCTCAATTCCGTTACCTCATAAATTTCTTGTAAATATGGAGTCACGTCAATATAACTGGTTTGAGGTAAATCATAAACATGCAAAGTGATAATTTCAGCATGGATACTTTCAGCCAATTTCAAGGCATAAATAAAGGCGTTTTTAGAAACATCTGAAAAATCTGTGGGAAATAAAATTTTTTTCATAACACAAGTTAATTTATTACCAATCAGTTATTTACATAAAATTACAAAACATATATGAATATAGCATGATAATTATCAGTTTGGCAAATTTTTAACTAAAAATAAAGTTAAAGCATTTAAACCTTGAACTTGTTGACTGCCTATTTTTACTTACTTTTGCATAAAATTGATTTAAAAATATGATTTCAAATGATTCTATAGTTGCTTTAGCCACTCCTTCAGGAGCTGGAGCAATAGCCATAATCCGAATTTCGGGCGAAAATGCCATTGCTATTGGTCATTCTGTTTTTAAATCTATCAAAAATAAAGATTTAAGAAATCAAAAAACTCATACATTACATCTAGGTCATATTATGGATGAAACCAAAACTTTAGACGAAGTTTTAGTTTCTATTTTTAAAGGACCTAACTCCTACACTGGTGAAAATACAATCGAAATTTCTTGTCATGGTTCGACTTATATTCAACAGCAAATTATCCAATTGTTGCTTCGAAAAGGCTGTCGAATGGCTGACCCTGGAGAATTTACCCTTCGTGCTTTCTTGAACGGAAAACTCGATTTATCACAAGCCGAAGCTGTAGCCGATTTGATTTCGTCCGATAATGAAGCGTCTCACCAAATAGCGATGCAACAAATGCGTGGTGGTTTTTCAAATGAAATCGCTAAACTCAGGGAAGAACTTTTGAATTTTGCTTCGCTGATTGAACTCGAATTGGATTTTGCCGAAGAAGATGTTGAATTTGCAGACAGAACCCAATTTCATGAATTAGTCAACCGAATTGAGTTTGTATTGAAACGTTTAATTGATTCTTTTGCCGTGGGGAATGTCATCAAAAATGGAATTCCTGTGGCGATTGTTGGTGAACCAAATGTGGGAAAATCAACACTATTAAATGCTTTATTGAATGAGGAACGTGCTATTGTTTCTGAAATTGCAGGAACTACTCGTGATACCATTGAAGACGAATTAGTCATTGGTGGTATTGGTTTTAGATTTATTGATACTGCTGGAATCCGAGATACTACTGATGTTGTGGAAAGCATTGGAATTCGCAAAACATTTGAAAAAATTGAGCAAGCACAAGTCGTTTTATATTTATTTGAAAGCTTAAAATTTAAAGTTCAAAGTTCAGAATACATCGTAGAAATCGAGAAAATCAAAAATCAATTTCCTCTAAAACCTTTAGTAGTTGTTATCAATAAAATTGATTTGCTTTCAGAAAATGAAGTTCTAAGCATTCGCAAACAACTGGAACCATTAGATGTTAAACTTGAAACCATTTCTGCAAAAGAAAAAATTGGGGTTAATGAACTTAAAAACCAATTACTATCTTTTGTAAACACTGGTGCGCTTCGCAATAACGAAACAATCGTGACTAATACGCGTCATTATGATTCTTTATTGAAAGCTTTGGAAGAAATCCAAAAAGTAAAATACGCATTAGAAACCAATTTATCTAGCGACTTAATGGCTTTAGATATCAAAGAAGCCTTGTATCATTTCGGGATGATAACTGGACAAGTTACCAATGATGAATTGTTAGGGAATATTTTTGCTAATTTCTGTATCGGAAAGTAACCTCACAAAACATAACAAAGCAAAAAATCCCAGTTAAAATGCTATTTTATAACATTTTAACTGGGATTTTCTTTATGTTTATATAGCTTTATTTGCAGATAGTTTGCTCTTTTTTGTACCATTATTGCACCATACACGATAGCGAGGATTTGCAATCCGTGTCCACAATCAAATTCAAAACAAATCTAACAAAATAATAGCTAAATTATTATCTAAACCAGCATAGTTTCTTGCAGATTACTCAACTTTGCAGGCACGGATTGCAAATCCGTGCTATCTGGGAACAATAAAGTTACAGTGGTAGCGAGTGATCTAAATATTACTATACCATCCACTAAACCACGTTAAAAAATTAATGAAGTAGGTTTATTTTTATTTAATTAATTTCTGTAATTTCGGGAAATGAATCTCAATAAAGACCATTTCCCGATTTATATTTTAATAATAGTATTGTTTTTTACTTTGCAATCCTGCGAAAAAAAAATATTAAAAACACCCGAAAAAAAAAGTAATCTAAAAGAAATTGATCGTCTCATTGACCTTGGCGACTACTATTTAGAAAAAACAAAATACGATAGTGCCTTCTATTATCATAATAAGGCAAAGTTTCTTTGTAATCCTAGAACAGACAACACCCGAATTATTTATTCTTTGGAAAGAATGTCAGAAATCCAACAAAACCAGGGCGATTATTACGGAAGTGAGACCTCTATAACAGAAGCCATCCCGTACCTTAATAAAGCTATGGACGGAACATATGAATGTGGCATTTATACTTATCTTGGGATTATTAATCTGAGGCTATTTGATTACGAAAATGCACTTTATTTTTACAATAAGGCACTAAATTCAAAAATAGACGACGTTCGGAAATTAAAATTAAAACATAATATTGCAGTAGTGTACATGGCTAAGAAAGACTACAATCGAGCTATAAAGTTTCTTCTTCCCATGACTTTGAGAAAAAAAATTATAAATGATCCCGCATCATTTTCAAAAGTACTTGATAATTTAGGCTATTCTTACTTCAAAGTGGGGAATCCTAAAGGAATTGATTATTTGAACCGTGCCTTAAAAATAAAGGAACAAATAAAAGATGATTGGGGAATGGCAGCTAGTTATCTTCACCTTTCTAATTATTATAAAGAAAGTAATTTGAAATTATCAAATAAATATGCCCAACTTGGTTATGTTAAGGCTACTAAAGTGAATAGTATTGATGAGCGTTTAGAAGCATTAGCCGCATTAATACAAACCAGCACGGGAAATCAATCGAAGAACTATTCCGAAAAATACATTCAATTAAATGATAGTATTAATAAAGCAAGGCAAAAATCACGAAATCAATTTGCAAAAATAAAATATGATTCCAGAATAGCCAAAGAAGAAAATCTAAAACTAAAATCAAATAAAATTATAACCGAGCTTCAATTAGAACAACAAAAAAACAGAAATCAACTCTTGTATTTTCTTGTTGCTATAGGTATTACTATTACGGGATTCTTGTCCAATTATTTAATTACAAAAAACAAAAAAGACAAGATTAAAATCTCCTATGATACTGAAATTAGAATTGCAAAAAAACTACATGATGAACTAGCAAATGACGTTTTTCAGACAATGGCTTTTGCTGAAACACAGGATTTGTCTTCTAACCAGAACAAAAATGTAATGCTGAATAATTTATATGCAATCTATTCCAGAACACGAAATATTTCTAACGAGAATAACAGCATTGCTATTGGAAGTGAATTTATCAATGGATTTAAAGAAATGATTTCGGGATTTAATTCAAAAGAAGTGACTGTTTTAGTTAATGGAATGAATCTTATTGAATGGATGAAATTAGAAAGTAATAAAAAAATTGTTGTTTATAGGGTTGTTCAAGAACTACTAGTCAACATGCGAAAACACAGTAAATGTAGTTTAGTAGTATTAAGTTTTAAAAATAATAAAAATAAATTACAGATTGATTATAGTGATAACGGGATTGGAGCTACTTTAGATGAACAAAATTTGAGAAATGGACTACGTAACATAAAAAATCGTATTGAAGCGGTAAAAGGAAGCATTGCTTTTGACACTAACTCCCACAAAGGATTCAAAACAAGTTTTTCAATTCCAATTTAAGATTACCTACTTATATAGAAACCCTATCTGCTTTTATTTGGGTGCTTTTAACTCAAGTTTAATATAAAAACTAATTTACTTACTCGTTACATTTTTACTGCTTCTATCTTATTCATCAGGTGGTAGTTCGGATAGTTAAGCAATCACTTCGTTCGTCAGGTTAACTTGGCATTTTCTCAATTTGACGTCTTTCTTTTTTCTTTTTCAAAAGCATTATGTTTTTAAATTAAGATATAAACACTTATTATATAATATTATATTTGTATGAAATACTTATATCGATTACTAAGAAAAGCTCATTGAAAATAATTGTCTTTTCTTGTTCGGAAGTTTTTGTTTTTATATTTTTAGCTAGCTATTTCTTAACCAATATTAGTTAAATACTATAAAAACTATGGCAACTTCAAATATTGCATCGGAAAGTAAGTTATTTATGTATTTTTAAAATTATTTTAAAGCTTGAAAAAACTATCATAATCCAAAAATGAAAAAATATTTTCTACACCTCAACAACGAAACTATCGGCCCTTTTGCCCTTGAGGAATTAAAAGCTAATCATATAACTCCATCAACTCCAGTGTGGTTTGAAGGAATGGAAAACTGGCAATATGCAACTGATATTCCTGAATTAAAATCAGTCTTAATTGCAACTCCACCACCTATAAAATCGTTTAATGCGAATGCGACTCCTCCTGCAGCCAGAATAACACATGCTGAAAAACCTTCAACTATTTTAGGATTGTCAAAAAATGCTTTTTGGGGAAGTATTGTATTGTTACTTTTAACTATTGGAACCATAGCTTTTGATAACTATCAAGATACTCGTAGCGAAGAATTGGAACGTAAAAACAAAATAACAGAAAGAGAAAACCAACAGTTTTTACTGCAACAAAAAGAAATTGAAGAACAAAAAGCGCGTATTGCTCAAACTGAAAAAGCAGAAGCGGAACGACAGTTAAATGAACGCAAGCAAACTATCAACAGCCGACTTATTGAGATTAAATCCTTGCTTACTGAAAACAAAACCAATTTAGAAGAAGCCAAAAATAAATTAGTAAAAGCTAAAGATTTTAAAATTCTACGCACTAGCAACGAAAGAAATGAAGAAATTAATACGTTGCAAACACAAATTGATTTTTTGAAAGACGAAATCGTAAAACTAGAAGAAGAGTCAAATCAATTGAATTTAGAATTAGAAAGGATTAATTAAAATATCTGATCTTTTGGTTTAACCAAAAAAATATTAGACCGTTTGTGAGACTGCAATTAAAACTATTGCCAATAACGCAAATAGCAGTCCTAAATAATTCCAATTGGATAGTTTTTCCTTAAAAACCAATACTCCTACTACACTTCCTATTATAATTACACCCATATTCATTCCTGCAAAAACAGTTGATGGGTTTTGAGAAAATTCCTGATGCGCCTTGAGGTAAAAAAGAATATTACCAAAATTTACAATTCCTACCAAAGCTCCAAAAAGAATACTTTTAAGGTCAAATTTTACTTTCCTTAAAACTATTTCGTAAGCAACTACCAAAAACATTATGCTCATAGCAATTCCAAAAACAAAGAATAATGATGTCGTATAAGGCAAAGTTGTATAACTAGCAATTTGCTTAAAAAGAATATCAATAACCCCAAAACCAATAAAAACTACAACTGGGTATTTCCATTTATTTTTGGTGTTTTCTGAAGGCTTAGCAAGTATCAACAAAAGAGCTGGAAATCCAATTAGAAAAGCTATAATCTTAATTACGCTGAAATCTTCTTTGAATAAAAGCCAGGCTGCCAAGATTGGAATAAACAAAGAAAGCCGTTGCGCTGCATCTGTTTTTACAATTCCCATATGCTTTATGGAAGCCACTAAAAAAAGAAAAACTGTAGGCAATAAAACACCTAATGCTAAATAAATAAACCAAGGAGCATCTGATTGCAATTCGGTAAAATCTGGTTGAAAGGAAAAGTAACAAAGTATAAGAGCAAACACATAATTAGAAGCTACAATTTGGGTAGTACTACGTATATTTTTTCGTGCAATTTTAAAAAGAACACCAACAGTTACGCTACAAAAAATACTTAAAACTAGGTATAACATGACTTTATATTTATTGCGCTAAAGTACTATTTATATGTTTATTCAAAACTAGAAATAAAGCCAAATGAAGATGCTCCATTCAAGTTTTCATTTTTGTAAATCAAGTCTATGAGTATTGGGTTTTTTATGATTTTTATAAATTTTAAATTATTCGCAATTAAAAAGAGTAAAATTATCAAATTAAAGATATACAAATAAAAAACACTTGCATTATTATTATATAATTTCAATAAATAGTGATTTTTTTTCAATATTTGTACATAAGAAATAATCATAAAAATAATCCTAATACTATGTCTATAAAAATAGCCATTTCACACAAAACAACATATAAATTTGACCAAAGCGTTAAATTATTCCCTCACGTTTTTAGACTTCGTCCTGCTGTACATTCAAGAACTGCTATCGAGGGATATTCTTTTAAAATTAGTCCCGAGGATCATTTTATAAATTGGCAACAAGACCCTTTTGGAAATTATCAAGCTAGAGTTATTTTTCCTGATAAAATCAAGGAATTAAAAGTCGAGGTCGAAGTAATAGCAAAACTTCAGGTCATTAACCCATTCGATTATTTTGTAGAAGAATATGCTCAGAAGTATCCATTTAAATATGATAATTCACTCGAACAAGAATTAATTCCTTATTTAAAATTAAGCGAAGAAAGTCCCATATTCTTAAAATATATTGAAAGCATAAAAATAAATGATTCCATAGAAATAAATGATTTTTTAGTTTACCTCAATCAAAGTGTTTATAAAACGCTTACTTACAATCTGCGGATGGAAGTTGGTGTGCAAACACCCGAAGAAACATTAAGGATAAAAAGTGGGTCTTGCAGAGATTTTGCTTGGCTATTAATTCATATTTTACGACATTTTGGTTTAGCTGCACGATTTGTTTCTGGTTATATTGTACAATTAGCGCCCGATATAAAATCGCTTGACGGACCATCAGGACCCGAGAATGATTTTACCGATTTACATGCTTGGGTCGAAGTTTATCTTCCAGGAGCTGGTTGGATTGGATTAGATCCTACTTCGGGACTTTTCGCTAGCGAAGGACATATTCCATTATGCTGTACTCCTCATTATCAAAGCGCTGCACCTGTTACTGGTGCAACAGAAAAATGTGAAGTAAGTTTTGATTTCGAAAACAAAGTAACCCGCATTCATGAAGATCCAAGAGTAACTAAACCTTATTCTGACAGACAATGGGAAGATATAATGGCGGTAGGAAATGTTGTTGAAAACGATTTAATTCAAGGTGATGTAAGACTAACTATGGGTGGAGAACCGACCTTCATTTCTATTGATGATTTTGAGGGAGCCGAATGGAATACAGCTGCAGATGGACCACTAAAACGAAAACTAGCCTACGATTTATCACTTCGTTTAAAACAGCGATTTGCTCACGGAGGTTTACTACATTTTGGTCAAGGAAAATGGTATCCCGGAGAATTATTCCCGCGTTGGCAATATGGATTATACTGGAGAAAAGACGGATTTCCTTTGTGGAAAAATGATGCTTTAATAGCAAAAGAAGGAGAAACTCAATTTACTTTTCACGATGCTGAAAAATTCACTATCGAATTAACCAAATTTTTAGGAATTGATACTAAAAATATATTACCTACTTACGAAGATCCCATTTATTGGGCTCTTGAAGAAGGTAAACTTCCGGTGAATTTAGATCCAATGAAAGTGAATTTAAAAGATTCTATCGAAAGGCATAATCTTGCTAGGGTTCTAGAAAAAGGCTTGAATAATCCATCAGGATTTGTTTTGCCAATACAAAAAAATTACGCTCAGGATAATTGGGAAAGTTGTGCTTGGGAATTTAGACGAGGAAACTGCTTTTTAATTCCGGGAAATTCCCCAATTGGTTTGCGTTTACCATTAGATTCCTTGCCCGAGGTTTCCAAAAACAAGAGAGAAACGGTTGTAGATAGAAGTTTATTTGAAGATTTACCGGCTTTAGGAGATTGCTCGGAAAAAGTAAAAAATCGGTATGGAACTATTTCAAAGATTTATAAATCCGTTAAAAAAGTATTGTCTAAAAAAGAGGAAATAAAGAAAGAGGATTCCTTATTATTTGAAGTCGATACTTTCATTACAGCAATGTGCGTGCAAGAACGCGATGGAATGTTGTACATTTTTCTACCACCAACAGATTATTTAGAAGATTATGTAGACTTAATTACTTCGATCGAAATTACTGCCGAAAAATTACAAATGCCAGTACGAATTGAAGGTTATCAACCCAAAACGGATTACAGAGTCGAGAAAATGATGGTTACTCCAGACCCTGGTGTTATTGAAGTCAATGTGCATCCAGCTAAATCTTGGCAAGAAATCGTAGACAATACAACAGCTCTTTACGAAGAAGCCTTTTTATCTCGTTTAGGCACCGATAAATTTATGGTTGATGGTCGTCATACCGGAACTGGAGGAGGAAATCATGTAACATTAGGTGCCGAAAGACCTGAAGATAGTCCCCTATTGCGAAGACCTGATTTATTAAGAAGCTTAATTACCTATTGGCAACACCATCCTGTTTTAAGTTACCTCTTTGCCGGACCTTTTATCGGGCCAACCAGTCAAGCGCCACGTATTGACGAAGGTCGTGATGAGCGTCTTTATGAAATAGAAATTGCTTTTGATCAAATTCCAAAAGATAAAGAAGTTCCTTTTTGGATGGTAGATCGTATTTTTAGAAACCTATTGACAGATATTACCGGAAATACGCACCGTTCCGAGTTTTGTATTGATAAATTATATTCTCCGGATTCATCTACAGGACGTTTGGGAATATTAGAATTGAGGGCTTTTGATATGCCTCCTCACAAACATATGAACTTGGTGCAGAATTTATTAGTTCGTTCCTTGGTCGCAAAATTTTGGAAAGATCCATATGAAAAAAAACTGGTGCGTTGGGGAACGGAATTGCATGATAAATTCCTGTTGCCACATTTTGCTTATTTGGATATGATTGACGTGGTTAATGATTTAAAAGATGCTGGATATAATTTTGATATTTCATGGTTTGATCCTTTCTTCGAATTTAGATATCCGCATCATGGAAACGTGACCATTGATAATATTCAATTAGAAATTCGTTTAGGAATAGAGCCTTGGCATGTACTTGGCGAAGAACAATCTAGTTCTGGAACTTCTCGATTTGTAGATTCTTCATTAGAACGCTTGCAGGTAAAAGTTTCTGGA
This sequence comes from Flavobacterium sp. 123, assembly GCF_003634825.1. Classification (NCBI taxonomy): domain Bacteria; kingdom Pseudomonadati; phylum Bacteroidota; class Flavobacteriia; order Flavobacteriales; family Flavobacteriaceae; genus Flavobacterium; species Flavobacterium sp. 123. The sequence goes on from NZ_RBXD01000001.1 coordinate 122,680, forward strand.
ATCGTACCCGACCGTCATATTTTATTATGCAAAGGCTGCCGAATTCCGTTAAGGAGCACCGGTACTAAAGGAGAATTTGTAGCAGGTATTCGATACAAAGCATGGAACCCACCATCTGCATTGCATCCTAATATTGGAATAGATGTACCTCTAGTTTTTGACTTAGTCGATACTTGGAATAATAAAGTAATTGGCGGTTGTACCTATTTTGTAACGCATCCTGGTGGAAGAAGTTTTGATAGTTTCCCAGTGAATAGTTTTGAAGCAGAATCAAGAAAAATAAGTCGCTTTTGGGATTTTGGTCACACCCCTTCTTCAGGACTTGAGGATGTAGAAAAAGAGAAAGAAATGATTGCAAATAATTCGGCTACTTCTCGTTTTCTGGTAGAATCAAAATCAAATCTTAAACTTGACACACCTTTAGAGCTTATTGATCCAGAATACCCTTATACTTTAGATTTAAGACATTATTGGAAAGCAAAAGAATAGAATAATTACATTGTTGTTCGCTTTAAAAACCTTTATTTTGCAAACCTTAAATCCATTTCATACACTATTAACAAATGATTCAAGATATTTCATTGGGACTGCTTAACACCTATAAAGAGACTATCAATTCATACGATGAAGTTTTAGACCAAAACGGACAAGTAAAGCCGTATTGGCAAGGGCTTTTTGATACTTTAGAATCCGTAGGAATTGAAGGATTGGAGTTGCGCAATCAGGAAATCATAAAAAAATTAAAGGAAAATGGTGTTACCTATAATGTTTATGATTCAAATAGTGAATCCAATCGAGCGTGGAAACTAGACCCAATTCCGTTTCTAATTCACCAATCGGAATGGGAAACAATTGAAAAAGGACTTAAACAAAGAGCGCATTTGCTGGATTTGATTTTAAAAGATATCTATGGCCCACAATTACTAATTAAAAATGCCATCATTCCTGCCGAATTAATTTATGATAATTCTGGTTTTCTGTTGCCTTGTTTTGATATAAAACAAAAACATGACAAACAATTACTGACGTATGCCGTGGATTTAGCCCGTGGTCCTGACGGAAAAATGTGGTTGTTAGACAATAGAACACAATCGCCGTCCGGTTCTGGATATGCGCTGGAAAACCGAATCGTAATGAGTAAGGTTTTCCCAGAACTCAATAAAAAAACATACCGAAGCAGGCTCTCACCTTACTTCAGTCAGTTGCAACAAACCGTTGACACGCTGGGCACTAATACTAACGAAAACCCAAATGTAGTCTTCCTGACTCCCGGTCCCGGAAACGAAACTTATTTTGAACATGTTTATCTTTCATCGTATTTGGGATATACTTTGGTACAAGGAAACGATTTATTAGTTCGAGATGGTTTTGTATGGCTAAAATCAATCGATCAACTCGAACGTGTTGATGTTATTATAAAAAGATTGGATGACGAATGGTGTGATCCGCTTGAATTGCGAAGAGATTCTTTGCTGGGTATTCCCGGTTTATTACAAGTGATTCGTTTGGGAAATGTAGCTGTTTTAAATCCTCCTGGAACCAGTGTTTTAGAAAATTACGGACTTATGGCTTTCATGCAAAATGCCTGTAAATTTTTACTCAAAGAACCTTTATTGATGCCTTCTGTAGCTACCTGGTGGTGCGGACAAGCAAAAGAGTTGCAATATGTTTTAGAACATTTACCACAATTAATTATAAAAAAAACCAATCGAAAACAAGGTTTCCGATCTATTTATGGGCGGTTGTTAAATGAAGAACAATTAGAAGACCTGAAAAAGCTGATTCAAAAAAGCCCCAAAGATTTTGTAGCCCAAGAAGAAGTGAGTTTGTCGACCACTCCTTCTTTCATAAACGGAAAAATAGAACCCCGATATGCCGCCATGAGAGCATTTTTAGTCTCAGACGGTGACGAATATAAAGTAATGCAAGGTGGCTTAACGCGAAGTTCTGCCGTAAAAGGAAAGTTTGAAATATCCAATCAATTGGGTGGAATTTCAAAAGACACTTGGATTATAACCGATACGCCTACCGAATACCAAGAGAAAACAGTAGAACGCAAAAATGCCATCAATCAACTCAACAATTCGTTGACTAGCCGAAATGCTGAAAACTTGTTTTGGGTGGGACGCATGTGCGAAAGAACGATGGCGCTCAGAAGTTTTCTGAAAATCATACTGAACCGACTCAACGAAAACGTGACGACCAAAGGAAATAAACAACCTGATTTTCTAATTGTTTTATTAAAATCGCTTACACATCTCACCCAAACGTATCCAGGATTTGTGGGTAAAATAGCCAAGGATCAAGAAGAAGTTGATACGGAAGCCGTTTTAGAAAATCCAATTGCGGAATTACTTCTTTTGATTAACGATTCCAGAAAATCGGGTTCTGTCTGTTACAACGTTCAAGCTTTATTGAACACCATCAATCAGGTGAGCGAAAAATGGAATCATGATACGCGTCGTATTATTAATTTAGTCGAAGACAGTCTCATTTCTCTTAAAAACACGAATACCAGCAACATCAATCAGGTGAATCATGCTTTAGACAAATTGCATATTCGATTGTTTTCCTTTTATGGAAATATCTATGAAACGCTTCCTCGTGATAATGGTTTTTACTTATTAGAAACCGGAAAAAATGTGGAACGAATTCTATCGCTGATTTCGGTTTTTCGATCTACTTTCAATTTCAAAAAGAATCATGATGAAGAAATTGTTTTAATGGAAGCGATTTTAGAAAACCACCATCTTTTAGCGCAATACCGAAATATTTACAAGTCACATTGGAGTTTAAAAGCGGTTATTAATATGGTCTTTTTAGAAAAAAACCTGCCTTATACGTTATCGTATTTATTAGATACGCTGTCGTATTACTTATCGAAATTACCAAAAACAATGGAACCAAATCGATTGAGTATTGCTGAAAAATCAGTTTTGGAAGCCAGTACAATAATCAAATTAATCGATGCCGAACGTTTGATACAAGTACAGGAAGAAACCCAATTTCGTCCTGAATTAGACCAAACCCTTTCACAAGTATTTGAACTTATTTCTAATGTTTCAAATAACTTGGCAAGCTTGTATTTTAATCATTCTGTGATGCAACATTCTATTTTAAATACTCTTGAAACTATTGATTCTGATGAAATATAAATTAAAACATCAAACCATTTATACCTACGTAAATGCGGTTCATAATTACCAAAGTATTGTGTGCTTACAACCGCAGAATTCTGCGAAACAAACATGCAGTAACTTCAAAATAGAGATTGAACCTAAACCTGCAAAAATTTATAGTCGGAAGGATTTTTTCGGAAATACTTTGCATTATTTTTCGCTTCATGAATCGCATAAATCACTGAAAGTTCTAGTATCTAGCGACATTGAAGTTCTTAATGATATTATTCAGCCTTTAAATCCGATTAGCTGTGAAGACGCACGGAAAAAATTCCAAACAGATCATGCGCTCAAAATTGAAGTCTTACAATATCAATTGCCAAGCCAGTTCATACAATGGGACGAGGAAATAATTGCTTTTGCGCAAAGTTGTCTCCTTCCTGATATTTCGCTTTTCGAAGGGATTTTAAATTTAATCAAAAAAATATACACCGAATTCCAATTCAAATCTGGTTCAACAAATATCAATACTCCACTAAAAACGGTTTTAAAAGAGAGAAAGGGAGTTTGTCAAGATTTTTCACATTTGGCGATTGCTAGTTTGAGAAGTGTTGGTATTCCTGCTCGATACGTAAGTGGCTATATTGAAACTTTACCGCCAAAAGGCAAAGTAAAACTTGAAGGTTCTGATGCGTCACACGCATGGATCTCAGTCTATATTCCAGAAATGGGTTGGTGTGAATTTGACCCAACTAACAATATGATTCCGCAACAAAGACATATTGTAACTGCTTATGGAAGAGATTTTGCTGATGTATCCCCGCTTAAAGGAATCATTTTTAGTTCCGGAGAACATAAAGTAAAAGTTGAAGTTGATGTAATTCCAGTCTAATAATTTTTAAAAAACAAACTCATAAAAAAAAGCACCCCCTACTAACGGCTCGAAAAGCATCGATTATAGATCAGAATACAGCAAATGCTTTATTTATGGAAATTATGGAATCAGAAATACCGCTTGGTTATCAACAAGCTAATTGCCATAATATTTCGCATTACATAAGTTTGCTATTTGAATCTAAAGGGTATTCTTGTGCCAAAATTTGGGCATTTGCGCCTGTAATTTACTCCGTATCTAGTTCAAAATTAATTTCGTTTACAGATAAAAAAAAACTATCTCCAAACGGAAAAATTGACTGGGGTTATCATGTTGCTCCAATATTACAAGTCAAAATTGGAAATAAAGTTCGCAAAATGGTTATTGACCCAAGCCTGTTCCCGAGAGGTCCTGTTCGATATAGAACTTGGTTAGGAAAACTCAAAACCAGAAAACTTATTTATCTGATTATGGATTCTGATTGGTATTTATTTAATTCCTCAATTATTCCTAATTCTCAGTTCCAAATTAATTCTGATGAGGATTTACATCATCTAAATAAACCAAATCTAAAATTACCTGAATCCTTTTCTAATAAATTAATTACTGATTTTTTCAAATATGAAGAAGATTGCAAAAATAATCATTGGGTAGAAAAAGGACTTGCTATCAATGAAACCGCAATTGAGTTCTACAATACCGAAATCAAACCCATACTCAGTTTGGGTTCACAAAAAGAATTAATAAATGATTATAAAAATTTAGTGGGAAATGTTTTCAATTTTGAAACCATATTTAGAGATGAAATGTGGAATTACGAAATGAATATGGAATTTCAAAATAAGCACCAAATCATAATTGCAAAATACCGAGTAATTTATGCTTCTAATGTTTTGAAATGGCAAGAATCTTTGGCGAAATTAAATAAATAGTATAGTCGAGACATGCTTTTTATAAGAAATAAAAAAGGTTTAGAAATTAATCTAAACCTTTTTTAATATTTACAATTTATTGATAAAACTACCGTAAATATCTTTGAATTGATATCCTTCAGAAAAACGATCTTTGCTCAATTTTTTATATTCAACTAGCCCCCAAAGAATAAATTCTTTCATAAAAAACGTATCTTCTTTTTTAATTTCTGGCTGGTATTTTTTGATTAAAACCTCTAGAGGTACAATACTTCCTAAGATTTTTTGGTACTCCTCATCAGAACAATCATCTAATAATTCAAATCCGCTTTCCGCAAAAAACCATTCGACAATATCCGTATAAGGATTTTTCTCTCCTTGTTTTTCTAATTTTTCAATTTTCGGAAAATAAGCTGGGAAGAACGTATGAATGGCGTCGCCAATTAAATGCTGTGCTACAAGAGCTGCACCTTCCTGTTCTCCTTCATAAACTAATTCCACTTTACCTGTAATAGAAGGAATTATTCCCATGAAATCAGACAATCGTAAAGTAGTTTTATCTTCTCCTGATTTCAAGGCACGACGTTCAGCTGTACTTAATAAATTTTCAAAAGCAGTAATACTTAATCGCGCACTTACTCCGCTTTTATGATCAATAAATTCACTTTCTCTAGCTTCAAAACTAATTTGTTCCAATAAATCTTTTGCCAATGAAGGAACATAAACTAAATCACTTTGCAATACATCTAGCTTAGCTTCCTGCTCCGTAATTGTTCTAGCGATTTTTATAGTTTCTGGATAATGTGTCAGAATTTGGGAACCAATTCTATCTTTTAATGGTGTTACAATACTTCCACGGTTGGTATAATCTTCTGGATTTGCAGTGAATACAAATTGCATGTCAAGTGGCATTCTGATTTTAAATCCTCTGATTTGAATATCTCCTTCTTGCAGGATATTGAATAACGCAACTTGAATTCGAGCTTGCAAATCTGGCAATTCATTGATAACAAAAATACAACGATTCGCTCTTGGAATCATCCCAAAATGGATGACGCGATCGTCTGCATAGGATAGTTTTAAATTGGCAGCTTTTATAGGATCTACATCACCTATCAAATCTGCAACAGTAACATCTGGAGTAGCTAATTTTTCATAAAAACGATCGCTTCGATGCAACCAAGAAATCGGAGTGTCATCCCCTTTTGCAGCAATAATTTCTTTAGCAAATCGCGAAATAGGTTTCAAAGGATCATCATTAATTTCTGAACCGCTCACATACGGAATGTATTCATCTAGCAATTCAATCATTTTTCGAGCCAATCGAGTTTTGGCTTGACCACGAAGACCTAATAAATTGATATTATGACGGGATAAAATAGCGCGTTCTAATTCAGGAATTACGGTATTTTCAAAGCCATAAACGCCTTCAAAAGTTTTGATTCCTGATTTTATTTTTTCTCTAAGGTTAGCCCGCAATTCATCCTTAATACTTTTACTTTCGTAACCCGCTTTTTTTAATTCGCCAAGTGTGTGTATGTTGTTCATCTATTTTTTTTATTGAAATTGTTATTGCTATTGACATTGATATTGTTTATTGCAGTTTGCGTTAGGGATAGAAGTGGAAATCCATTTTTTCTTTTTTCAGAAAAAAAGATTGAAACGAATAGCCCGACCCTTGTGGGAACGCCCAAAACTATTTTATTCTTTTCTTTCTGTTAGTTTCATAATCCTCAAAAATCATTTCACCTAAACCTTTCAAACCGGTATAAAATGCTTTTCCTTGATTTGCCTCAGTAAATCTATTTACAAATTTTTGTAAATAAGGATCATTTGCAATCATGAACGTAGTTATAGGAATATGTAATTTTCGAGCTTGTTGCGCTTGAGTATAACATTTGTCTACAATATATTCATCAAGACCATTGCTATTCATATAATAAGAACCATCTTTTTCACGAACACAGCTAGGTTTACCATCTGTAATCATGAAAATTTGTTTGTTTGTATTTCTCTTTCTACGAAGCAAATCCATAGCCAGTTGTAATCCCGCAACCGTATTAGTGTGGTAAGGTCCGACTTTTAAATACGGTAAATCACTGATAGATATTGTCCAAGCATCATTTCCAAAAACTAAAATATTTAAAGTATCTTTTGGATAGCGCGTTGTAATTAATTCAGCTAAAGCCATTGCGACTTTTTTGGCAGGTGTAATTCGGTCTTCTCCATACAAAATCATACTGTGACTTATATCAATCATCAATACAGTACTCATTTGGGATTTATACTGGGTTTCTTCAACAACCAAATCATTTTCTGTAAGTATAAAATCAGCAACACCATTATTGATTTGGGCATTACGCAAGCTTTCGGTCAAAGAAATTCGTTCCAATCCATCACCAAAATGAAATTCACGGAATTCGCCCGTATGTTCATCTCCGTTTCCTACATGTTTTGTTTTGTGATTTCCAGTTCCAGAACGTTTTAGATTTCCAAAAATAGTGTCCAATGCTTGTTGTCTAATCGCACGTTCAGTCTTGGCAGTAATTCCAATTCCTGAAGTTCCATCGTCTTTCAGTTCTTCACGGATATAGCCTTTTTTCTTTAAATCTTCAATGAAATCATCAATGGTGTAGTGTTCATCCGTGAGTTTATATTCTTTATCTAATTCACGCAACCAATCAATAGCTTCATCAAAATCTCCTGAAGTATGTGTGATTAATTCTTTGAAAATACCAAAGAGTTTGTCAAACGGAGACTGGAATGGCGCTTCGTATTGCTTGAAATAAAATCCTTTTCTATTATCTTTTTCCATAGAAAATAAATTTACATCATTTTAAAATGTAGTTCAAACAAACGTTTATTAATTTTTAGTTAAAAACTCAATAAAATGATCCATCTACATAAAACCAACTTCCGTTTTCGAAGACAAAAGTGGAGTCTTCATGATGAATTTGGTTATTTCCGTTGCTATCTATAAAATAGGCCTTGAATTCTACGGTGTTTTCTGTAGCCTTAATAATTTCTAGTTTCAACCATTTATTGCTTACCGACCAATTCAAAATATCAGATTTCAAATGGTATTTTCTTTCTGAAACATGAGTAGTTTCAACTAAATAATCGACGGCATGAGTAACATAAGCAACATATCTGGAACGCATCAAAGCTTCCGCAGTTGGCGCTTTTTTGGTTCTATTTACAAAAGGCTCACAACAGTCTAAGCTATTTTTTTGTGAACCACAGTAGCATTTATTTTGTGCCATTTCAAATTAAATTTGACCGTCAAGTGCAATAATTTTTTGATGCAATTGATTCAACAATACTTGATATTTACTAATTTCAATTAAATCTTCATCATCTTCAAGAAAATCAAGTAATTCATCTAATTCTTCACTTACTTCAACTAATTTATTGTTTGCTTCTTTTCCGTTTCTATTCGCAATCAAATCAATTATTTCTTGAACCCCTTTTTTGAGATCTGTAAATTTATCTTCCATATTTAATTGTATTTATTATTGCTCTGAAGCTTTACTATCATTAAACTTTTTCGCTATTTGTTTTAATTTTTCCTTACGAAGAATTTCTGCTTGCTTGACTTTATCCTGCGCTTTGTGCAATTTATCGTTATGCTTTTTAATATTTCTTTCGTTATTTCTGCCCATAATTAACTTTGTTATTCTTCTTAGAGTTTTGACAAAGATAAAAATTAGTTTAGCTATTCCCTTGTTATTAAAGAGAAAACGATGGGTTTAAGAAATTCTTCAAAATGAGTTTTAAATAATTCTTTAAAATTGATAGTTAATTTAAATAAAAATAGTTAATTTTAAAATTATAATCGAAAATGAAATACAGATAATTTAAAATAAACGTATATTATCCATACAACTCGCTTAGCCCCGAAGCCTATCAAAACAATAAATGATGACTAAAAATAAATGGTCAAATTTCGTAAATTGGTTTGTAATTAGACCTAAGACTTCCGGTTTCTTAATATTCCTTGTATTAAGTGTAGCTATTATTTTAATTAGCGTGCAACGCTATTATATTCTTAGAGAAGAACAAGAAACCGAGATGAATTTTGTTTTAAAGGATATTCATCAAAAAATTGAACAATCGCTCAAAAACTGTTATGTAACCACAACTGCCCTTGCACTAACTATTAATGATGAAGGGGTTCCTAAAAATTTTGATGTAGTAAGCAAACAATTACTAGAATCAAATCATATTGTAAGTATTGTACAATTAGTGCCAAACGGGGTTATCAAGTATATCTATCCGTTAAAAGGTAATGAAGCCGCGCTAGGTTTAGACATTCTTAGTTCAAAATCCCTTAAAGATGAAGCGTGGAAAGCGGTTAAGACCAAAAAAATCTATTTTGCAGGCCCTTTAAACCTAAAACAAGGAGGCTTTGGAATTGTTGGCAGACTTCCTGTTTACAATAATGACAATAAATTTTGGGGGTTTTCAGCCGTGGTAATAAAATTTAGTTCTTTACTAAAAGCTTCTGGAACTGAGACAATAGACAAATCTAAATATTCGTTTCAATTTTCGAAGATAAATCCAGAGACAAAGACTGAAGAGTTTCTTATTACTAATAAATTTGACACTACTAAAAATAATTTTGTATCCTATCAAATGCCCGATAGTGATTGGAAAATTTATTTGATTTCAAAAAAGTCTTATTTTAATAATGCTCTAATCTTATTACCTGGCATATTAGGGTTGATTTTAGCAATTCTATTTGGTATTTTAACAACAAAACTTATTGAAAAACCAAAAGAATTACAATTATTGGTGAACAATCAATCATCAACAATTTTAAAAAACGAAATGAAATTTAAGGCTATTTTTGATCAAGCCACAGTAGGTTTCGCCATTATTGGAGCCGATTCTGGAAATTTTATTGAAGTAAATAGTAAGTTGTGTAGCATGTTAGGGTATACACAAGAAGAGTTTATAGATAAACATTTTTCGCTTTTTACCCATCCTGATGATATCAGTAAAAGCATTCAGAATTTAAAGAACTTACGAGAAGGAAAAGTCAGAGAATATTCGGCTGAAAAGCGTTATATAGCAAAATCTGGGAAAGTTATTTGGGTTAACATAACCGTTTCGCCACTCTGGAAAACAAATGAAGCCCCAAGTACTAATATTGTTTTTATAAAAGATATAACCTTGCGTAAAAAAGCGCAGTTTTTAATTGAAAAAAGCGAAACTCGTTTTAGAACTCTCTTTGATAGTTCTCCTCTTCCGTTATGGGAACAAGATTTATCTGGAGTTAAAAAGCATTTGTTTGATTTAAATTTAATGCACAAAGACCCCGAAATTGTATATGACTTTTTTGATAAAAATCCAGATGAAATAAATCGTTGCGTTTCATTAACAAAAATAATCGATGTTAATTATGAATGTCTAAACCTTCTTAAAGTTCAAGACAAAACCACGTTTTTTGAGAACCTTGCACAACTAATCGGTAATGATACCGTTGAATCCATTAAACAACAATTAGTTGCCATTTCTCAAGATGCGAAACAATTTAGTATTGATACTAGAATACGAATTGCAAACGGAGAATATCGTGATATCAACTTAAGATGGAATGTAATTCAAGGCTATGAAGACACATTAAAAAGAGTTATTCTCTCAACCCAAGACATTACGGACCGTAAGGCCTCTGAAAAAACAATTCTCGATTCACAAACAAGAACTAAATCTTTAATTAATGCCATCGATGGTATAGTTTGGGAATATGATATTTATACTCAAAACTTTACTTTTATAAGCCAAAAGGTTCAAGATATATTAGGCTATAAAGCCAAAGAATGGTTGAAAACACCTTATTTTTGGGAAAACCATATCCATCCTGATGATAAAGATTGGGTTATTGAGTTTTGTAATCCTTCCCGAATGGATAATTCAAACCGTGATTTTGAGTATAGAATGATTTCTAAAACGGGGAAAATTGTTTGGATACGAGATATTGTCAATTTTGTTTTTGAAAATAATGTTCCCGTTAGTTTACGTGGAATTATGATTGATATCACAAAAAATAAAGAATCCGAAAATGACTTAAACAGCTCCTTTCAATTAGTAACAGAGCAAAACAAACGTTTATTGAATTTCTCCTATATTGTTTCACACAATTTGAGATCACATACCAGTAACATTGAATCTATTACAAGTTTAATGGATTCATCTGAATCAGAGGAAGAAAGAGAACAAATGATGCAATTGTTAAAATCCGTTTCCAATTCACTTAGCGAAACTATGGATCATCTAAATGAAGTCATCAATATAAATACGAATATAGATTTAGTTACAAAACCATTAAACTTAAATCAATATATCCTAAATACGGAAACACTGCTGTGTGAACAAATACAATTACACGAAGTGACAATTGTTTCAGATATTCCAGAAGATTTAGATATTAATTATAATCCAGCCTACTTAGAAAGTATTCTTTATAATTTAATTTCAAATGCTATTCGATATAGGCATCCACAAAGAAAACCTATAATCGCAATCAAATGGTATAAAGAAAAAGAAACAAATATTATTGAAATTGAAGACAATGGAATTGGAATTGACTTAAAAAGAAATGGTGATAAAATTTTTGGAATGTACAAAACATTCACTGTAAATCCAGATTCTAGAGGAATTGGATTATTTATTACCAGAAACCAAATCGAAGCTATGGGAGGACACATTACTGTTGAAAGTGAACCCAACAAAGGGACAACATTTAAAATCTATATGAAATGAAAAAGAAGATAATCTGGGTTGTAGATGACGATGCTATTTATCAAATAATTATAAATAAGATAATACAGAAATCCGATATTTTTTCAGAAAGTGCTTCATTCAAAAATGGGAAAGAAGCTATTAATGCATTGAAAAATTCCATAACTGATGTTGATTCAATTCCTGATATAATCTTATTAGATATCAATATGCCCGTAATGGATGGATGGGAATTTATGGAAGAAATGAAAATGATTAAATCACAAATCAACAAAAAAATCATCACCTACATTGTAAGTTCTTCAATTGCAATTGAAGACAAAAACAAATCTAAAAAATTTGCAGATATTTTTGGATACATTTCCAAACCTGTTTCTGTAAATGATCTATTATCAATTGCTTCAAAAGAAGAATAACAAATAATAATGGCAATATAACATATTGAAATTTCGATACGTTATATTGCTATTTCTCTTTTTATTTGTTCTAATGTTTTGTCCGTAAAAACAAGCTGCTCAACTATTTCTTTTCTTAAAACATCAATATCTTCATAATCAAAATGTTTAGCCCAAGAGGTTAAACCAAGAATGTTTCGGATTTGTTTTATACGTTTTGTAGTTTCAAAACTCGTCCTCAGAATTGCTCGATTATCATACTTTGGATTGTTTTTATGTTGATAATTTACTGTATTATTGATGTAATTTGGTTCAATATAATACAACTTATCTAAAGCATTGTCAGGGTAAAAAGAAGTCCATTCAGCAAAACCTAATTTGATTTTAGATTCCGTTTCTGGCTCTAAAGGTTCTAATCGCCACTTACTATTAGCTAGTCGTCCCCAATGATTTGATAACCTATACATTCCTTTTTTTGTATAATAATAGGTACTGCCGGATTTACTTTGATATTGAATAACTAATCCTTCAATAGCATGCAACTTTTCTTCTTGAAATATGCAAAAAGTGTTTTTAAAAGAATTAGGACTGGGACGAAATATTTTTTCCATAAAAAACAAAGATAATCAGAAACTGCAAAACTTCATAAAACAAACAATAATTGATTAACTTTGCAACTTCAAATTTTATAAATAAAACAGATTATGTCCAAATCATTACAAGAAAAAATGTTGCAAAAAGGAGTTTATACCGGAATCATGGAGAAAGATGAAAACGGAAATTATTTTTGTGGAGAATATCTTTTGGATTTTAAAATGGCTCAAGCTAATCACACTGTAGGAGACTGGATTACTATAAAATCTATCATTGAAAACCCAAGTGATATTAGTTATAACAAATACCCTAAAAAATCAAAAAACTTCGATAAGGCCAACAATAAGCCTCAACAATAATTGATTTTTAATTTTCTGGTTGAATAAAAAGTGTCATTATTTGAATATTTTTTGGTGATAAACCAAAAAGTTAAAAAAAAGTGTACCTTTGCAAAAAATTTGTCGATTCTGAAATTAAATAATTTTAAATTCATACTAAAAGACAAGTAGTTACCTTATTTATGAAAAAAATAGTTGAATACCGCAAACTGCTAAATGTAGACAAAACTGCAGAGCTTAAAGATTTAAAAACAATTTACCGCAACGCGATGAAAGAAGCGCATCCTGATAAATTTCAAGGAGATGAAGACGGTTTGAAAGCTGCAGAAGAAAATAGTAAAAAAATTATTGAAGCTTACCATTTCTTGGTTAGTATCAATCCTGAAACTATAAAACAAAATTTACCTGAATACACAGAAACAATTTCAACTTCAACAATTACAGATTATAAATTTGTTGAAGGAAGATTAATTATTAACTTTTCAAACGGAAGTGTTTACGAATACATCAGTGTTCCTAAAGCAACTTATGTGAAAATGGTTAATGCTGATTCTCCAGGAAGATTTGCAAAAAGACATATCCTTAATTCTTTTACTTGGAGAAAAACAATCAACCAAGACTAGATTTAATCTTTATACAAAAACTCAAAAGCACTCTCAAAAAGGGTGCTTTTGTTTTATATACAAAAGTAAAGTGATGAAAAAACACTTTATACGCATTCTTAACCTTAAAAACTAAAACAATAACAAAAATTTAAGTCGTAAAATTATTGATACTTTATAATTTTAAATACTTTTGCAGACTTAAATCAATTAACTAATTTATAATGAAAAAAATAATTTTATTACTTTCTGCTACTGTTGTATTATTTTCTTGTAGCAAAGTTGGCAAAGATGAATACATCATTTCAGGTACTGCAACAGGAATTGAAAATGGTAAAACAGTAGTCTTGGAAACTCAAGACGAAAACGGAATGGGATTAGTACCAAAAGATACTGTGAAGGTTGAAAATGGTAAATTTGAAATGAAAGGAAAAATTACTGAGCCTGCATTTTATTTCATACAATTAGAAGGAGCTCAAGGAAAAATTCCTTTGATTCTAGAAAACGGTGAAGTTACTATAGCGGTTAATAAAGATAGTATCCAAAAATCAAAAGTTTCAGGAACTTACAATAATGACGAATATGTTACTTTTAACAATGAAATCATTAAAGTTCAAAAGAAATTAATGGATTTTCAAACTAGCAACACACAATTAATGAATACAGCACAACAAACTAAAGATACTGCTGTAATCAATAAATTGATGAAAGAATTTACTAAAATTCAACAAGAAGTTGGTAATGCTTCAAAAGCTAAATACTTAACCTATGCTGAAACTCACCCAAAATCATATATTAGTGTATTAATCATTCAAGGAATGCTTAACGATCCTAGTACTGATATGAAAAAAGCGGAGTCTTTATACAACAGTCTTGAAGAAGCTGTGAAAAACACTAAACCAGGAAAAGCAATAAAAACAAAATTAGCTGAATTGAAAACACCATCAGTTGGAGCTAGTCCAGTTGCACCAGCTGCACCAGGAGCTGCTAACTGAAGAGCTGACTTTTCTGCACCAAATCCTCAAGGAAAAATAATTTCCTTAAAAGAAAGTTTAGGAAAAGTTACAATAGTTGATTTTTGGGCATCATGGTGTGGTCCATGTCGAAAAGAAAATCCAAATGTTGTTGCTATTTATAAAGAGTTACACTCTAAAGGTCTTAATATTATTGGAGTTTCTTTAGATAAAGATGCCAAAGAATGGAAAGAAGCTATAGCTAAAGATAAATTGACTTGGAATCAGGTTTCAAATTTAAAATTTTGGGATGAACCGATTGCTGCACAATATAAAGTAGAATCAATCCCTGCAACTTTTATACTTGATGCATCAGGTAGAGTAGTCGCAAAAGATTTAAGAGGCGAAGAGTTGAGAGCTAAAATTATTGAACTTTTAGCTAAATAAACCGATTCTTTTGTAGAAATAAAAAAAATCTCCCTTGTGGAGATTTTTTTATTTTATTCAATACCAACAAATTAAAAATAATACTAAAATTAAGTTCCAATTTAGTTTGGAAACAACAAAACAGTTTTTATATTTGCAACCGCTTACCACAATTGAGGTAACAACAACAAAGCTTTGGGGAGATACTCAAGCGGCCAACGAGGGCAGACTGTAAATCTGCTGTGTGAACTTCGCAGGTTCGAATCCTGCTCTCCCCACAAAAAAAGTCCCGATAATTTATCGGGACTTTTTTATTTATAAATCTGTCTGTTCTTTTTATTCTAAAATAAAACTTACACTCACATTAGCCGTGATATTAATTTCACCTATTGCAAGTGTTTCTCTTGGGGCAGCTTCTCTATCCATTGCCATCGTTTTCATTGCTGCATATACTGGTTGTGGATAATAGGTTTGTGAATTATCTGATATTGTCATGGCTCTACCCACTTTTTGTCCTAATACAGAAACATAATCCTCTGCTTTTAACTTTGCCTCTTTCATCGCTAATTTTCTTGCTTCTGATTGATATTGGGCTAATTTAGAAGATTGAAATATAACATTGTCAATTCTATTAATTCCTTGGTCAACTAAGCCTTCCATTAACTCATCATATTTAGACAAATCTTTTAAGAGAATCTCAATGGTTTGAGTCGCATTATAGCTGTGCTTCTTTTTTTCATAATCGTATTCCGGATTCAATGAAACACGTTGAGTTTTATAATCTGCAGGAGACAAATTCATTTTTTTAATAAATTTCAAAACAGATTCTATTTTTTGATCGTTTAGTTTTTTTACATCCACAGCACTATTGCCTTTTGTTTCTGTAGATACTGAAATTGCTGCTTGATCTGGGACCACTTTTACTTTACCTTCACCTGCAACACTAATTTGGGGGATTTGTTTCACTTCTTGCGCATAAGTTACTGTTAGAAACAGCATAGCTAAAACTAATACTACTTTTTTCATTGGAATCATATATTTAATTATTTATAGAAATTATCTTTCAAAAGTTGTGCCATTATAGTTTTCCCGTTTTCTCCATCACAAAAAGAATCACAATTGGAATAGCCAATAAAACCACCATTAAAGTATGATTGACAAACAATTGAGGGTCTTTAATAAGCGTAATCAAATACCCGCCTATTGCGCCTCCAAAATGAGCCGTATGTCCAATATTATCATTCTTAGCCTTCATGCCATAAATAGAATATAACAAATAGAGTATTCCAAAAAGATACGCAGGTATTGGAATGATAAAAAAGATTCCCAACATCATATCTGGTTGCAATAATATAGCAGAATACAAAACTCCAGTTACTGCACCTGATGCCCCAACTGCTCTATATCCATAATCATTTTTATGAAATACCATTGTTAGCAAACTCCCGAAAATTAAACTTCCAAAATAAATTAATCCAAAAGAAAAATTGCCTAAATAACTCGACACAACTGGCGCGAAAAACCAAAGCGTAAGCATATTAAAAATTAAATGGGTTAAATCTGCATGAAGAAAACCCGAAGAAATCATACGGATTTGTTCTCCTGAACGAATGCTACCTACATGAAATTCATATTTTCTAAAAAAAGACAAATCATTAAAACCTTTATAGCTAATTAGAACATTTATAGCAATTATGGCTATCAAAATAGTATTCATACAATTCATTTATGGTGAATGGTAAAGATAGTAAATCTCGAAGTTTGATGTAGTTCGCATGCAAAATTTATATCATTGTTGCTTTTTGAGTTATATTTGCATAAAAAAATACTGCATGCAATTTCTTGTTTTCATTATTGCCTTTCCGTTTCTGTGGATAATTTCTATCCTACCATTTCGCCTTTTTTATTGGTTCTCCGATTTTGTTTATCTAATCATCTATTATATTATTGGCTACCGTAAAAAAACGGTTCGCTACAATTTAGCTTTAGCTTTCCCAAACTTGAGTGCTAAGGAGCGTCTTGTTATTGAAAAAAAATCCTACCACCATTTATGTGATATGTTTTTGGAAATGATAAAAACGATGACTATTTCACCCAAAGAAATGAATAAAAGATTTGTAATTACTAATCTTGAAGTTGTAAAAGAATTTGAAAAAAAGGGAAAAAGCACCATTCTATTAGCTTCCCATTATGCAAGCTGGGAGTGGTTATTATCACTTAACGAAAAAACAAGTTTCAAAGGGATTGGGGTTTATAAAAAAATAACCAATAAATATTTTGATAAATTAATCCGAGACATTCGCTCTAAATACAAAGCCGAATTAGTAGAAACTAAAAGAGCAATTCCTTTGATGGCTGAAAACCAAGAAAAAGGAATACTTTGCATGTATGGTTTAGCCAGCGACCAATCTCCAAAACTAAACAGAGCTTTTCATTGGGACAAATTTATGGGCGTTGAAGTTCCAGTTCATACAGGTGCTGAAATGCTTGCTAAAAGATATGATTTGACCGTTCTTTTTGTAAAAGTAAAAAAGATAAAAAGAGGTTTTTACGAAGCTACATTCGTACCAATAACTGATGATGCCAGATCAATTCCTGATTTTGAAATTACCAATATCTTTTTACGTGAAGTAGAAAAACAAATTTTTGAAGCTCCTGAATATTATTTCTGGACGCACAAAAGATGGAAACACAGAAGGTAATTTATCCCAAATTAGTTCCCTAAACTAGAAACCATTTTTTCACTAAATCATCTTCGAATGGTGTTGCTTGTTTGTGAACAAATTCATTAGTTTCTTTATTATAATCATAATCCAAAGCCCAAGTTTTATGATTTTCAGCTAATGCTTTAATGCCATTGCAAACAAATTCAATTTCTGCATTTGTAGTAGTTGGATGAATCGACATTCTAATCCAACCCGGTTTTCGGATTAAATCTCCTAAACTTATTTCGTCTATCAATTGATGTGAAGTTTCTTGGTCAACATGCAAAAGAAAGTGCCCATAAGTTCCCGCACAACTGCATCCTCCACGTGTTTGAATTCCAAATTTATCGTTTAGTAATTTTACCCCAAGATTGAAATGCAAATCTTCTACAAAAAAAGAAATCACTCCCAATCGATCTCGATGTTGACCTGCTAGAATTTTAATATTAGAAACATTTCCTAATGCTGAAAAAACATAATCTACGATTTCGTGTTCCCGTTTCAAAATATTTTCAATTCCCATTTTCTCTTTCAACTGAATCGCCAAGGCCGTTTTTATAACTTGAAGAAATCCTGGTGTACCTCCATCTTCTCGATCTTCAATATTGTCAATATACTTATGCTCTCCCCAAGGATTTGTCCAAGAAACGGTACCGCCACCAGGACAATCAGGAATCATATTATTGTATAATTTTTTATTAAAAACTAAAACTCCAGAAGTTCCAGGTCCACCTAAAAACTTATGTGGTGAAAAGAAAATAGCATCTAAATACGATTCGGAATCTTCAGGATGCATGTCTATTTTTACATACGGACCTGAACAGGCAAAATCCACAAAGCAAACGCCGTTATGGTTGTGCATTAATTTTGCAGCTTGATGATAAGGCGTTCTAATTCCTGTAACATTTGAACAGGAAGTTATAGAAGCAATTTTCAGCGCTCTATCTTTATATTTATCTAATAAAAGAGCTAGATTTTCTAAACTAAACAAGCCATCTTCATCAGATGGTATCACTTCCACATCAGCAATAGTTTCCAACCAAGATGTTTGATTAGAATGATGTTCCATGTGAGAAATAAAAACAATCGGTTTTTTTTCGGTTGGAAGATGCATAAACTCATTCAAATTTTCAGGAATTTTCAATCCCAAAATACGTTGAAATTTATTGACAACTCCAGTCATTCCAGTTCCATCAGTAATCAGGACATCATCAATAGCGGCATTAACATGTTGTTTAATTATACCTCTAGCTTTATGATATGCCTTAGTCATTGCTGTTCCTGAAACCGTCGTTTCAGTATGTGTATTGGCCACAAAAGGACCAAACTCATTCATTAATTTTTCTTCAATAGGACGGTACAAACGACCACTTGCTGTCCAATCGGTGTAAATTATTTTTTTTTGTCCATAAGGAGTTGGAAACTCTTGATTAACGCCTATAATATTATTACGGAATTGTTCAAAATAATTTTCTAATTGAGTTGGAGTAGCTTCGGGGGTCATTTTTGTTTTATTTTACTTCAAAGATATTGTTTTTTTGATGGATTGAAAAATTAGATTCTGTAAATATTTAGCTTCAAAAGAATGTTGATTTTATAAAAAAACAAACCCCTTCAAAATAGGAATGAAGGGGTTTGGGTTTTAAACAGAAAAAAGCTTTAAATTCCTGCTATTGCTTTAATTTCATCAATTATTCTTAATGCCAAAGAATCTGCTTTTTCTTGTGAAGAAGCTTCTGTATAAATACGAATAATTGGTTCTGTATTTGATTTTCTTAAATGAACCCAATTTTCAGCAAAATCAATTTTAACTCCATCGATTGTTGTAATATCTTCATTTTTATATTTTTCAGTCATTGCCACAAGAATCGCATCAACATCAATTTGTGGGGTCAATTCAATTTTATTTTTACTCATATAATACTCCGGATATGAGGCACGCAAAGCCGAAACTGAGATTTTTTTGTTTGCCAAATGAGTCAAAAACAGCGCCACTCCTACCAAACTATCACGACCATAATGCAATTCTGGGTAGATAATCCCTCCATTTCCTTCACCACCAATTACAGCATTATTCTTTTTCATCAAATCAACAACATTAACCTCTCCTACTGCACTCGCTTCGTAACTTCCTTTATGTGTATTTGTCACATCGCGCAAAGCACGTGAAGATGACATATTCGAAACCGTATTTCCAGGAGTTTTACTCAATACATAATCCGCACAAGCAACTAATGTATATTCTTCGCCAAACATTTCTCCGTCTTCACAAATGAAAGCCAAACGATCTACATCTGGATCAACTACAATTCCTAAATCAGCTTTTTCTTTAACAACTAATTCTGAAATATCTGTTAAATGTTCTTTTAGAGGTTCTGGATTATGTGGAAAATGTCCATTTGGTTCGCAATATAATTTCACTACTTCAACACCCATCAATTCTAATAATTTCGGAATAATAATTCCTCCTGAAGAATTCACGCCATCAACAACTACTTTGAATTTTGCTTTTTTGACAGCATCAACATCAACTAATGCTAAATTTAAGACTTCATCAATATGAATATCCATATAAGCATCATTTAACATAATAGCACCCAGAGAATCCACGTCTGAAAAATCAAAAGCTTCTGCTTCTGCAATTTGGAGTATCTTCTCGCCTTCAATTCCGTTTAAGAATTCTCCTTTTTCGTTCAATAACTTTAAAGCATTCCATTGTTTTGGATTATGAGATGCTGTTAAGATTATTCCGCCTTCGGCTTTTTCTAAAGGAACAGCAACTTCAACTGTTGGTGTTGTTGAAAGTCCTAAATCAATTACATCTATTCCAAGGCCAATTAAAGTATTTACAACTAAGTTATGAATCATTGGACCCGAAATACGAGCATCACGACCTATAACCACAGTCAGTTTTTCTTTTCCTGTATAATTTTTTAACCAAGTACCATAAGCCGAAGCAAATTTTACTGCATCAACTGGAGTAAGATTATCCCCTACTTTGCCTCCAATAGTTCCTCTAATTCCAGATATTGATTTTATTAAAGTCATTTTTATTATTTTAATTGTGGATTATAAATTTTAAATTGCTCACAAATATAATAATTGACAAATTATAAAAGTCATTTAGAATTCAAAATTCATCATTAAAATACCTAATTTAGTCAAATGAATTTTCTAGCACATATCTATCTTTCTGGTGATAACGATTTGATTAAAATCGGCAATTTTATGGCTGATGGCATTCGTGGGAAACAATATGAAACCTTTCCATTGGATATCCAAAAAGGAATTGTTCTTCATCGTGCGATTGACACCTATACTGATGCACATCCTGTTTTTAGACAAAGTACGAAACGTTTACACACCAACTATCATCATTATGCTGGGGTCATTGTAGATGTCTTCTACGATCACTTTCTGGCGAAAAATTGGAACTTATATTCTAATGAAAAACTTGAAGATTTTGTAGCTCGTTTTTATCAATCATTAGACAAAAATATTGCTGTTCTAAGTGATAAAACAAGAAATTTTATGCCGTATATGATTCAACACAATTGGCTTGTAAGTTATCAAACCGTTGAGGGAATTACTAAAATACTCACGCAAATGGATTCTAGAACTAATAATCAATCAAAAATGCGGTTTGCAAATACGGAACTTGTAAAATTTTATTCTGAATTTGAGAATGAGTTCACATTATTTTTTAAAGACATTCAAAACATATCATCAGAAAAATTAAAACAATTATGAAAAAAACTATACTAATCCTTTCTATTTCTTTGCTTTTTTCATTTACAAATTATTCAATCGCACAAACTGGTTTAATTGCACAAAAAGGAATGGTCGTTTCTGCTCGAGAAGAAGCTTCAAAAATAGGTGTCGAAATCATAAAAAAGGGTGGAAATGCCTTTGATGCAATGGTTGCAACTGAATTAGCTTTGGCAGTAGCCTACCCCTATGCTGGAAATATTGGCGGAGGTGGTTTTATGGTTTTCAGAAAAGCAAATGGTGAGGTTGGCTCTTTAGATTATCGCGAAAAAGCTCCTCTAGCCGCAACAAAGGATATGTTTTTAGACAAAAACAAAAATGTTATAAAAGGCAAAAGTACAGAGACTCCTCTTGCTATTGGTGTTCCTGGTACAATAGCTGGAGTATTTGCAGTTCATAAAAAATACGGCTCTTTACCAATGTCTGAAATTATGAAACCCGTAATTGCATTAGCAGAGAAAGGAGTTGTTGTAACCCAAAAACAAGAAAAAAGATTACACGATTATCGCGATTTAATTATAAAAGCTAATGGTCTAAAAACAAAATTTGCAACAGTTTACAAACAGAATGACACCATCAAATATCCAGAACTAGCTGAAACTTTAAAAAGAATTTCTAAAAATGGCAGCGATGAATTTTATAAAGGCAAAACCGCTAAAATATTAGTCAAATACCTTCAGAAAAATGGCGCTATAATCACGCTAAAAGATTTAGCGAAATACGAAGCAAAATGGAGATCTCCGTTGCGTTTTGACTACAAAGATTTAAATATAATTTCGATGTCTCCTCCCAGTAGCGGTGGAATTTGCTTAGCCGAAATCATGAAAATGATTGCTCCCTTTGACCTCTCTAAAATGGGACATAATTCCTCAGATGCTATTCAAGTAATTGTTGAAGCAGAAAGAAGAGCCTATGCCGATAGAAGTTTTTATTTAGGAGATCCTGATTTTGTAAAAATCCCTTTAAAAGCATTAATTGCGGATGATTATTTAAAACAAAGAATGTCGAATTTTAGTTTTGATAAAGCAACCTTATCATCCGATATCAAAGAAGGAAAAGTTTCCTATAATGAAAGCACCGAAACAACACATTACTCCATAATAGATTCCTTTGGCAATGCTATAGCAGCAACCACAACTATTAATGACGGTTACGGATCTAAATATTATTGTGATGAATTAGGTTTTTTCTTAAACAACGAAATGGATGATTTCAGTGCAAAACCTGGTGAACCGAATATGTTTGGTTTAGTTGGAAATGAAGCCAATAGTATCGCTCCTCAAAAAAGAATGTTGAGCTCAATGACACCCACAATTGTTGAGAAAAATGGAAAACTATTCATGGTGGTTGGTTCGCCGGGTGGTTCAACGATTATTACTTCTGTTTTACAAACCATATTAAATGTATATGAATATGGAATGAGTATGCAAGAATCCGTGAATGCTCCTCGTTTTCATCATCAATGGCTACCAGATTTGATTACTTTTGAACCCAATACATTTGAACCTAAAACTATTGAAACACTAAAAACGAAAGGCTATCTTATCAACGAAAAAACAACTCCTGTTATTGGTAAAGTTGACGCTATATTGGTTCTGCCAAATAATAACTTAGAAGGCGGAGCGGATTTTAGAGGAGATGATAAAGCCAGCGGATTTTAAAAAATAAATATGAGCTTCATACTTTCATTAGAAAACTCTTATGCCGAAAAAAGGAATCCTGAAAACGCCTTTTTCATGGCGAAATACATGAAAAATAATTTTCTTTTTTTTGGAATAAAAACGGACGACAGACGAAAAATTTTTAAGGAAATATGGAGAGAAAATCAAACGGAAGTTTCCTTACATGCTACAGAAATTGCTTTGGAATTATATTTAAAACCAGAACGAGAGCTTCATTACTGTGCAATAGAAATTCTACTAAAATCACTCAAAAAAAGCTATAAAAAACAAGATATTAAGCTAATTGAAAAATTAATCCTAACCAACTCCTGGTGGGATAGTGTTGACACCATTGCTAAATATATTTTAGGGCAATATTTATTAGAATTGCCTTTAGAAACAAAAAACACAGTCAATCGCTTTTCCAATTCAGAGAATATGTGGCTTAACCGAAGTGCCATTTTATTTCAGTTGGGGTATAAAGAAAAAACTAATTTTGTTTTACTAAAGGAAATCTGTGAAAAACATCAAAATTCAAAGGAGTTTTTTATTCAAAAAGCCATTGGATGGGCGTTGCGCGAATATGCAAAAACAAATCCTGAGGCCGTTAAAAACTATATTGATAACAGTAATTTAAAACCTTTAAGCAAAAAAGAAGGCTTAAAAAATATAAGATAATTAATATAATAGTAATTTAGCACGCTCATAAAACAAGTCATGTTCAAAAAATTTATTTACAAATTAGAAGGCATCATTGCTTGGTCGCAAACTAAAATAACTCAAAAGCAATTTATCTTTTTATCTGCTGTTTTGGTAGGTATTTCGGCTGCTTTTGCGGTAATTGTATTAAAGACTTTTGCGCACTGGGTTTTCATGTTTGCTACTTATGTAAGTCGGATTTTAAAGTTTGGATTCTTAAATAGCCTTTTGCCAATAATTGGAATTTTACTGACTGTTTTTGTAATCAAACGTTTTTTAGGAGGTACAATTCAAAAAGGAACTTCACAAATTTTATATGTTGTTGCAAAAAAAGCGAGTATCATTCCTAGAAAACAAATGTATGCTCAAATCATCACAAGTTCCCTTACTGTTGGTTTAGGAGGATCTGCTGGTTTAGAAAGCCCAATTGTAATTACAGGTGCTGCTTTTGGTTCTAATTACGCTCAAAAATACAAGTTAAGTTATAAAGACAGAACGCTCTTAATTGGTTGTGGAGTTGCAGCAGGTATAGCCGCAGCTTTCAATGCACCCATTGCAGGAGTATTATTTGCTATCGAAGTTTTATTAGTTGATGTAAGTATTTCTGCTTTTACGCCTATCATGATTGCCGCTGCAACAGGCGCATTAGTATCTGTAATCGTTCTGGATGAAACTATTTTATTGTCGTTTAGACAACAACAGGTTTTTAATTATCATAACATCCCATTTTATGTTTTACTGGGCGTATTTACTGGATTTATAGCTGTTTACTATTCTAGAAATTTTCAGAGAGCAGAACATTTTTTCGGACATTTAAAACTCCGACCTTATAAAAAAGCATTGTTTGGTTCTTCCATTTTAGCCATTCTTATTTTTATTTTTCCAACATTATTTGGAGAAGGATATGAAAGTATTAAAATTCTTTCCGAAAATGATCCCGGGCAATTATTGGAAGACACCTTGTTTAGCAGTTTTAGAAATAACAGTTGGGCACTTTTACTATTTGTAGGTTGCACCATGATGATAAAAGCATTTGCAACAGGAATTACACTGGGAAGCGGAGGAAATGGAGGAAACTTTGCACCTTCCTTATTTTTGGGTTCTTATGTTGGTTTTTTCTTTTCTAAATTTCTAAATCTAACTGGATTCACTAAACTGCCAATCAGCAATTTCACCATGGTTGGAATGGCAGGAATACTAAGTGGTTTATTTCACGCGCCATTAACTGGAATTTTCTTAATTGCAGAAATTACAGGAGGTTACGATCTAATGATTCCGCTGATGATTGTTTCGTCGATTAGTTTTGCGATTTCAAAACGTTTTGAAAAACATTCCTTAGATGTTAAGAATTTAGCAAAAAAAGGGCATGCTTTTACTAGCAATAAAGACACGAATATTCTTTCTACATTAGACACAAATTCTATTATTCAAACGGATTATTTAACGGTTACACCAAATGAAAACCTGGAAAAATTAGTCGATTTAATTTCTCATTCTAATCAAGTTATTTTTGCTGTTGTTGATACAGAAAATCATTTGTTAGGCATTGTCCATTTTAATGATATTCGAGAAATAATTTTTAATACCTATCGGGTTAAATATACTTTGGTCAAAGAAATCATGACGGAACCTGTAGAAACAATTTATCCTGATGACAGCATGGAACTTGTTATGAATAAATTCGAAAAATCAAGAAAAGCATTCTTACCTGTTCTTAAAAACGACAAATATTTTGGTTTTATCTCTAAATCTGTAGCATTAGAAGCATACAGAACCAAACTGAAATCAATGACAATAGAATAAGTTCAACTTCTGATTTTAACATAAACTTCTAAACTGTTGTATCGAAAGAATAAATCAAAATGGTAACTTTGCTTTTTTGCAAAAAACTATGTTAGACAAAGACAATACAATTGAGGTTCAAGGTGCCAGAGTACACAATCTAAAAAACATCGATATTTCTATTCCTCGCGAAAAACTGGTAGTAATTACTGGTCTTTCGGGTTCTGGGAAATCTTCTTTAGCTTTCGATACTATTTACGCCGAAGGGCAACGCCGTTATGTGGAAACTTTTTCTGCATATGCAAGACAATTTCTTGGCGGACTAGAACGTCCTGATGTGGATAAAATTGATGGTCTTTCGCCTGTAATTGCTATTGAACAAAAAACAACCAGCAAAAGTCCTCGCTCAACAGTAGGAACAATAACCGAAATATACGATTTTCTGCGTTTACTTTATGCTCGTGCAGCTGATGCTTATAGCTACAATACGGGTGAAAAAATGGTTTCTTACTCTGATGAGCAAATCAAAGAGTTGATTATTCAAGATTTCTCAGGAAAACGAATTAATATTCTGGCGCCGATTATCAGGGCTAGAAAAGGACATTACGCAGAACTTTTTCAACAAATAACCAAACAAGGATTTTTAAAAGTCCGTGTAAATGGTGAAATTCAGGACTTAATTTCAGGAATGAAATTAGACCGTTATAAAACTCACGATATAGAAATTGTTGTAGACAGAATGGTTGTTGAGGATACCACTGACAATCAAAAACGTCTTTCTGAAAGCATCAATACGGCTATGCATCATGGCGAAAACGTACTAATCGTTTTAGATCAAGACACTAATGAAATTCGCTATTTCAGTAGAAATTTAATGTGTCCAACAACTGGTATTTCCTATCAAAATCCAGAACCCAACTTATTTTCTTTCAATTCACCAAAAGGAGCTTGTAATGATTGTAATGGCTTGGGAACTATCAACGAAATCAATATTAAAAAGATTATTCCAAATCCAAAATTATCGATTAAAAATGGTGGTTTTGCCCCTTTGGGAGAATACAAATCTTCTTGGATTTTCAAACAATTGGAAATTATTGGAGAAAAGTATGGTTTCAAATTAACAGATGCCGTTGAAACTATTTCGGAAGAAGCGATGGAAATGATTCTGAATGGTGGAAAAGAGAAATTTGTAATTAATTCAAAAGATTTAGGTGTCGCTCGAGAATATAAAATCGACTTTGAAGGAATTTCACATTTTATCAAAAACCAACATGATGAAAGTGGCTCTACTTCAATAAAACGATGGGCAAAGGAATTTATGGACGAAGTAAAATGTCCTGTTTGCGAAGGTTCACGTTTGAAAAAAGAAGCATTGTTTTTCAAAGTCAATGAAAAAAACATTGCTGAATTGTGCAATATGGACATTTCAGATTTGACAGTTTGGTTCAAAGAATTAGAAAATCATTTATCAGATAAACAAAAACGCATTGCCACCGAAGTAGTCAAAGAAATCAAAGATCGTTTGAACTTTTTGATGAATGTTGGTTTGAATTATTTGGCGTTAAGCCGAAGCTCAAAATCACTTTCGGGTGGTGAGGCACAGCGCATCCGATTAGCAACCCAAATTGGTTCTCAACTCGTAGGTGTGCTCTATATTCTTGACGAACCAAGCATTGGTTTACATCAAAGAGACAATGAAAAACTGATTCATTCATTGGAACAATTACGTGACATTGGTAATTCTGTGATTGTTGTTGAACATGATAAAGACATGATTGAACGTGCGGATTATGTTATTGATATTGGTCCAAAAGCGGGTAAATATGGTGGTGAAATAATTAGCGAAGGAACTCCTGCCGAAATTCTGGCCTCACACACCATGACGGCGCAGTATTTAAACGGAGAAATGAAAATCGAAGTTCCTGCAAAACGCCGCGAAGGAAATGGAAAATTTCTAAAACTTACTGGCGCTACAGGAAATAACCTAAAAAATGTTTCGATAGAATTGCCTTTGGGAAAAATGATTTGTGTAACGGGTGTTTCTGGAAGTGGAAAATCAACCTTAATCAACGAAACACTATATCCTATTCTGAATGCTTATTATTTTAATGGCGTAAAGAAACCACAGCCTTACAAAAAAATTGAAGGTTTGGAACATATTGATAAAGTAATTGATATTGACCAAAGCCCTATTGGACGAACTCCGCGCTCAAATCCAGCAACCTATACGGAAGTTTTCACCGAAATCCGAAATCTATTTACCATGACTTCTGAAAGTATGATTCGTGGATATAAAGCAGGACGTTTCAGCTTTAATGTGAAAGGTGGGCGTTGTGAAACCTGCGAAGGATCTGGTGTACGAACGATTGAAATGAACTTTCTGCCAGATGTATATGTTGAATGTGAAACCTGTCAAGGAAAGCGTTTTAACAGAGAAACATTAGAAATTAGATACAAAGGAAAATCGATTTCGGATGTATTGAATATGACTATTGACGAAGCGGTTCCGTTTTTTGAAAATATCCCTAAAATTTATCGAAAAGTAAAAACACTTCAAGATGTTGGTTTGGGATATATCACGTTGGGACAACAAAGTACGACACTTTCTGGTGGTGAAGCACAACGTATCAAACTGGCTGGAGAATTGTCAAAAAAAGATACTGGAAATACTTTTTATATTCTTGATGAACCTACAACAGGTTTGCACTTTGAAGACATCAGAGTATTGATGGATGTAATTAACAAACTCGTTGATAAAGGCAATACTATTTTGATTATAGAGCATAATATGGATGTAATTAAACTAGCCGATTATATTATAGATATTGGTCCTGAAGGCGGCAAAGGTGGTGGCCAACTTGTTGCTAAGGGGACACCTGAAGAAATTATAAAAATAAAAAAGAGCTATACCGCAGAGTTTTTGAAAAAAGAATTACTTTAGTTTTTAGATAAAGTAAATGACTAGAAATAGCTCCAAAAAAATATAAAAAGAATGAGATTAGAAGATTTTGATAACGATGAAGATAAAGTAATCCAAGACAAATTAAAGCGTAAAACTTGGAATGAAATCAGAACTAATGATAGCTGGGCGATTTTCAAGATTATGTCTGAATTTGTTAATGGTTATGAAAATATGGGACGAATAGGTCCTTGTGTTACCATATTTGGCTCTGCTAGAACAAAGCCAAATGACCATTATTATTTACTTGCCGAAAAAATTGCATACAAAATCAGTAAAGCTGGATATGGTGTAATCACTGGAGGTGGACCTGGAATAATGGAAGCGGGAAACAAAGGTGCGCATTTAGGCGGAGGTGCTTCGGTGGGACTGAATATTGAATTGCCTTTTGAACAACATTTCAATCCTTATATTGACCATGATAAGAATCTAAACTTTGATTACTTTTTTGTCAGAAAAGTGATGTTTGTCAAATATTCGCAGGGATTTGTTGTCATGCCTGGAGGTTTTGGAACTATGGATGAATTATTTGAAGCTATGACTTTGATTCAAACCAAAAAAATTGGAAAATTCCCAATTATATTAGTAGGTTCGAGCTTTTGGTCTGGATTAGTTACTTGGATAAAAACAGTTTTAGTAGAAAGAGAACATACGGTAAGTGCCGCTGATTTAGATTTATTTGTAATTGTAGATACTGAAGAAGAAGTAGTTGCTGTTTTAGATAAATTCTATAAAAAATACGATTTAAGTCCGAATTTCTAAATAACAAAAATGGCTTCAAAATATTTTATTTTTTGAAGCCATTTTTACAAAAAAGCATTCTTTTTCTAGGCAATAAACCGTATATTGGTTTCGTTTTTAAATTTAAAATTTCTTGAAATCAATATCTAAAATAGCGCTCTTTTTTATTGTCTTATTAGTATCTGCACAACTGTTTGCTCAGCATCATTCTCAACTAACTGTTGAAGCAAATCCAGTCACTAAAGTACTTAATGTCCAGCAAGAAATCACGTTTTTCAACACAACAAACGACACCTTATCGTCTATTGTTTTGAATGATTGGAACAATGCGTATTCAGATAAAAATACGCCTTTAGGAAGACGATTTTCAGATGAATTTTATAGGGGTTTTCACCTTGCAAAGGAAGAAGAACGTGGCGGAACAAAAAATTTAACCATCATATCTTCTGATAAATCATTTCTTTCTTGGGAAAGAACGAAAAAAAATCCAGATTATATTGAGGTTCAATTGAGAGAAAAATTGGCTCCAAAACAAAAAATCACTTTATATCTTACTTATTTTTCGAAAATTCCAAGTGACAAATTTACTAAATATGGGTTTTCATCTGCTGGGAGTATGAACCTCAAAAACTGGTTTCTAATGCCTGCCCGCTATGAAAATCATAATTTCATCAAATATAGCAATAACAATTTAGACGATATTGCTAATGCAACTTGTGATTTTGATTTGGATATAAAAATTCCAAAAGACTTCAAGTTGGTCACAGATTTGAATGACGAAACTCAAACTGATAATAAGTCGTTTTCAGTTTATAAATTAACGGGGAAAAACAGAACAGATTTTAGTCTTTTTATAGAACCAAAATCAAGTTTTTACAGCTATAAAAACGATTCTTTAGAAGTTCTAACAGATATCAAAAACAATAAATTATCAGATCCACAAAAAGCTATTGTAGTAAATCGAATTGTTGCTTTTACAAACGGTTTGATTGGAAAATATCCTCACGAAAAAATCATCGTTTCAGAAGCTGATTATGAGCGAAATCCTTTTTATGGTTTAAATCAATTGCCTTCTTTTATTAGTCCATTTTCGGATGAATTCATGTTTGAAGTTAAGTTCTTGAAAACGTACTTGAACGCTTATCTAAAAAATAGTCTTCGATTAGATCATAGAAAAGACAATTGGATTTATGATGGAATTCAAGTCTACACCATGATGAAATACATTGAGGAAAACCATCCTCAAAGCAAAATGCTTGGTAGTGCATCTGGCATTGGTATATTAAAAACATATAATCTAACTAACCTAGATTTTAATGAGCAATACAGCTATTTTTATATGCTCATGGCTCGAAAAAATTTAGACCAACCTCTAGGAAGTCCTAAAACAGCATTAATCAAATTTAACGAACAAATTGCCAGTAAATACCGTGCTGGTTTGAGCTTTCGTTTTTTAGATAATTATTTACAACAAAACGCCGTAACCAATAGCATTCGCCAATTTTATTCGGAAAATTTAAACCAACAAGTTTCAAGATCCGATTTTGAAATGGCATTAAAATCAAATACCGATAAGAATATTGACTGGTTCTTTACAACCATAATTGATTCAAGGGAAATCATTGATTATAAGTTTTCGAAGGTTTCAAAAACAAAAGAAAGTATCACTTTTTCAATAAAAAACAGAACTGAAATCCCCATTCCTATTCCAATTTATGGAATCAAAAAAGGCACTGTGGTTTTCAAAGAATGGCTAGATATCAAAGAATGTGACAGTACTTTTACATTAGCTCGAAAAAATGCTGATAAAATAATTTTAAATTATAAAAATGAAGTTCCTGAATATAATTTAAGGAATAACTGGAAAAAATTAGAGGGCTTTTTCCCTAATAATCGACCAATAAAATTTGCTTTTCTGAAAGATTTAGAAGATCCTTATTACAATCAGATTTTATATGTTCCATCACTAACGTATAATTATTATGATGGTATTTCTCCTGGATTAAGGCTTCATAATAAAACTATTTTAGAGAAACCTTTTATATTTGATGTCAATCCTGCCTACTCAACTAAATCAAATAACCTATCCGGTTCTGCCCTATTTGTTGTCAATGAAAATTACAGAAACAGCAATTTATTTAGTGTAAGATATTCATTATCGGGATCTTATTTTCATTATGCGCCAGATGCTGCTTATTTGAGAATAAACCCAATGGCGCAATTACGAATCAGAGAAGAAAATTTCAGAGATAATAGAAAACAATTGATTCTCTTACGACAAGTTATGGTTAACAGAGAGAAAAGCAACATCGTTTTTGACAATTCAACCGAAAATTATTCTGTATTTAACATCAAATATTTCAATACTCGAACAGAAATTATCAATCATTTCAATTTTATATCAGATGTTCAAATTTCAGGTAAATTCGGAAAACTAGCTGCTGAAATGGAGTATAGAAAATTATTTGAAAACAATCGCCAAATTAATTTACGTTTCTATGCGGGAAGTTTCTTGTACAACAATACCAACTCCAATTATTTCAGTTTTGCATTAGACAGACCTACAGATTATCTTTTTGATTACAACTATTATGGACGCTCTGAAAGTACTGGTTTTTTTAGTCAACAATTCATTCAAGCCGAAGGTGGTTTTAAATCTAAATTAAACACGCCTTATGCAAATCAATGGATTACAACATTAAACGGAAGTTTTAATATTTGGAATTGGATTGAAGTATATGGCGATCTTGGTTTATTGAAAAATAAATATCAAAATGAAAAGTTTGTTTACGATAGCGGAATTCGATTAAATCTAGTTACAGACTATTTTGAATTGTATTTGCCCGTTTATTCCAATAACGGATGGGAAATAGCCCAAAAGAATTACAATGAAAAAATACGCTTTGTAGTTACATTTTCGCCAAAAACATTAATCAATCTTTTTAATAGAAAATGGCTTTAATATAGTATCAAAAATCACTATATATTATATTATTATTGCTAAAATCGTTTTTTTGATAAATTTAATTTAAAAAAATAAGTAGTTTACAGCAAATTGATTGTAAATAATAAAATTGTATTTTGTTTAATGAATTATGAAAATAGCCAGTTTTTAAGTAAATTTGCCGAACTAAGTGATCCTTTTCAATTATGATAAAAGAAAAAACCAATTCTACATTGACATTTGAAGATTTCAAAACCGAAGTATTGAATGACTACAAAATTGCAATAACAAGCAGAGAATGTAGCCTATTAGGTCGAAAGGAAGTATTAACAGGAAAGGCTAAATTTGGAATTTTTGGCGATGGTAAAGAGGTTCCACAGCTTGCTATGGCAAAATCATTCAAAAATGGTGATTTCCGTTCCGGCTATTATCGCGATCAAACATTCATGATGGCTATTGGCGAATTAACTATTGAACAGTTTTTCGCAGGATTATATGGTCATACAGATATAGAAAAAGAACCTATGTCAGCGGGAAGACAAATGGGAGGCCATTTTGTAACCCATAGTTTAAATGAAGATGGGACTTGGAAGGACTTAACAAAACAAAAAAATTCAAGTGCAGATATATCTCCTACAGCGGCACAAATGCCAAGATTATTAGGATTAGCACAAGCATCAAAAATATACAGACAAGTTTCAGGAATAACAAATGCTTCTAATTTTTCAATAGAGGGAAATGAGATTGCATGGGGAACAATTGGAAACGCAAGTACCTCCGAAGGGGTTTTCTTTGAAACTATCAATGCTGCAGGAGTCTTGCAAGTGCCATTAGTAATGAGTGTTTGGGATGATGAATATGGAATTTCTGTTCATGCTAAACACCAAACCACAAAAGAAAGTATTTCGGAGATTCTAAAAGGATATCAAAGAGAAGAAAACACAAATGGCTTCGAAATTCTTACCGTAAAAGGATGGGATTATGTGGATTTAATAGCAACTTATGAAAAAGCCGCTACTATTGCACGAGAAAACCATGTGCCTGTTTTAATTCATGTAAACCAATTGACACAGCCGCAAGGACATTCAAGTTCTGGTTCACATGAAAGATATAAAAACGGAGAACGATTAGCTTGGGAAAAAGATTTTGATTGTATTCGTCAAATGAAATTATGGATGATTGCAATTAATATTGCTTCACCAGAAGAACTTGATGAAATAGATTCAGCAGCCAAAAAAGAAGTCTTAGAAGGTAAAAAAGCAGCTTGGAAGTCTTTTATTGACCCAATCGTTGAAGAACAAAAAGAGCTTGTCTCCTTGTTAGAAAAAATAGCAATTACAAGTAAAAATAAAGATCTAATTTTAAAGTTTACTGCTAATTTAAACAACATAAAAGATCCATTAAAAAAAGAAATTCTTGTTACTGCACGTAAAGTTTTAAGATTGCTAATTAATGAAAATGGAAAAACAGAATTAGCTAACTGGATAAAAAATTATACAGCAAAAACACAACAAAAATTCAGTAGTAATTTATTTTCTGAATCTGAATCGAATGTGTTTTCTGTAAAAAAGGTATTGCCTAAATATGCTGAAAACGCTAAGGAAGATACTGATGGACGTATGATAATACGCGATAACTTTGATGCTCTTTTTACTAAATATCCTGAAACATTAGTATTTGGTGAAGATGCAGGAAACATTGGTGATGTAAACCAAGGTTTAGAAGGTATGCAAGAAAAATATGGCGCTCTTCGCGTGGCTGATGTAGGAATTCGTGAAGCAACTATTTTGGGACAAGGAATAGGAATGGCATTACGAGGTCTTCGCCCAATTGCTGAAATTCAATATTTAGACTATCTATTATACGCAATACAAATCATGAGCGATGATTTGGCTACCTTACAATACAGAACTGTTGGAAAACAAAAAGCACCACTAATTATTCGTACCAGAGGGCATCGTTTAGAAGGTATTTGGCATTCTGGCTCTCCAATGGGAATGATCATTAACGCTATAAGAGGTATACACGTTTTAGTTCCTAGAAACATGACACAAGCGGCAGGATTTTATAATGCCCTTTTAGAATGTGATGAACCTGCTCTAGTTATAGAATGTTTAAATGGATACCGATTAAAAGAAAAAATGCCACTTAATTTTGGAGAATTTAAAACTCCAATCGGTGTTGTTGAAACTCTAAAAGAAGGAGCTGATATCACATTAGTTTCCTACGGTTCCACTTTACGATTGGTACAACAAGCAGCAAAAGAACTTCAAGAAATAGGAATTGATTGCGAAATCATTGATGTACAATCGCTACTTCCATTTGATATCAATCATGATATTGTAAAAAGTATTGCTAAAACAAATCGATTATTAGTAATTGATGAAGATGTTCCTGGTGGAGCTTCGGCATATATTTTACAACAAATAATCGAACAACAAAATGGATATGAGCATTTAGATAGTAAACCGCAAACATTAACTTCAAAAGCGCACAGACCTGCTTATGGAACTGATGGTGATTATTTTTCAAAACCATCAACTGAGGATATATTTGAAAAAGTCTATGCGATGATGAATGAAGTTAACCCTTCAAAATTTCCGGATTTATATTAAAAAATAATTTTATACGTAAAAAAGGATGCTATTATAAGCATCCTTTTTTTATTGATTGCAGGCTCTAAAACAGAATACCTGCAATAAACCTTAATTGTCATCAAATTTATTTTAAATTTAGCACTATAAATAAGCACTTATGGAAACTTTAGAAAACCTCTTGAAAGAGATTCAAAATGTAAAAGTAATAGATGATTCTATATCGTATACTGAATATATTCCTTTAGATTTATCTGTTTCCAATATTGAATTATCAAAATTAGCCATTGATGATGCAACTATCTTTGAGGAATTTATCGAAGAAAAATTGCTTAAAAATAAAGCAAAGGTTGCTTTTGGAGGTTATAATGAAGAGCGAAATCTATATAAAAGAAGCACGGTTTTTAATGATAATCAAACAGAAGAACGGAACATCCATATTGGTTTAGATTTATGGATTAAGGCGGGCACACCTGTATTAGCAGCTTTAGACGGGACAGTTCATAGTTTCAATTACAATAATAATTTAGGCGATTATGGACCAACAATTCTATTAAAACACAGCATAAAAGACCAATCTTTTTATACTTTATACGGTCATTTATCGTTAGAAAGTATTGCAAATATTGAAGTCGGTAGTTTTTTTACAAAAGGGCAACAATTAGCAACTCTAGGAGATGCTAGTGTAAATGGTAATTATGCACCACATTTACATTTTCAGATTATAAAAGATATAGCAACAAATATCGGTGATTATCCCGGCGTTTGTAGCAAAAAAGACTTGAATTATTATTTAGAAAACTGCCCTAATCCAAATCTATTACTAAAAATAAAATAAGCATTATGAAAAAACTAAGCCCCCTTTTAATACTGCTCTTTCTCTTTCTCTCTAGCTGTAAATCCAAAACTGCAGTTTCAATTCCAGATGATCCTAGTCCCGAAAAAGTTGAAATAATAAAATTACCCGTATCCGAAGTTAGCGAGGCAAAAAAAACAAAAGCCTATGAGTTAGGAAAAAGAGTCTTGATGACCTGTAACACATCGAAATTTAAGCCTTTTAACGAAAGTGAAGCAACTCCTTCGGTAATTAAAAATACTACTTTAGAACGATTAACAAAAACCTGCACAAAATTCAGACAGTTTTACGGTACTTTTAAAGATCTTAATTTAATTGAAGTTTATAAAGACCCGGCTACAGCAACAACTATTTTTAGATTTAAGGCTTTATATACTAAAAAAATAGCCAACAAAGAGTTACGCGTGTTTATGAATGAAGAAGAAAAAGTATCAGCCATAAAATCTATGGATTGGATGGATTCATTAAGCAAAATGTAAGTATCAACTTTCGATTGAATTTTAAAATTAGTACTCCTAAAAAACCCATTTATATCTAACAAAATGACTGAAAACGAAAAAATTCTTATAAAATTCTATACCGCATTTAAAAATTATGATGCAAAAACGATGCGTTCTTGTTACCATCCCAACATCAATTTCTATGATCCCGCTTTTGGCACTCTTAAAGGACATTCTGTTTCTCAAATGTGGGAAATGCTACTAAAAAACAGTAAAGGAAATATGAAAATTGAATTTTCAGATATAAAAGCAGATGAATTTCAAGGTTCAATAAAATGGATTGCAAATTATAATTTCAGTAAAACCAATAGACCTGTAACAAATATCATCCATTCTAAATTCAATTTTAAAGACGGTTTAATTATAAAACAAGTAGATGATTTTGATATCTGGAAATGGTCCAAACAAGCATTCGGAATAACTGGTTTTTTATTAGGTTGGACTGGTTATTTTCAGAAAAAAATACGAGACAAAGCTCTTTTGTCATTAAAAAAATATCAATCAACTCTCAAATAAGAAATTTTAGTCAAACTATAAAAGGATTGAAAGAGTTGATTTTATTCCGTTTCGCCAATTAGATAAACAGGAATAGTAACTTTTGAATTATTGCAGTTTAATTAAAATCTAAAAAACACTTTTGACAAATACAAAAAAACAAAAACTCCAAACCGTATTAACAGGTTTGGAGTTTTATTCAATATAATAAAAATTAAAAACAAGACTTTTGAAAACGTATAGCTCGACTATTTTTTTGATCCTAAAACTCTAATATAATTTACCAATTTCCAGCGTTGGTCCTCGGTTAATAATTCTTCGTAAGTTGCCATTGGGGATTTTCCATTTGTAATTTTCCAAAAAATAGCTCCATCAGTTTCATTTACAACTTTTAAGGCTAAAAAATTTGCAGGTTTAGTCTCTAATGTTAAACCGGCTTCCCCATTCCCCTTCCCTTCTTCCCCATGACAAAGGACACACATTTGGTTGAATATTTTCTTACCATCAGCAGTTGCTTTTTCATTGCCTAAAAAAGGATTTTTTAAACTATTAGAATGCTCTGGCGCAACCCATGAACTAGTTTGAGCTCTGCTTGAATTACTTACAAGGACTAGCAATGTAACTATAACTAAAAACAAACATTTATTTTTCATAGCTTTAAAGATTTAGGTTTGTCTGTCAAAGTTATTTTATTAGCTGATTATAAATAATGATAATTATCAGCATTTGGCTAAAAAAATTATATTATTTTTAAGACATTGTCAGTTTTTGCTAAAAATATGTTTTTCAGAACAGCATTGGATAATACATTCTGTTCCAAATCAATAGTAATTGGGGCAGCCAAGACATTTCACTTTCAAATCAAATTGATAAGTCACCGAAAGCTCATATATTCCACCAGTTCTTCCAATTTTAGATGTATTGAAGTCATAAGAATATCCGAATTTAAAATGTTCATATTGCAATCCTCCGAAAGCATTTATAGAGGTCAAAAAGTGACTATTAACACTCTTTTTTCCGGGATTAGTAGCAGCAGTCAACCCAAAAAATAATTTCTTAAAAACAAGTCCTGCTCCTAAATCAAATCGACTGTATTCTCCTTGGTGCATATAGTTAGAAGTTAACAACATTCTAGTTTCATATGGCAAATAAGTGATGTCAATATAATCCGTTAAAAGAAATTCATAACCTGCATTAGCCGAAAAAAACATTTCCAAAGGAACATTCCCATTCGCAGCAAAAGATATATTTGGTTTGTTTATATGCTTCATAGCCGCACCAAACCAAGCATTTTCATTATTAAAAAGCATCCCAATAGAAAAATCAAAGAAATTTACTTTGTCATTTAATAAAAGGGGATCAACACTGGAGGTATTTATTGTACCTTGTCCTATATTGATTTGGTCCTCTAAAATAATATTTTGAAAACCAAATGATTTGTTACCAAAACCAATTTCAATAGCGGGTCTGAAAAACCAATCCTCATTCAATTGAACCCGATATGCGTAATTTAAATTAGCCTGAGAAAAATTATAGTCAGTAAATTTCTCTCTATGGTTTAAAACACTAACTCCTATTCCACTATTGGCATTTTCTAGCCAAGTATTTATAAATCCAAAATCACTATCAACTCTAAAATCTAAATCTGGCCATTGTGTCCTATGTAATATCCCAGCATTAGTAGTTTCTAGAAAACCGGTAAATCCGGGATTCAAAGTTTCTGGAACCATAAAATATTGAGTAAAAATAGGATCTTGTGCCTTTACCGAAAAAGGAAGATTAAACAAAATTATAAATACTATTACTTTTATTTTCATTTTGATTTTCCTTATTTTATTAATGTAAAAGGGCCATTTTCATTAATAATTCCTCCATAAAAAGTGGACGCTTTTACCTTATAATAATAGTTTCCGTTTTCAGATTCCTTTCCCTTAATTTTGCCATCCCAACCACGAAGAGTTTCTCCTATTTCTGTATATATCAATTCACCCCAAGTATCGTATACATCTAATTGTATTGATGTTATACCAATAAAAACAGGTTTAAAAGTTTCATTAATACCATCGTCATTAGGTGTAAAACCATTTGGAGTGATTAGCTTATATCCTTTATCAATTTTTAAGGTTATTGTATATTTATACTCACATCCAAAAGCATAGGCAACTGTTTGAGTAACCACATAATTACCTTCTTTTACAAACGTATGAATTGGATTTTCTTCATTAGAAACACTTCCATCTCCAAAATCCCAAACAATCGTTTCGTAATCACCTGTAGCGGTATTAGCAAACTGAATAGGATCTTGTATTGAATAACTTCCATAAGTGGTATTTGCATAAGAACTTGATGTGAAAGAAGTACCTCCTATTTTTGGTACATCAATATTAAGTGTCTTGTTTGCAGAACATCCCAAAGCATCAGTAACCATAAGAATGACTACCCCATTTTGATCAGTTTCCATTACCGTTTTATCAATCCCACTAACTGTTCCGCTCGACCAATCATAAATAAAAGGCGGAACACCTCCGGATGCTAATGCTATATTTTTTAGAGAAACTGTTTTTACATTACAATCAAAAATTAGTTGCGTACTTACATCAATTGAAATAGGATCAGGTCTTGTAATAACATATTGTTTTGTTTGAACACATCCCCTTGAGTCAGTTACTGTAACCATATAATTCCCTCCAGGTACATTATTTAAATCTTCTGTAACCGAACCATTATTCCAAACGTATGAATAAGGAGCGGTACCTCCAGAAACTAGTAAATTAATAGCTCCTGAATTAGCATTTGAACAATCAAGAGCATTGGTAATATTAGCCCCTACGACTAACGGCTGTGGCTCTTGAATAATAAATGTCTTAGTTATAACACAAGGTTTTCCATCAGTAATTGTAGCTATATAAGTACCTGGTCCTAAATTATTCCTAGTCAAACCAGAAGTACTTCCATCGTTCCATACTAATTTTACAGGACTAAGGCCTCCAACTAAATTAAGGTTAATACTCGCGTCTTTGGCTCCAAAACAGGATATTTGTTTCACTATTGGGTTAACTGAAAACACGGGTGGATTCGGGATATTAACTGTAATTTTTTTCTCGCAACCACTAGCATCTGTAACCGTAATTACATAATCTCCAGCTGATAAATTATCTTGAAAGGTTCCTGTTGCCATGGTGTCCCAAACTGTTTGATAGGGACTAATTCCTCCAGAAATTGTCAAATCAATTGAAGCATCATTTCCTCCATAACAGATAATTGGGCTTGTTGCTGCTACAATACTGATTTCTAACGGTTGTGTAATTGTTACTGGTAATAGATTTACAGAGCAACCTGAATTATCGGTAACTTTTAGACTATACGTTCCTGCTAAAATAGCTATCAAATTGGGAATAGAACTTGTAAAACCATTTGGTCCAGTCCAAGCATATGTATAGGGAGCATTTCCTCCAACAACATTAGTAGTTATTGCACCTGAAGCATCTCCAAAACACAATATATTGGTCTGGCTTACTAAATTTAACGCTAAAATTGGCGGTTCTACAATAGTAAATATAGCGGTTTTTGGCACACAATTATTAGCATCCGAAACTGTAACTTCATATACTCCTGGTCCTAGATTAGATAAATCTTCGGTGGTTTCGTAAGCAGTTCCATTTTTCGTCCAAGCGAAAGTGTAATTTGGAGTTCCGCCTGTTATTGTAATTGCAATAGAACCATTGGCATTGCCAAAACAGCTAATATCCTTTTTTAAATCAGTGGTAATTAAGATATCATTTGGTTCAGTAATAGTTATTATTTGAATTTTTGAACAATTATTAGCATCCGTTACTGTAACAGCATATTTTCCTGCGCTCAAACCTGTGGCGGTAGCTGTTGTATTTATAGGGATTGTATTCCAGGAATAACTTAGCGTCCCATTTCCTCCACTGGCTAATATTGTTGCTGCACCAGTATTATCTCCAAAACAAGTTACATTTGTTTGCGAGCTTATTGAAGTTATAATACCATTTGGTTCCGTTATTGTAACTTGTTTGGTTATAGAACAGTTATTTTCGTCTGAAATGGTAACAGTATATATTCCCGCTTTCAGGTTTGTTGCAGTACTAGAATTTTGTATTGGAATAGTATCCCAAGAATACGAATAAGATCCTACACCGCCAGTGGTAAAAACTGTAGCCGAACCTGTGTTATCTCCGGCACATAAAACATTGGTTTGATTAATTGTTGCGGTTACTCCTACTGGCTCTGTAATAGTAATTGAACTTGAAGTACTACAACCATTAAAATCAGTAACCGAAACAGTGTAAGTCCCTGCTGTTAATTCTGTGGCTGTTGCCAAGTTTTGTATTGGACTTGTATTCCAAGAATATGAATAAGGAGCGGTTCCGCCTGTTGCCAAAACGGTTGCGTTTCCATTATTTCCTCCTGAACAACTAACATTATTAGAATTAGATATTGATGAAGAAAGTCCAAGTAAGGGCTGAGTTATAGTTACTGAATGGGTGTTAAAACAACCGTTTACGTCTGTCACCGTTACCACATAAGTTCCTACTGCAAGTCCTGTCGCTTTAGCTGCGGTTTGAACTGAAATTGTGTTCCAAGAATAAGCATATGGTGCAGTGCCACCAGTTACGGAAACCGTTGCTGTGCCGTCATTTTCGCCAAAACAACTAACATTTGTTTGTACTCCTGAAATTACTATTTCGTTAGGTTGTGTTATAATTACTTGTTCCGTTTTCGAACAATTATTCTCATCTTGCACAGTAACCGTATATGTTCCTGCTTTTAATCCATTGGCTGTAGCCAAAGTTTGAACTGGATTTGTATTCCAAGAATAGGTCAAAACTCCAACTCCACCACTAGCCGTAATGGTCGCGGAACCGTTATTTCCTCCAAAACATGTCAAATTAGTTTGCGAACTTATAGCAGCAGTAAGTCCTGTTGCTGGTTGTGAAATAGTTACGGATTGATTTTTGCTGCACCCTTTGGCATCGGTAATGGTAACGGTATAAGTTCCTGCTGACAGTCCTGAACCTACGGAACTAGTCTGAACTGGAATTGTATTCCAAGAATATAAATAGGGTGCGGTTCCGCCTGTTGCCAAAATAGTGGCACTTCCTGTATTGCTTCCAAAACAGCTTACGTCAGTTTGCGCACTTATTGAAGAATCTAAAACCGCTGATGGCTGATTTATAGTTACTGACTTTGCTTTCGAACATCCTTTACTATCTGTAATTGTAACAATATAAGTTCCTGCTAATAATCCGGAAGCAGTTGCTAATGTTTGAACTGGACTTGTATTCCAAGAATATGAATAAGGAGCTGTTCCGCCTGTTGTCAAAACTGTAGCACTTCCTGTATTGCTTCCAAAACAGCTTACGTCAGTTTGCGCACTTATTGATGCATCTAGAACCATCGGTTGTGTAATAGTAATTGTTTGAGATTTTTTACAACTATTAGCATCGGTAACGGTTACTGTATATGTTCCTACTGAAAGTCCTATAGCTTTAGCTGTGGTTTGAACTGGAATTGTGTTCCAAGAATAAGCATATGGTGTAGTTCCTGCTGTGGCTGTAGCTGTGGCCGTTCCATCACTATCTCCAAAACAACTAACATTTGTTTGTGATGTTGTAATTACTATTTCGTTGGGTTGCGTTATAATTACTTGTTCCGTTTTCGAACAATTATTCTCGTCTTTCACAGTAACTGTATATGTTCCTGCTTTTAATCCATTGGCTGTAGCCAAAGTTTGAACTGGATTTGTATTCCAAGAATAAGTCAAACCTCCAACTCCACCACTAGCCGTAACGGTAGCGGAGCCATTATTACCTCCAAAACATGTCAAATTAGTTTGCGAACTTATAGCAGCAGTAAGTCCTGTTGCTGGTTGTGAAATAGTTACGGATTGATTTTTGCTACAACCTTTAGCATCGGTAATGGTAACGGTATAAGTTCCTGCAATTAATCCAACAGCGGTAGGAGATGTCTGAACTGGAATTGTATTCCAAGAATATAAATAGGGTGCTGTTCCGCCCGTGACTGAAACAGTGGCACTTCCTGTATTGCTTCCAAAACAACTTACGTTAGTTTGCGCACTTATTGAAGAATCTAAAACCGCTGATGGCTGATTTATAGTTACTGACTGTGTTTTCGAACATCCTTTACTATCTGTAATTGTAACAATATAAGTTCCTGCTAATAATACGGAAGCGGTTGCTGATGTTTGAACTGGACTTGTATTCCAAGAATAAGTATATGGTGCAGTTCCTCCTGTTGCCAAAACTGTAGCACTTCCGTTGGAACCTCCAAAACAGCTTACGTCAGTTTGCGCACTTATTGATGCATTTAGAACCATCGGTTGTGTAATCGTAATTGTTTGAGAGTTGGTACAACTACTAGCATCGGTAACGGTTACCGTATATGTTCCTTCTGCAAGTCCTGTAGCTGTTGCTGAGTTTTGAACTGGTGTAGTATCCCAAGAATAAGTATATGGTGTAGTTCCTGCTGTGGCTGTGGCTGTGGCCGTTCCATCACTTTCGCCAAAACAACTAACATTTGTTTGTGATGTTGTAATTACTATTTGTGAACTTACATTAATTATTACTATAAAAGGCATTCCTGGACAGTCTCCGCTGGATGGCGTAACTATATAAGTTGCAGTCTGGACAGCATTGGTTGGATTTGTTAATGTACCATTTATTGTTGTCTGATTTGTTCCTGATTGTCCGCCTGTAATTCCACCTGTGACAACTGGCGCTCCCCAAGAAAAAGTAGTTCCCGAAGGGATAACATTTCCTGCTGTTAAAACTGATGGAGTTATTATAAATGATGAGCTATTACAAATAGATTTAGTTTCATTTTGTATAATGGGTATTGGATTAATTGTAAATGTATTACTGATTGCAGAAGTTGTTCCGCACTCGTTTTTAACATCTAATTTAATAGAATAATTACCCGGTATAGCATAACTAACCATGGGAGGTGTAACACTTGTTGAAGTAGATGGCGTACCACCAGTAAAAGTCCATAAATATTCTAATGCTGAGTTTGGTGTTGTAGAACAACTATTAACTAAAACCGATGGAGTTATCGGGCTATTGACACAATTAGTAGCAATCGCATTTACAACTACTATTGGTGGTTGCTTTACTGTTATCGTTTGAGCTGCTGATGTAAAAGATCCGCAGGAATTAGTAGCCGTTAATGTTATCGAATATATTCCTGGATTTTCAAAACTAAAAACCGGACTAGCAGAGGTACTTGAACCACTGATATAATTGTATGATGACGTTGTCCCACAATTAGCTGCCGTATAAGTAACATCCCATAAATAAGTGGTATCACAAGAATTTGTCGTATCAGTTGTATTGGTTGTACTAACTGATAATGGGCCGCAACCGTCTGTTGTGCTTAAGGTAAATATAGGTACTGGTGGAGCTTCAACACAAATAGTTTTTACTATTTCATCAATTTCACACGAGTTTCCGGTTTTCAAGGTGATTGTATATGTTCCTGGTACACTAAAAACTGGACATATTGAATTTGTCCCAAAAGTCCATGTACTCGTATTTTCAGAACCATTATTATCACTTCCTAATGTCCCACTATTTAGTGTAAATCCTGTTAACGGAGAAATTGACCAAACTATTTTGGGATTTACACAAGATGAATTAGTTGCAGTTGCTCCTCCTGTTGATGAATCTGTAAAACATACTTGAGTATTTGTACAAACTTTAGTTTGTGGCAATGTAAAATTTGCTACTGGAGGTTCTGAAACACGAATTGGGATAACATATCCAAAAGATACATCACAAGGATTAGACGCTTTTATAGTTGCCGAAAATGAATTTTGTAGACCACTACTCGTAACTCCGCAAGAAGACTTCAAAAATGTATGAGTAATACTTGCGGGTGGTGGATGATTAAAAGTAGTTGAATCTGAACCATCATTAAATGTAATTGTATAAATAGTTCCTGGTGGATTATTTTCTGTACCAGTAATTGGAAATGTAAGTGGTGATGATATACATATATTAGTATTACCTGGATTACCAATACCTACAGCTGGATTATTACCTACAAATACTTTATATATTCTAGTTGTTACACATCCATCTTGACCAGT
Organism: Flavobacterium sp. 123; assembly: GCF_003634825.1. Lineage (NCBI taxonomy): Bacteria > Pseudomonadati > Bacteroidota > Flavobacteriia > Flavobacteriales > Flavobacteriaceae > Flavobacterium > Flavobacterium sp. 123. The sequence continues at coordinate 167,471 of NZ_RBXD01000001.1, forward strand.
GACAGTATAAGTTAAGGTCCAAAGTCCAACAGAATATGTATGAGAAGTTGCTGAAAATGTTGTTGCGGTAAAATTAGGTGTGGTATCTCCCCAATCAATAACGCAATTTGTATCTGTAGAACTTGTAATTGAAGTGTTTATAAAATCAATTTGAGAAATATCATTCGTACAAACTTTAAAAATTGGAAAGCCATTAAAAGTATCAGAATCTACATTTGAATTCAAAGTAGCACCCGGACTTTTTATAGAAATAGTTTTAGTTATTGAATTTACACAACCATTAGTATTAGTTATTTTTAAAGTTACATTAAATGATTGCGTTGTGTTTCCATTTGTATTATTAAAAACATAAGAAGGATTTTGTAATACAGAAGTACTTCCATCTCCAAAATCCCAAGCATAAGTATAAGTTCCTGAACCAGTGACATTAGAATTAAACTGAACTGCAGTTCCTGAACAAGAATTATCATTCGTAAATGTAAAATTCACAACTGGTAAAGAGGAAACCGTTATAGTAGTAGAACTTGTTTGAGACTGAGTAGCTCCAGAACTATCCTTAACACTTACTAATTTATACTCAAAACTACCAACTACATTTGTTGGCGCATTCAATGTTACACTATTTCCAATAGATTGGGAAGTAATGATATCTAGTCCACCATTAATTTTGTAAGTAAACGTATACGGTGCAACTCCTCCACTTCCGGTAAAAGTTACTATTGGCTGAGTTTCATTACTACAAACAGCAGAATTACTAGTTGTTATAGTAGCCGTTGGCAATACAAAAGCACCCAATTTTATTTTCTCTACCGCTAAATAATGATAATTATTGTTTGCAATTAATATATTAACTGGAATTATTAAAATAAAAATAAGCGTATATAATTGTTTCATAATTATCTAAAATAATTTGGCTTTATTCTTTAATCTTTAAAAAAACCACACAAATATATAGCATTGGATAATCATAGCTCAACTATAAAACGACTGACTGATACGTTTTACTTTTGATTGAAAAAATATAACCAATAATTTAAAAAATAATTGCAAAGCATCATTTTTTTATAATTAGTATACAAAAAAACCGCCTATTTCATTTGAAAAAGGCGGCCATTTATTTTAAATTAAAACCTGAATTACAAAATATAATCGGTGTTAATGAAATTTGATTCTTTACTATTTAACAATTCTTGTAGAATGTTATTATTGTATTCATTATCCTTAGAAGCTACAAAAGTTCTAATTGAGAAGGAACGCAAAGCATCATGAATACTCAATGTTCCTACAGCAGAATCCTTTCTTCCTGTAAAAGGGAATACATCAGGTCCTCTTTGACAAGAACTGTTTAAGTTAACTCTACAAACTAAGTTTACTAATGTATCAATAAGTGGAGCGATAGTTTTGATGTCTTTACCAAACAAACTCACTTGTTGACCATAGTTTGATTCAGCCATATCATTCAAAGGCTCTTGAATATCTTTGAAAGTTAAAACAGGTACAACTGGTCCAAATTGCTCTTCGTGATATACACGCATGTCTTTATTTATAGGAAACAAAACAGCTGGGAAGATAAAATTATCAGAATGTTGTCCTCCTTTTGCATTAATCACTTTTGCTCCTTTACTTGTAGCATCATCAATTAATTCTTGTATGTAAGCTGGTTTCTCTTTTTCTGGTAATGGAGTAAGCATCACTCCTTTTTCCCATGGATTTCCATAAGCCAAAGCATCAACTTTAGCGGCAAAACGCTTGTTAAATTCTTCAGCAATAGATTCGTGTACGTATAAAATTTTCAATGCAGTACAACGTTGTCCATTAAAAGATAAAGAACCTGCAATACATTCTTGGATAGCCAAATCTAAATCAGCATCTGGTAAAATAATAGCTGGATTTTTTGCTTCTAATCCTAAAACTAAACGCAATCTATTTTTATTAGGGTGTTGATCTTGTAATGCAATAGCTGATTTACTATTTCCAATCAAAGCTAAAATATCAACTTTTCCTGATTTCATAACTGGCGAAGCTACTTCACGACCTCTACCATATAAGATATTAATAGCTCCTTTTGGGAAACTACTTCTGAAAGCTTCTAATAAAGGTGAAATCAATAAAACTCCGTGTTTCGCTGGTTTGAAAATTACAGGATTTCCCATGATTAATGCTGGAATAAGCAACGAAAATGTTTCATTCAATGGATAATTGTATGGTCCTAAACACAATACAACACCTAGAGGTCCTCTACGAACCATCGCATGTATTCCTTGAACTTTAGAAAAATGAGCACTACGACTGTTTAATTCTTTTAAACTTTCGATAGTATCGTAAATATATTCTACTGTTCTATCAAATTCTTTTTCTGAATCTCCTAATGATTTTCCAATTTCCCACATCAATAGTTTTACTACTTCTGCACGAGTTGTTTTCATTTGAGTTACAAAATTCTCCATACATTTAATACGGTCTACCACTTTCATGGTTGGCCATAAACCTTGTCCATTTTTAAACGCAGCATCGGCAGCAGCAACCGCTTCAAGAGCTTCCGTTTCTCCCATAAAAGGAATTGAACCTAATAAAGTAGGTTGGTAATTTTCTGTTGAAGAGATGGTAGAAAATACAGGTGTAGTTTCTCCAGTCCATTTTTTCAATTCACCGTTTACTAAATAAGTATCTTGAATAAGTAAATCGTTAATTTGATATTCTTGAGGTATTGTATTCATTTTAATATTTTATATTTTTCAAATAATTAAGTTCGGATGACGATTGTATTTAAGGAGCAACAATATCTCCATTCCATTCTATAATCCCACCTAACAAATTATAGGCGTTTTCAAAACCTAATTCATTCATGATTTCGCACGCTTTAGCACTTCTTGCTCCAGAACGGCAATACACATAATAATTTTTATTTTTATCCAATGATTCTAATTCACTAATAAAACCTTGACCCATATGAATATCAATATTTATGGCATTTTCTATAATTCCATCATTATATTCATCTTCAGTTCTCACATCAAGTATTACCGAATTTTCGTCGGCCTCGTATTGAGAAATCCAATCTTCTTGTGTTAAATTCATAGTCTATTTTTTTTGTAAAAATACAATGTTTTTGCCTAACAATACAGTTCGAATTTGTTAATTAGATAATATTTCAAAGAAAACGTTTTCGCATAATAGTAATTAACAACAAATTACGAATTTGGTAAATAACCCTCAAAATAAATCAATAAATACCTAATATTTATTGCCTAAACTATTTTTAATTCATGTTTTATGCTAATTCATTCATTAAAAAAATCAAATAAACTAATAAAATTTACCGTACTTTTACACTGATTTATTTAAAATTCAACCCTATCAAAGACTATAAAAATGCACAGTCAAATAAAGAAAATATTCCCTTCTTTTTCTAACGAATTAATTGCTGAAATTGAAGCAAATGACTCCATAAAATCTTTTGAATCTGGTAGTACAATCATGCGAACGGGTCAATATATAAAAAATACTGTTTTAGTTACTAAAGGTCAGATCAAAGTATATCGTGAAGGCGAAGATGGCGGGGAGTTTTTTATGTATTATTTACAACCAGGTCAGGCTTGTGCTATTTCAATGGTGTGTGCCACTAAAAATGAAAAAAGCCAAATTATGGCAAAAGTAGTTGAAGATGCCGAATTAATAATGGTTCCTTTATCCTTAATGGATACTTGGATGATGAAACACCGCAGCTGGTATGAATTTGTAATCCACACCTACCGCAGTCGTTTTGAAGAAGTGCTAGAAGTAATTGACAGCATAGCCTTTAGAGCAATGGATGAACGTTTAGAATTTTATTTAAAACGCCATAAAGACGCTTGTGGATGTAAAGATTTGAAATTATCTCATCAAGAAATTGCATCAGAATTGAACACCTCAAGAGAAGTTATATCCCGTTTACTCAAAAAAATGGAACAACGGAATCTACTTAAATTACACCGCAATCATATCGAACTGTTAAAATAATAGCCTGTTAGTGTGATAAAAGTTACTGTAATTTATTTTTTTACAACTGATCTTTGCAGTAAATTTTTAAACAGATGGAATATTTAGGCTATTTTGCTTCTATAATTATTGGACTTTCTCTTGGACTTGTTGGAGGTGGTGGATCCATTTTGACGATTCCTATTTTGGTTTATTTATTCAAAGTAGAGCCAGAACTGGCCACAAGTTATTCTTTATTCATAGTAGGTTCTACCGCATTATTTGGCTGTTTAAGCCATTATAAAATGGGGAATCTAAAAATCAAATCGGCGCTTTATTTTGCTATTCCTTCTGTTTTTTCAATTTTGATTATTCGAGAAGTGATTTTTCCTAAAATTACAGAAACACTCTTTTCAATTGCGAATTTTCAAGTTTCAAAAAATTTCATGATTATGGTTGTTTTTTCAATACTCATGATAACATCGGCAATTTCTATGATTAGAAAAACAAGTCCAAAGCTTAAACTTATAAAAACTAATTATCTTCAACTCTCTATAATAGGTTTCGTTGTAGGAATCGTAACTGGTTTTCTAGGTGCTGGAGGTGGTTTTTTAATAATTCCAGCCTTACTTTTCTTTGCTAATTTACCTATGAAACAAGCTGTTGGAACGTCATTACTCATCATCTTCATAAACTCAAGCATCGGTTTTGGAGGAGATTTGTACATTGGAACACCTATTAATTATCCTTTTTTACTTACCATAACTTGTTTTGCATTTATCGGAATGATTATAGGAACTAAACTTTCAAAGAAAATAGACGGAAACAAGCTAAAACCTATATTTGGTTGGTTTGTTTTAATAATGGGAATCTATATAATTTCTAAAGAAATTTTCTTAAATTAGATGCATTAAGTAACTAATATTAAAGTCTTTATAAAAAAAGACCAAATTATCTTTATCTCTCAAAATTAAAAAGCAAAGAATCATGCAGATAGAACAAATATATACTGGTTGTTTAGCACAAGGTGCTTATTATATCACTTCAGATGGCGAGGCTGCAATTATTGACCCACTTCGTGAAGTACAGCCTTATTTAGATCGGTTGGAACGCGATAAAGTGAAGTTAAAATATATTTTTGAAACGCATTTTCATGCTGATTTTGTTTCAGGTCACATTGATTTAAGTAAAAAAACAAATGCTAAAATTGTGTATGGACCAACTGCTAAACCCGAATTTAAAGCTATTGTTGCCGAAGATAATCAAGTATTTGAAATTGGTAAAATCAAACTAAAAGTACTGCATACCCCAGGTCATACTATGGAAAGTACAACTTATCTATTGGTAGATGAAAAAGGCAAAGAGCATGCGATTTTCTCTGGTGACACATTGTTTATTGGTGATGTAGGAAGACCTGATTTAGCTCAAAAAGCGGCTTCAATGACTAAAGAGGAATTAGCGGCTACTTTATACCATTCCTTAAGGAACAAAATAATGACTCTTCCTGATGATGTTATCGTATATCCTGCGCATGGAGCAGGAAGCGCTTGCGGAAAAAACATGAGCAAGGAAACCATTTCAACCATCGGGAATCAGAAAGCGACTAATTACGCCTTGAGAGCTAACATGACCGAATCTGAATTTGTAACCGAAGTAACCGAAGGTTTATTACCTCCTCCTGCATATTTTGGTATGAATGTGGCCATGAATAAAAAGGGATATGAAAGTTTTGAAACTGTTTTAAACCACGGAATGAGAGCAATAAAAGTTGCTGATTTCGAAAAAATTACTGCTGATTCAGGTGCATTAATTTTGGATACTCGAAAAAATACTATTTTCAGTAAAGGATTTATTCCTCAATCTATAAATATCGGAATTGATGGCGATTTTGCGCCTTGGGTTGGAGCTTTGGTTGCTGATGTGAAACAGCCTATAATTTTAGTTTCAGAAATTGGACGTGAAGAAGAAACAGTAACTAGGTTAAGCCGCGTAGGATTTGATAATTTGATTGGACATTTAGACGGTGGTTTCGAAGCTTGGCAAAAAGCGGGACAAGAAACTGACATCATAAACCGAATTACTGCTGAACAGTTTTCTAATGAAGTCAAAATTGGTGAAAGCAAAATAATTGACATCCGAAAAGAAAGTGAATATTGTGCTGAACACGTTGAAGAAGCTTATAATAAACCTTTGGCTAACATCAATGATTGGATAAAAGATATAAATCCTAAAGAACATTTTTACCTCCATTGTGCTGGTGGTTATCGCAGTATGATTGCAGCTTCAATTCTTGAAGCTAGAGGTTTTAGAAATTTCACAGAAATAGAAGGTGGCTTTAATGCAATTGCAAAGACAAATATTCCTAAAACCAATTTTGTTTGCCAAAGTAAAATTTTAAAATAAGTAACCCAATAATTCCAATATATTATGAAAAAAAATATAGGTTTATCAGACAAAATTGTTCGCATTGCTTTAGCAATTGTAATTGCTGTTTTATATTATACCAATACAATTAATGGAACAATAGCGATTATTTTAGGCGCTTTTGCAGTTATTTTATTGCTAACGAGTTTTATTAATTTTTGCCCATTGTATTTGCCTTTTGGAATTTCAACACGAAAAAAAGTTTAAAGAATGAATGATAAAGAATGCTGTGTAGCTTCACATGAAAATCCTTTGGATCAAAACTACTGGGATGCACAATACAAAACTAAAACAACCGGTTGGGACTTAGGACAAATCTCGCCTCCAATCAAACTTTTTATTGACTCTTTAAAGGATAAAAGTTGCGCTATACTGATTCCTGGTTGCGGTAATTCCTATGAAGCTGAATACCTAGTTAATCAAGGATTTACAAACGTTACCGTTATTGATATTGCTCCTACTTTAGTAGATAATCTAAAAACAAAATTTGCTGGTAATCCAAATATTAAAGTGATTTTAGGTGATTTTTTTGAACATAAAGGCAATTATGATTTGATTATTGAACAAACATTTTTCTGTGCATTGCCTCCAACTATGCGTCAAAAATACGTTTGGAAAATGCATCAGCTTTTAAGAGATTCTGGAAAAATTGTTGGCTTATTATTTAATAAAATTTTTGAAAGCGGTCCTCCTTTTGGAGGTAGTAAAGCAGAATACGTCTCATTATTTAAAGATGCTTTTTATTTAACGAGTATGGAAATTTGCACTAATTCAATCGCTCCAAGAGCTAATGCAGAACTTTTTATTGAGTTAACAAAAAACCCAAAATCAATAGTTAACCTTTATGAATTGGAAGGAATTACGTGTAGCGGTTGTATGGACAGTATTACAAAATTGATTTCAGATTCAAGTGGTGTACGCAATGTTAGCATGAATACAAGCTTTTCAGAGCTATTGATCGTTAGTGAAAAAGAAATTGACTTAAGTGATTTACAGCAAGTTATTTCTTATGATCAAAAATATAAAATAAACAAAATCAATGCCTAACATGAAAGAATTGTTGTTGAAAAATTGGCATGTTATGCGATGGATTCGTTTGGCTTTTGCTTTATTTCTTTTTAGCCAAGCGTACATTTTAAAGGAATGGATGTTCGTTGCATTTGGTTTATTTTTCTTGTTTCAAGTAATTTTTAATTTTGGTTGTGGTGCGAATGGTTGTGCTCTACCAAACAAAAAATATAGAAAAAATGAATAACTTTAATCAAATTATAAAATCAGAAAAACCAGTTTTGGTTGATTTTTTTGCTACTTGGTGTGGTCCTTGCCAAATGTTGAGCCCAATATTAAAACAAGTAAAAGATAGTTTAGGAGATCGTGTTTCAATTATAAAAATTGATGTTGACAAAAATCAGCTCATCGCATCACAATACCAAGTTCGAGGCGTTCCTACTATGATTTTATTTCAAAATGGGAAACAATTATGGAGACAATCTGGTGTTGTCTCAAAAGAAGATTTAATCAAAACTATTGTCGAAAAAAGCAACTAATGTCATCTAAAAAAACTTTTTTTATTACTCTTATTGGAGTATTTATAGGACTTTTTATGGGGTATTTATACTACTATTTCATCGGTTGCTCAACTGGAACCTGCCCTATTACATCAAGACCTTTAAACGCGTCTTTATATGGTGGAGTGATGGGTGGATTACTCTTTAATATGTTTACCAGCAAAAAGACCAAGTAAAATTATATTTTATTTATATAAAGAAACAAAATTTGCGTTTCTATTCAACAAAACTCGATTAAAGACATAAATATCATGTTTAAATCAATTTATATTTATTATCTTTAATTTGAGAAAAAAAAATAAATAAAATTAGCACTCCTTAAATTATATTTCCAATTAGATATTGCTGTACAACTTTTTATAACCTACTAAAACATGGTATCAAAAATATTTAAATATAAAAATGGAAACTAATTGTGCTCCTGAAAAAAAACTGAAATCTACCCCAGATCATGAAAAAATTAGTTTTAATAATTTTAATAACTCTTTCAACTACAACATTTGCCCAGAATGACAAAGAACATTATGTAGCATTTTCAGCAGCAGTTGATATTAAAAATTTACTTGTTGGAAGTTATCCCACCGACAATAAAAGTGCTTTAGATTATTTTCTTCAATTTTCTTTGGTTTCAAATAATATTGAAGTCAACATTGGTTATGAACGTTTCCAAAGAGTTCAATTTAGTAAAAACACAGTCGGAATTGGGTACCATTTTCCATTATACCTCAACATAGGTAGCAAAGAATTAAAATTTGTGTTTATCCCATCAGCAGAACCTACCATAATCAATAGATGGGGAACCTGGGGAGGAGGACTTTCTTACGAACAAAAAAGTTCACATTTATCCCTTGGCGCAAACTTAGCGCTACGTATTAATTTATCTGATAAAATAGCTTTAGAATACTTATTCAATGCTTTGCCAAGAATAGATATTCACGGAAAATACGACAATAATAACTGGGGAAACAGAGCCAGTACAGAAGGTGTACCAATTGTAGGTAGTAATTATTTTAAATTAATCTATAAAATCAGTAGAGCTTATTAAGCGCAAAAGAGATACAAATAAAACAATACTTTATAAAAATCAAAAACAGACACTGAATTAATTTAGTGTCTGTTTTTTTATTGAAAATAGAAAAAATATAACTTTATGTTTTAAAATTTACCTTTTAATTCTAAAGCATCTATTTCACTATGAGATGCATCATAAATGGATTTACCATCCTTAATTAATACTAACTGTGGAGATTGATGCACAACCTGAAATCTGCTTGCAATTTCATTTGAAACATCACGATAAGAAATCAAGTCTAGAAAATAAGTGTCAACTTCATCCATCAAATTAAATTCATTTTCAAATTGTTTCAAAGCCATTCTGCTCACACTACAACGCGTACTGTGCTTAAATACCACCACTGGTTTTTCGGCAGAATCTTGAATAATTTGATTCAGTTGACCTAAGTCTGTCAAATCAATCCATTTTATATTACTCTTAGAATCATTTGGCTTTTCAGAATTGCCAAAAAAAGAATTAAACATGCTCATTTGTCTTGTTTTTGTTTGTTTTTTTATCTGTAAAGCTTTCAATTCCAGTCATTTTGTCGTAACTTTAAAGTATGGAATATGAATTGCTTACTGGTTAGCAAAGTTAGTTATTTAAACCTAAATAATAATCTTAAAAACTATAATCATGAACATCAATAAATTTACTATCAAATCGCAAGAAGCCATTCAACACTCCCAGCAATTAGCTCAGAGTTTTGGACAGCAACAAATAGAAAATGAGCATATTTTCAAAGCTATTTTTGAAGTTGATGAAAATGTTGCACCTTTTATATTAAAAAAACTAAATGTAAATGTGCCTTTATTTGAACAAGTATTAGATAGCACCATACAAAGTTTTCCAAAAGTTTCCGGTGGTGAAATAATGCTTTCCCGTACTGCAAACACCACCTTAAATGAAGCGGAGATTATTGCAAAAAAAATGAACGATGAGTTTGTTTCTATCGAACATTTAATTCTGGCTATTTTTGCTTCAAAAAGTAAAGTTGCACAAATATTAAAAGATCAAGGCGTAACCGAAAAAGGGCTTAAAGCAGCTATCGACGAATTGCGAAAAGGAGAAAGAGTAACTTCTGCATCAGCCGAAGAAACCTATAATTCTTTAAACAAATATGCTAAAAATCTTAACGAGTTAGCCAGAACCGGAAAACTAGATCCTGTTATTGGTCGTGACGAAGAGATTCGTCGGGTGCTTCAAATTCTTACCCGAAGAACCAAAAATAATCCAATGCTTGTTGGAGAACCCGGTGTTGGTAAAACAGCCATTGCCGAAGGTTTAGCGCATCGTATCGTAGATGGTGACGTTCCTGAAAACTTAAAGGACAAAATTGTTTTTTCTCTAGATATGGGGGCTTTGATTGCTGGTGCAAAGTACAAAGGGGAATTTGAAGAACGTCTGAAATCAGTAGTTAAAGAAGTGACTTCTGCCGAAGGGGATATTGTCCTATTCATTGACGAAATCCACACATTAGTTGGTGCTGGTGGTGGCGAAGGAGCTATGGATGCTGCAAATATCTTAAAACCAGCTTTGGCTCGTGGTGAATTGCGCGCCATTGGTGCAACCACATTAGATGAATACCAAAAATATTTTGAAAAAGACAAAGCACTCGAAAGACGTTTCCAAAAAGTAATGGTGGAAGAACCTGATACAGAAAGTGCTGTTTCTATTTTGCGTGGTATCAAAGAAAAATATGAAACTCACCATAAAGTTCAAATCAAAGATGAAGCTATTATTGCTGCTGTAGAATTGTCACAACGTTATATTACCAATCGTTTTCTTCCAGATAAAGCTATTGATTTAATGGATGAAGCAGCATCAAAATTGCGTATGGAAATCAATTCAAAACCAGAAGAATTAGATGTTTTGGATCGAAAAATAATGCAATTGGAAATTGAGATAGAAGCTATTAAAAGAGAAAAAGACGAAAGTAAACTCAAAGTTTTAGGACTAGATTTAGCCAATCTTAAAGAAGATCGAAATGAAATTTATGCGAAATGGAAATCGGAGAAAGATGTAGTTGATAATATACAAGCCGTTAAAACTGAAATTGAAGATTTCAAATACGAAGCAGAACGCGCAGAACGTGATGGTGACTACGGAAAAGTAGCTGAAATTCGTTATGGAAAAATTAAAGAAGCACAAGAACGATTAGATGTCTTATTAAAACAATTACAAGAAAATCAATCTGGAACTTCTCTGATAAAAGAAGAAGTTACCCGAGAAGACATTGCCGAAGTAGTAGCGAAATGGACTGGAATACCTGTTGTGAAAATGCTTCAGGGCGAAAGAGAAAAACTACTTAGACTTGAAGACGAATTGCATCACAGAGTTGTGGGTCAGGAAGAAGCTATTGAAGCCGTGAGTGATGCTGTACGCAGAAGCCGTGCAGGATTGCAGGATATGAAAAAACCGGTGGGAACCTTCTTATTCCTTGGAACTACTGGAGTTGGAAAAACAGAATTAGCCAAAGCATTAGCAGAATACCTTTTTGACGATGAAAATGCAATGACGCGTATTGATATGAGTGAATACCAAGAACGCCACAGCGTAAGCCGATTAGTTGGTGCGCCTCCGGGATATGTAGGTTATGATGAAGGTGGACAATTGACCGAAGCGGTTCGTAGAAAACCATATTCTGTTATTTTATTAGACGAAATTGAAAAAGCACATCCAGATACTTTTAATATTTTATTACAAGTATTAGATGAAGGACGTTTGACTGATAACAAAGGACGTTTGGCTGATTTCAAAAACACAATCATCATTATGACTTCTAATATGGGAAGCCAGATTATTCAAGAAAAATTTGAAAATTTAAAAGGCGGAATTGAAGCTGCTACAGAAGCTGCTAAAATAGAAGTTTTAGGTTTATTGAAACAAACCGTGCGACCTGAGTTTATTAATCGTATTGATGAAATTGTAATGTTTACGCCGCTTACTAATGCTAATATTGCTCAAATTGTAGGTTTGCAATTGAAAAGTGTTACTAAAATGCTTGCTCAACAGGGCATTACTATGGATGCAACTCCAGAAGCAATTGCTTATCTATCTGAAAAAGGATACGATCCACAATTTGGTGCAAGACCCGTAAAACGTGTAATACAAAGAGATGTTTTAAATAAGTTATCCAAAGAGATATTAGCCGGACATATAAAAACCGAAAGTATTATTCTTTTGGATGCTTTTGATGGTGAATTAGTATTTAGAAATCAAAGTGAATTGATCTCTTAAAATAGGTATTCAAAGACCTTAATTTAACAAAAAACCGAAAAAAATATATTTTTTTTCGGTTTTTTATATTTGAATAATCGAATATCATTTATATATTTGTTGCATCAAAAAACAACATGAAAACAATTACAAACAATACTTGGTGGTGGAACAATTTACGTCAGTCGTCGTGAACAAAGCTCCTATAGTATTAGTAAACTATAAATATAAAAGGCTTGTCATCACGACAAGTCTTTTTTTTTGTTCCATTTATTAATAAGTACACAACTTTAAATTATATACTAAATTGAAATCTTTTATACTAAATACAAAATACAAGCAAATCCTAGCTGATACCATCACTCCTGTGAGTGTGTATTTTAAAATTCGTGATAAATTCCCGAATAGTTTATTGCTAGAAAGTAGTGACTATCATGGAAACGATAATAGCTTCTCTTACATTTGTTGTAATCCGATAGCATCCATTAAAATTGAAAACGAAACAATCTCAAAGACATTTCCTGACGGAAGTTTCGAAAATATTTCTATTGATGCCAATACCAATATTCCAGAAGTAATTCAGGAGTTTTCTGGTCAATTTAAATCGGAGAAAAATGATTTCAAATTCATCAATAATGGACTCTTTGGATACATATCCTATGATGCGGTTCGTTATTTTGAAAAAGTAAGCATTGCCAAAAAAGAAAACAGCAATACCATTCCAGATGTGTATTATGCTGTTTACCAAAATATAATTGCCATTAATCATTTCAAAAATGAAGCGTATATTTTTTGCCACAGCTTAGACGGAAGAAATAATATTGCCGAAATTGAACAATTATTACAATCCCGAAACATTCCTTCTTATAAATTCACTAAAGACGGAGAAGGTTTTTCTAATTTGACGGACGACGAATTCAAACACAATGTGGCTTTGGCCAAAAAACATTGTTTTAGAGGTGATGTCTTTCAATTAGTATTATCCAGAAGATTTACACAAGGCTTCAAGGGAGATGAATTCAATGTGTATCGCGCTTTGAGAAGTATCAATCCTTCCCCTTATTTATTCTTTTTTGATTACGGTGATTTCAAGATATTTGGTTCTTCACCGGAAGCTCAAATCGTTGTGAAAAATCGTAAAGCGGAAATCCACCCTATTGCAGGAACTTTCAAACGTACTGGCGATGATGAAAAAGATGCGGTACTAGCCAAACAATTATCTGAAGATAAAAAAGAAAATAGTGAGCATGTAATGTTAGTAGATTTAGCCCGAAATGATTTGAGCAGAAATGGACATGATGTAAATGTAGAACGGTACCGAGAAGTACAGTTTTTTTCACATGTAATCCATTTAGTTTCAAAAGTAACAGGTCATTTGCATGAAAAAGCTTCTACGATGCAAGTTGTAGCTGATACTTTTCCGGCAGGAACTTTGAGCGGCGCGCCAAAACACAGAGCCATGCAATTGATTGAAGATTACGAAAAAACAAATCGTAATTTTTATGGAGGCGCCATCGGTTTTATGGATTTTGACGGAAACTTTAATCACGCCATTATGATTCGTACGTTCCTAAGCAAAAACCATCAATTGCATTCTCAGGCAGGAGCCGGAATTGTTGCCAGTTCTGATGAAGAAAGCGAAATGCAGGAAGTATATAATAAATTGAGAGCATTGAATGCGGCCTTAGATTTAGCCGAAACTATATAAATCCCCTCCCCAACCCTCCCCAAAGGGAAGGGAGCCAAAACTAAAAAATCAGCAACTTATGAAGTTGCCAATAAAAATAATAATTAAAAAACCTATTTACCCCAATAGGTACTCCCCTCTTTTGGAGGGGTTGGGGGAGGAAAATGAAAAAAATACTAGTCATAGACAATTACGATAGTTTCACTTATAATTTAGTGCATTATCTGGAAGATTTAGATTGCGAAGTAACGGTTTATAGAAACGATGAATTTGATATTGATGAAATTACAGTTTTTGATAAAATATTACTTTCTCCTGGACCTGGAATTCCAGATGAAGCAGGATTATTGAAAGAAGTGATTCAAAAATACGGACCAACAAAAAGTATCTTCGGCGTATGCTTAGGTCAACAAGCAATTGGTGAAGTTTACGGAGGAACCCTTTCTAATTTAGATAAAGTGTATCACGGTGTTGCTACAAATGTAAAAACAGTCGTTGATGATGAACTTTTATTTGAAGGATTAGGAAATGAGTTTGAAGTGGGACGCTACCATTCGTGGGTGGTTGATGCTAATTTACCTGATGTTCTTGAGGCTACTTCTTTTGACGAAAATGGTCAAGTAATGTCGTTACGTCACAAAACATTCGATGTTCGTGGAGTACAATTTCATCCAGAAAGTGTGTTGACACCTAACGGTAAAAAGATTTTAGAAAACTGGGTTAAAAGTTAATCCAATTATCAAAAGACTTTATAATATTTAAGAATACTTTTTCAATGAAAAATATATTAAACAGACTTATCAATCACGAAATGCTTTCGAAAGACGAAGCTAAAGATGTATTGGTTAATATTTCTAACGGAATTTACAACACGAGTCAAATTGCCTCTTTTCTGACTGTTTACATGATGCGAAGCGTTAGTATTGATGAACTTGCTGGTTTTCGTGAAGCGCTATTAGAATTGTGCATTCGGGTGGATTTATCTGCTTACAATACAATTGATTTGTGTGGTACGGGCGGTGATGGAAAAGACACTTTTAATATTTCGACCTTAGCTTCATTTGTAGCTGCGGGCGCAGGAATAAAAGTTGCTAAACATGGAAATTACGGCGTATCTTCTATTTCTGGATCAAGCAATGTAATGGAAAAAATGGGAATCAAATTCAGTAATGACCCTGATTTTCTAGAAAAATGTATGGATACCGCTGGGATTTGTATTTTACATGCGCCATTATTCCATCCAGCAATGAAAAACGTTGGGCCAATCCGAAAAGAACTGGCTGTAAAAACCTTTTTCAATATGTTAGGACCAATGGTAAATCCATCGTTTCCTAAAAATCAATTGGTCGGTGTTTTCAATTTAGAATTGGCTCGAATGTATGCGTATTTGTACCAAAATACCAATGTGAATTTTACCATTTTACATTCTCTTGACGGATATGACGAAATTTCGTTGACTTGTCCTACCAAAACCATTACCAACTCTATGGAAGGAATTTTGAGACCAGAAGATTTTGGCGTGCAACTTTTACAACAAAGCGAAATTGAAGGTGGGAAAACCATCGAAGAATCCGCTCAAATGTTTACTGATATCATTTCTGGAAAAGGAACCGAAGCTCAAAATAATGTAGTTTGTGCCAATGCAGCTATGGCTATTGCAACAGTGACAAAATGCTCGCCATTAGAAGGTTTTGAATTAGCAAAAGAAAGCTTATTCTCTGGAAAAGGATTTGCAGCATTAAAAACATTACAAGAGTTAAGTAAATAAAAAATAGTTTAAAGTTTAGCGTTTAAAGTTGTTGGAATTCCTAAAAACTTTAAACCTTAAACAAACAAAACCTTAAACAAATAAAAATGAACATCCTAGATAGAATTATAATTGACAAAAGAAGAGAAGTTATTCTCAAGAAATCAATCATTCCTGTTTCGCAATTGGAAGCATCAATTTTCTTTGGAAAAGAAACCATTTCTTTGAGTCAAAATCTAAGAAACAGCACATCAGGAATTATCGCTGAACACAAACGCCGTTCACCATCCAAAGCGGAAATCAATTATGGTTTTACCGTTGAAGAAGTGACTAAAGGATATGAAACTGCAGGTGCTTGCGGAATTTCGGTTTTGACAGATGGAAAATATTTTGGTGGATCTTTAGACGATTTACTTTTGGCAAGAGCCACCGTAAATATTCCTTTATTGCGTAAAGAATTTATTGTAGATGAATACCAAATCCTAGAAGCCAAAGCACATGGAGCCGATTTAATTTTGCTAATTGCCGCAGTTTTAACTCGAGACGAAATTAAATCTTTGTCAGCATTTGCTAAAAGTCTTGGATTAGAAGTTTTATTAGAAGTTCACAATCAAGAAGAATTAGAAAAATCAATTATGCCTACTTTGGACATGATTGGTGTCAACAACAGAAACCTAAAAACTTTTGAAGTAAGCTTGGATTTTAGCAAACAATTAGCAGACCAAATTCCAAACGAATTTGTAAAAGTTTCCGAAAGTGGTATTTCGTCTGTGGAAGCAATCAATGAATTAAAGCCTTTTGGTTACAAAGGTTTTTTGATTGGAGAAAACTTTATGAAAACGGATAATGCTGGTAAAGCAGCAACCGAATTTATTAGCCAACTATAATCTTGAAATGAAAAAAGATATTGATAATCAAAATATTTTGGCTCACTCCCCTTCGGGGAGGGCTGGGGTGGGGATAAAAATCTGTGGCATGAAATATCCCGATAATATAGTCGAAATAGGAGCGCTCCTACCCGATTATATGGGCTTTATATTTTGGGAGAAATCGGCTCGATATTTTGATGGGACAATGCCTGATTTACCAAAATCAATCAAAAAAGTAGGCGTTTTTGTTAATGAAAGCACCGAAGTTATTTTGGCGAAAGCCCAAAAATACAACTTGCAAGCCATTCAATTACACGGACAGGAATCGGTTGCATTTTGTTCCGATTTAAAAAGTAAAATGGATGCTTCAATTGAAATCATCAAAGTATTTTCCGTTAGTGACAGCTTTGATTTTCGAGTATTAGAAGCTTTTGAAACGGTTTGTGATTATTTCCTTTTTGACACTAAAGGGAAATTACCAGGAGGAAACGGAACCACTTTTGATTGGAAAGTATTAGAGAACTATCCTTCTACAAAACCGTTTTTCTTGAGCGGAGGAATTGGGATTGAGGAAATAAAATCAATACAAGAAATTTCAAAAACAAATTTACCAATATATGCTATTGATATAAATAGTAAATTTGAAATTGAATCAGGATTAAAAAACGAAGAAAAATTAAAACGTTTCATAAACAACTTGAAACTTTAAAAATTAAAACAAAATGAGTTACAACGTCAACGAAAAAGGCTATTACGGAGAATTTGGAGGAGCCTACATTCCTGAAATGTTATATCCAAACGTAGAAGAATTACGCCAACAATATCTAAAAATTACGGCTGAACCAGAATTTCAAGCTGAATTTGATGCGCTCCTAAAAGATTATGTAGGGCGCCCTACTCCGCTGTATTTTGCTACTCGATTATCTGAAAAATACAATACTAAAATCTACCTCAAAAGAGAAGATTTATGTCATACTGGTGCACATAAAGTAAACAATACGATTGGTCAAATTTTACTAGCCAAGCGTTTAGGCAAAAAACGAATCATTGCAGAAACAGGTGCTGGTCAACATGGTGTGGCTACCGCTACCGTTTGTGCGCTTATGGGATTAGAATGCATCGTTTACATGGGTGAAATTGACATCAAACGTCAGGCACCAAACGTAGCTCGTATGAAAATGTTAGGTGCTGAAGTTCGTCCTGCAATGTCTGGTTCACGAACACTGAAAGACGCTACAAACGAAGCCATTCGAGATTGGATTAACAATCC
Source organism: Flavobacterium sp. 123 (assembly GCF_003634825.1). Classification (NCBI taxonomy): domain Bacteria; kingdom Pseudomonadati; phylum Bacteroidota; class Flavobacteriia; order Flavobacteriales; family Flavobacteriaceae; genus Flavobacterium; species Flavobacterium sp. 123. The sequence goes on from NZ_RBXD01000001.1 coordinate 185,266, forward strand.
CGTTGATACGTATTACATCATTGGTTCTGTGGTAGGACCGCATCCTTATCCAGATATGGTGGCGCGTTTTCAAAGTGTTATTTCTAAGGAAATCAAAGCGCAATTATTAGAAAAAGAAGGACGTGAAAATCCTGATTATGTGATTGCCTGCGTAGGTGGCGGAAGTAACGCTGCTGGTGCGTATTACCACTTTTTGGACGAAAAAGACGTTAACATCATTGCGGTTGAAGCAGCCGGTTTAGGAGTAGATTCAGGCGAAAGTGCCGCAACTTCTGCCCTTGGTAAAATTGGCGTGATTCACGGTAGTAAAACCCTGTTGATGCAATCAACTGATGGTCAAATCACCGAACCGTATTCTATTTCGGCAGGTTTAGATTACCCTGGTGTTGGTCCTATGCACGCTAATTTATTTGCAACTGGAAGAGCACAATTCATTTCAATCACCGATGAAAAAGCGATGAATTGGGGATTACAACTTTCCAAAATGGAAGGAATTATCCCGGCAATCGAAAGTGCGCACGCCTTTGCTGTTTTGGACGAAATGAAATTCAAACCTGAAGATATCGTGGTCTTAAATCTTTCTGGACGTGGCGACAAAGATTTGAATACCTATATTGATTATTTCAAATTGTAGATGGGCGTTACCACAAGGGTCGGGCTGTACACTCTATCTTTTTGCCCCAAAAAAAGGGCCAAAAAAGGATGCCGTTTCCATCCCTAACGCAATCTTAAACCAGATAATTTAAATTAAAAATAACTTTTTCAAAACAAAAAAACATGGAACAATTATTTGCCTACGGTACCTTAAAAGAAAAAGACATTCAAGAAACTATTTTTGGCCGCATACTTAAAGGAACTCCTGAAACACTAGTTGGCTATGTTATCAATCAAATCCATATTGAAGAAGAATTTGGAGTAGCGCAATATCCTATTATTACGCCTACTCATAATCCCGAAGATACTATCAGCGGAATGCTGTACGAACTCACCGAAGCGCAATTACAACTAGCTGACACCTATGAAGGCTTGCATTACAAACGCATTCAAGTGCAATTGCAATCAAAACAAACGGCTTGGGTTTATAGCGCTACAACATAAATTAACACAAAAAAGATTCAAAAAGCAGATGCTAAATCTGATAAAAATAGAACAATGAACAGAATACAACAAAAACTACAAGAAACAAAAACGATCCTTTCCATCTATTTCTCAGCGGGATATCCAAACTTAAATGACACCGTACAAATCATTCAGGATTTAGAAAAAAGCGGTGTAGATATGATTGAAATTGGATTACCTTTTAGCGATCCATTAGCTGATGGACCAACCATTCAAGCTAGTTCTACCCAAGCGTTGCATAACGGAATGACCACACAAGTCTTGTTTGACCAATTAAAAGACATCCGCAAAACGGTTTCAATTCCGTTAGTAATCATGGGATATTTCAACCCAATGCTACAATACGGAATAGAGAATTTCTGCAAAAAATGTGCTGAAATTGGCATCGACGGATTAATCATTCCTGACCTTCCAGTTGATGTATATGCGGAGGAATTCAAAGCAACTTTTGAGAAATACGGATTGCTGAATGTATTCTTAATTACACCACAAACTTCTGAAGAACGCATTCGTTTTATAGATAGCGTATCCGATGGATTTATTTACATGGTGAGTTCTGCAAGTGTTACGGGTTCACAATCTGGTTTTGGCAGCACTCAGGAAACTTATTTCAAACGCATTGCGGATATGAATTTGAAAAACCCACAAGTAATCGGTTTTGGAATCAACAACAAAGAAACCTTCAACCAAGCCACACAATTTGCCAAAGGCGCTATTATTGGTAGTGCTTTTATTACACATTTAACCGAAAAGGGTACTGGAAAAATTGAAGAATTTGTAAAAGCAATTCGATAAGAATAGTCCTTTTTATAGATTACAAACGGCGTTTAAAGCAACTTTAAACGCCGTTTTTTTATTTACATTGCATATTGTTTTTGTAAGTATTTTTTTATATATTTAGCTAAATAAATACTAGAGCCTTTTATGGCACAAAGCCAACCTTTTCCGGGTAGATTGGTGCCATTTTATGGCTGGTATAAACGAGCTGTAGGCAATCCCTCATAGTACGCTGCCTTACCTCCCGAAGCTACCGGCAGAAAGCGGAAAATGGAATGAATTTTTAAAGAAAAACAATGCTTTACAAATAATTAATTTTCAAAACATTACAAAAACGTTAGTTAGAATTTTAAAAACGAATCGCTAAAAACAATTAAAACCAAAATATTATGAAAAAAATTATCATCTATGGAATTCTTGCTTTAATAGGTTTTTTTATGAATTCTTGCACTAAAAGTGAAAATGAGGAAATTATTGGAAAATGGGATGACAATATTAAATTATCTCAAAAGACAGCAACTCTAAATTCTAGTGAGAATTATATTACTATTACAACCGAATCAACATTTTGGTGGTTGGGTGGTATTTCTCTTAACAATAAAAATATTGAATTGACAGACGTTGAAAAACTTTCTAAAAATTTTGTGATTACAAATTCAGATTTCCAAGTTGAACGAAAAGAAGATGGAAAAAAAATTATTATTACATTAAATCAAAACAATACTAATTCTGAAAGAATTCTAGTTGTAAGTATGCAAAATGGAGATTATTTTGATGGGGTGAGAATAATACAAGCCAAATAAAAAAACTGCCTACAACACTTGCTACAATTGATTTGGGCAATAGGCTTAATTTGAAAATGAGTTGTATTTGGGATGTTTAAGCAAATCCGAACACAAGGCTTAATTTTACCCGATCGCTTGGATATGCAATAAATTTCTCGCTAACGGATAGCGCAGAATTGCATTCTGTGCCCATAAACGAGAGTAGGAGAAATAAGAAAAATTACATACGACTAAACGATTTAGCTTTTTATGTATCTTTAAAACAAAAAATGTCAACAAATACAAAGCTACAACAACAGACGAAGCCTATTTTATAACCATAACAACAGTAGGTTGGATAGATATTTTTACACGACTGATCCAAAAATATGTTATTACCAATACTTTAAAACATTGCCAAGAAAAGAAAGGTTTAGAACTAAATGCCTATTGTTTAATGTCGAGTCATTTACATATTTTATGTAAAGGCACAGAATGCAATTCTGCGCTATCTACATTAATTTAGTACCAAACCCGCTGTAGTACCAGAACGTTATGTAAGATTCCAAAAAAATACGGAATAATTTGAAAAGTTACCATTTTTTGGTAACTTAGCTAAAAAAAATTATGGGACGAAATACTTCTATATCGCTTGGTAATCATTTCGAAAGTTTTATCGAACACAGTATAAATGATGGAAGATTCAATAACGCAAGTGAAGTTATCAGAGCTGGTCTTCGTCTTTTAGAAGATGAGGAAAATAAAATTGTAGCTTTAAGAAAAGCTATTAATGATGGAATTGAAAGTGGACGTGCAGTAGATTTTGATGCTAAAAAACATCTTAACGTTTTAAAAGCAAGAAAAAAATCAAATGGCTAAATATTATTTAACAAATAAAGCTGTTGATGACTTAACTGAAATTTGGGATTATACAATCGAAACTTGGTCCGAAATGCAAGCTGAAAAGTATTATGATTTACTTATGGCATCATGTGATGATTTAGCAAATAATCCAGAACTTGGTAGAAACTATGATATAGTTACGAAAGGAATATTAAGTTTTAAATCCGGTGAACATATTATTTTCTACTCAATTATATCAAAGAACGAAATAGAAATTGCAAGAATTCTTCATGGAATGATGGATTTAAAAAGCAGACTATAAGGAACCTCAAATAACAGCTACTACAATGGATTTGGGCATTAGGCTTAATGGAAAGATGGTCTTGTATTTGCAAATTTTAGTCTTTAACCGAAAAATAAATCTTAATTTAGAACCCAAACCCGCTGTAGTGCCAGAACGTAAGTGGCTATTCCAAATTTATAATGAAAAAATTAATAAAAATTAGCCTATGAGTTCAAATGAAACACAGAATAAAACAAAATGGATTTTAAAATTCACTTTAAGTTTTTTATCTATTGTGGGTGGAATCGACTCGGTGCTCCATATTATTTTACCTCTTTTTCCTTATAAACTGAATCAATACATAATTCCAATTGGAATGTCCTCTTTGATTACTGGAATTGTTTTTTCAATTGGATTATCATTTTATTGGCATTATAAAGAAAAAAATGATTTAATTGATTCTCAAAAGTATTATATCTGGCTTACTACTATTTTGCGATATTGGCTTGCTTTTTATATTTCTACATTTGGTTTTGAAAAACTATTTGATGTCAATTTTGCCTATTCCTATCATATTGAAGATGCATTAGTTAATACATTAACTGGTCAAGAACTGACTTGGAAATATTATGGACATTCCTATTATTTAACAGTCATTATTGGTTTATTTCAAATAATAGGCAGTATTCTTTTATTATTTAGACGCACCACTTTGTTGGGAGTACTAACTCTTTTACCTGTTCAAATCAATATTCTATTGATTAATCTATTTTATGGAATTGGCCCACTTACTACTTTCACATCAATAATTATGGTAATAGGACTATCCTATTTATCCTTAGAAAGAAAAGAGGAAATAATTGATTTTTTTAGGCGTTATAAAAGCACATTACCTACCGTCGGAAATACAACATTGCGCAAATCAATACGTTTTTTGTGCATCTTAATTCCATTTCTATTTGTATTCTATTATAGTTATGATGTACGGAAATCAAAGAAATATTTCGGTAAATGGAAAGTCGAATCGATGACCCGTAATGGAAGAGTAATTCTTGAAAATGAATGGCAAAAAGATACTTTAGCTTGGAAAACATTATATATAGAAGAAAGAGGAAAAATGTATTTTTGTCCAAATCCACACCTGTATTTGGATAGTATTTCAATACTTATGAAGTATCAATACGATGATGATAAAAATCAAAATTTCAAAGTTATATCCTTCGAAAAAAGCAGAAATAAACCTGATACAATTCCTGTTCTTATTTCCAAATTTAAAGACAAATCAATGCAGTGGAAAATGATTTTATATAAAGACACTATTCAAATGGAATTGAAAAAAGTGAATCTTTAAAAAATGGACGCCTAAAAGCTACTACAACGGATTTGGGCTTTATGCTTAATTTAAAGTTAGTTTTGTTTTAGGAAGTTTAGTGATAACCGAAAAATAAATCTTAATTTAGAACCCAAACCCGCTGTAGTACCAGAACGTTATAGGTGATTTTATCACAACCCTACAAAATGACAGAGATATTAAAACAGAACATATCAAAACATATCTCACTTTCCGAAATAGAAATGATGGACTTTTGCGGTTTATTTCAAAAAAAATCTATCAAGAAGAAAGAATTTTTATTACGAGAAGGTGAAATTTGCAAATTTGAAGGTTTTGTTACAAAAGGTCTTTTCCGCGTATACCATATTGATAATAATGGCTTTGAGCAAGTACTATATTTCGCTATTGAAAATTGGTGGATTACAGATATGGACAGTTTTACTAACGAAAAACCATCAAATCTATACATTGAAGCATTAGAAGATAGCGAAGTGCTATTGATTTCAAAAAAAGACAAAGAATTTGCATATGAAAATTTACCCAAAATAGAAAAACTATTTAGGATAATGACCCAAAAGACGCACATTGCTTTACAACGCAGAATAATAGATAATTTGAGTAAAACTGCTGACCAACGTTACATTGATTTTATAGAAAAATATCCTCAACTTTTCCAAAGATTGACTAATCTTCATATAGCGGCTTACCTTGGTATCAGCCATGAATTTTTGAGTAAAATCAGAAAAAAAAATTCCATAAAAAAATAGATACAAATTGATTTATTGAACTTGTTCAATGTTTTTGAATATTGAATGATTGCACCTTTGCATCATTAATAGTGAAATTTTCAAATATGAAAAACAGTATTTCAAAAGTATTTTTAACAACTTTAATTTTATTCAATATGGAATCACAAGCACAAAGTTTCAAAACAATTGAAACCAAAGATCTAAAACTTCAAGTTTACAACGCATCAGAAAACAGTTTTGGTGTAGCATCGGTAATCGTAAGTGGCAAAACAGATGCCGTTTTAATCGACGCACAATTTACTTTGGAAGATGCCGAAAAAGTGGCTCAGGAAATTAAAAATTCTGGCAAAAAACTAACAACAATATTTGTTTCACACGGTGACCCTGATTTTTATTTCGGATTAGAAGTATTCAAAAAATATTTTCCCGAAGTTACAGCTTACGCATCACCTGCAACGGTTGAACACATAAAAGCGACCGCTCAAAAGAAATTAGAAGTTTGGGGCGAAAGACTGGGCAAAAACATAACATCAAATGTTATTTTGCCACAAGTTTTAAAAGGAAACAGCATAGAATTGGAAGGTCAGAGATTAGAAATAATTGGTTTGGAAGATTTTCCGAATAAAACTTTTGTTTGGATTCCTTCAATCAAAGCAGTTGTTGGCGGTATTAATGTGTTCGGAACTACTTTTCATCTTTGGATGGCAGATGCACAAACCCCAGAAGCTCGCAAAAATTGGATTGCGGTTTTAGACAAAATTGAAGCACTACATCCTGAAATTGTAATTCCTGCTCACGCCAATTCTCAAAGCCCATTTGATATTAGTGCGGAAAAACATACTAAAAATTACATTCAATTTTACGAAGAAGCCTTGAAAACCAACAAAACTTCGGAGGTCTTAATCAAAGCCCTTAAAGCAAAATACCCTACATTAACTTTTGAAACCGCTTTAATGATTGGTGCAAAAGTAAACACTGGAGAAATGAAATGGTAAAATAATAATGTACAGCTTGGTAATGCTGTTGGCATTGTCAAGCTGTTATTTAAATAAAACAGCAATGACAAATCTTGAAATTATAAAAAGCACTTACGAAGGAAAAACATCCGAAGAAAATGGCAAAAATTTGGATAAGTATGCAGCCGAGGATATCTATTGGACAGAAGCCAAGGGTTTTCCATATGCAGGAACTTATATTGGCATAGAAAACATTACCAAAAATGTTTTTAGTAGATTGGGAAGTGAATGGATTAATTATAAATTTACACCTGAAGATTACATTGCTAGTGATGATAAAGTTGTTGCCTACGGAACTTACACAGGAACTTACAAGATTACAAACAAATCATTTACTGCAAGAGTAGCCCACGTTTGGAAACTTAAAGACGGAAAAATAATTAGCTTTGAGCAGTTTGTGGATAGTAAAATCGTTAATAATTCAATGAAATAATATGAAAAAAATTGTATTAATTGTTGTCGTATTTGTTTTTAGCATTTCGGCAAACGCACAAACCAAAAGAAATATAAAACAAGAAGAAGCCAACAAGAAATTAGTTGTTACATTTTATCAGCAACTCATTGGTGACAAAGACGTAGTTGCAATTGATAAATTTTTGGATAACAATTTTATCACACACAATCCAACGATGCTAAATGGTAAAGAGCCTTTGAGAACAGCATTCTTAAAGGACTTTAGTAAAGCACCTAAAATAAAAATAGATTATAGGCACGTTGGAGCAGATGGGGATTTAGTTTTTTTACACATCAAAATGACCAGACCAGACGGAAAAGTGGAAGCAATTGCAGATATTTTCAAAATCAAGAACAATAAAATAATAGAAATGTGGGATGTTATACAAGAAGTTCCTGAAAATTCGGCAAATGAACATCCTATGTTTTAAAAAAAAACTGCCACTAACAGCCGTTTTGCGCAATTACGAATTTGTGGTCTTTTTTTATATCTTTGAGAAGATTTAAACAGAAGAAAACTTCAGCAAATGATACACTCCAAAAGAACCAATTCTGAAGATTCTGATTTTAAAAAATTGGTGGTTTTATTAGACCAACATTTAGCCATTTTGGATGGTGAAGATCATGCCTTTTATTCCCAATTCGACACTCTTGATAATATCAATAATGTGGTGGTTTGCTATCAGGAATCCACCGCTATAGGATGTGGCGCATTCAAAGTATACGATAGCAATACCGTTGAAATCAAACGAATGTTTGTTCATCCTGATTTTCGTGGAAAAGGAATTGCTAGTACCCTTTTAAAAGAACTTGAAAACTGGGCAACTGAATTTAATTATACCGCCTGCGTTTTAGAAACTGGCAAAAACAATCCAACCGCAATTCAATTGTATAACAAATCTGGTTACCAAATAATTCCTAATTATGATCAATATGAAAATGTAGCAACTAGTGTCTGCATGAAAAAATTGATGTCTAAATAAAGTGCTTTTCTACTCCCCTTTTTACATTAAAAACAGATATTTTTCAAATGTTAAAAAAATGTTAATAAAAAATTAAACGACTGTTTAATTTAAACAGTTGTTTAATTTTGTACCAATTAAAAAAAGTACTCCATTGAAAAGCAATTTTAACGACAAACAAATTCAGATTCTCGAAGTGGCCGAAAGGTTATTTGCCGAGAAAGGATTTGATGGAACTTCCATCCGAGATATTGCAAAAGAAGCAAAAATAAATATTGCAATGGTCTCGTATTACTTTGGTTCTAAAGAGCGCTTGTTAGAATCTTTAATTTTTTACAGAACTTCAGATTTAAAAAATCAATTAGAGAATTTACTACAAGAAGATCTTGAGCCTATCGAGAAAATAAACAAGCTAATTGAACTCTACATTAATAGAATCAATAGCAACCGTGGAATTTACAGAATTTTACATTTTGAATTCACTGCTAAAAAAAGAGATCAAAATCTTTTGGCTTTTTCTGAATTAAAAAAAGGAAACTTAAAATCCTTAGAAGCCATCATAGAAGAAGGTCAAAAAAAAGGTGTATTCAGAAAAGACGTAATTATTCCGCTTATCACCCCTACTATTTTAGGAACTTTTTTCCATTTTCATATGAACAAGCCTTTTTTTGAAAACTTGCTGAATTTGAAAACAGAAGCTCTATATAACAATTACATCAAAACAAATTTGACAAAGCACATTCAACAAACAATAAAAGCCCTTCTTATATATGAAAGTTAGTCAATTAATGCTCTTTGGGGTGTTCCTTATTGGAATTCAATCCATTGAAGCACAAGAAAAAACAAGTTTAACGCTAGACGAAGCCATTCATTTGGCTTGGAACAAAAGCAATGAGGTTTCCTTAGCCAATACTAAAGTTAATTCTAAGAAATATGAATTAATTACGATAAAAAACAATCAATATCCTGATTTTAAAATTTCAGGGCAATACCAAAGATTGGCCAAAGCTTCTGTAAATTTAAAACTCAATCAAAACAGCAACAGTAGCGGTAGTTCTGAACCTGCACCAGTTGTTGATCAATTAATGATTGGACAGGTTAATGCAAATCTTCCTGTTTTTGCTGGTTTTAAGATGCAAAATAACATCAAACTTCATGAAAATTTGTACCAAGCCGAAACTGCTTCTGCTACACAAACTAAAGAAGAAGTGGCAATGAAGGTCATAAACCATTACGCTAGTCTTTATAAAGCACAAAAAACAATTGAACTTTTGATCGAAAATCAAAAAAGAGCACAACAACGTGTTTTTGATTTTATAGAATTAGAAAAAAATGGGATTATTCCAAGAAATGATTTATTGAAATCACAATTGCAGGTTTCAAAAATTCAACTGTCCATTGATGAAGCAAATAACAATTTGAATATTGTCAATTATTATTTAGTCACCCTGCTTAAATTACCTGCTGATACCAAATTAGAAGTTCGTGAAAGTGATTTTGCAAATTTCCAAATGACAAACATTCCTTCGGATGAAAAACCAGCATTAGAGAATCGTAAAGATTTACAAGCGGTTAAATTTCAAGAAAAAGCAAGTTTGGACAATGTAAAAATTGCCAAAGGATCTTATTATCCCTCTATTGCAATTGTTGGTGGATATACTTCTTTGGATTTAAAAAATGTAGTTACCGTTAAAAATGCAATGAATTTCGGTCTAGGTATTTCCTATGATTTGAGTTCTATTCTTAAAAATGGTACTTCGGTAAAACTAGCAGAAAGCAAAGTGCTTGAAGTACAAAATTCGCAAGCTATACTTACTGATTACATAAAAGTGCAAGTACAAAAAGCTATTGAAGATTATAATCTTGCCTTAAAACAAAATGAAGTTTATGGCGAAGCTGTAGCGCAAGCATCAGAGAATTATAGAATCATAAAAGACAAATATGACAACGGCCTTTCGGATACAAATGATTTGCTGGAAGCCGATGTAGAACAATTAAGTTCAAACATAAATAAAGCACTCGCTAGAGCAAACATAATTCAAAAATATTACGAATTACTATCTGTAACTGGACAATTATCACAAACTTTCAATCTTTCAAAAATATAATCGATGCCTCACATGGAAAAGAAAAAAACAAATACCAAATTTATAATTATCCTAACGGCTTTAATAGTATTAGGAGGAACATATGGAGCTTATAAATACATCCATTCCTTGTCTCATGAGCAAACTGATGATGCTCAAATCGAGAAAAAAATGAATCCAATAATCCCTCGTGTTTCTGGATATGTGGATAAAGTGTATATCAAAGACAATGATTATGTAAAGAAAGGGGATACTTTGTTTACTATTGACAAAAGAGATTATACTTTGAAAATTGAAGAAGCTAATGCTGCTATGATTGGAGCTGAAGGAAGTTTTGAAGTTTCAAAAGCGGACATTGGAGGCGCACTTGCAAGCATCGCTGTTTCTGATGCAAACGCAAAATCAGCAAGCGGAAATATTGAATCAGCAAAAATCAAATTAGGTCGTGTAACTAGTGATTACAACAGATACAATAACTTGTATAAAACCCACACTATTACTAAACAACAATACGAGCAAGCATTAGCTGCTAAACAAGAAGCAGAAAACCAAGTACGTATTTTGCAACAACAAGAAAGAGCTAGCAACTTTCAAAAATCTGTAATTGAAGCTAAATCTAAAGTATCTAACAAACAAACTGAAGTAGCTGCTGCCAATATAAAAAGAGCAAAAGCAATGCTTGATGCTGCAAAATTGAACTTGACTTATACAGTTGTTACAGCTGCTATAGACGGACAAGTTTCTAAAATCGATATTCAACCAGGACAATTAGTTCAAGCTGGACAATCTTTATTTTACATTATCAATAATACTGAAGCTTGGGTTGTTGCAAACTTTAAAGAAACGCAACTAAACAAAATGGTTATTGGTCAAAAAGTTACTGTAAAAGTAGATGCTTATCCGGATTATGATTTTGAAGGTACAATTACTTCATTTTCTCCAGCTACAGGTTCTCGCTTTTCTTTACTTCCTCCTGATAATGCAACTGGAAATTTCGTAAAAACAATTCAAAGATTACCGGTGAAAATCAGCTTGAACACATCAAATGATAAAGAAAAAATAAAATTATTACGTCCAGGTATGAATGTGGATGTGGATGTACATTTAAAATAAAATGGCGACACCAGTAGAAGATGATTTAGTAGAATACGGCTACAGACGGGTTTTAATTACAATTACAGCGGTACTTTGTGCCTTGCTGGAAATTGTTGATACAACCATTGTTAATGTGGCGCTTACTAACATGAGAGGAAGTCTAGGCGCAACATTAAATGATGTGGCTTGGGTGATTACTGCTTATGCAATTGCGAATGTTATTGTTATTCCAATGACAAGCTGGCTTTCGCAACAATTTGGTAGAAAAAATTATTTTGTTGCCTCCATTATTATATTTACCACAGCTTCATTTTTATGTGGAAATGCTACAAATATTTGGGAACTTATTATCTTCAGATTTATTCAAGGTCTTGGAGGTGGTGCTTTATTAGTAACTGCACAAACAATAATTACCGAAAGTTATCCTGTTGCAAAACGAGGAATGGCGCAAGCTATTTATGGAATGGGTGTAATTGTTGGTCCTACACTTGGACCACCTTTAGGAGGTTATCTTGTAGATAATTTTTCTTGGCCATACATTTTTTACATCAATATTCCGTTGGGAATTATGGCTGCTATTTTAGCTTTTACTTTCGTAAGAAGTCCAAAATACGGTGAAAAACTAAAAGCAAATCAAGTAGACTGGTTGGGAATATTTCTTCTAACCACTTTTATCGGATCCTTACAATTTGTTCTGGAGCACGGTCAACAAGATGATTGGTTTAACAATTCAACTATAACAGCTTTAAGCGTTACCTCGGTTTTTGGTTTAGTACTTTTTGTTTGGAGAGAATTGACATACAAACATCCCATTGTAAATTTGAGTGTTTTAAAAGATGGAAACCTAAGAATTGGCGTTGTAATGTGCTTTATTTTAGGATTTGGACTTTATGGTTCTACTTTAATTATTCCTATTTATACGCAAGCTATCCTAGGATGGACAGCCACCGATGCGGGATTGTTATTGATTCCGGGTTCAATCACCACCGCGTTCATGATGCCTATTATTGGTAAAATGATACAACGTGGAATTCCGCAAGGATATATGGTTGGTGTAGGATTTTTAATTTTCTTTTTCTTCACTTTAATGATGTACAACCGAATGACACCTAGTACTGGTGTAGAACATTTATTTTGGCCATTAATTTTAAGAGGAATTGGATTAGGACTACTATTTGTACCTATTACCACATTATCGCTTTCTACATTAAAGGGAAAACATATTGGTGAAGGAGCTGCTTTTACAGGAATGATGCGACAATTAGGAGGTTCGTTCGGTATTGCTATTATTACGACTTTCATCACGCGATTTACTCAAAAACACAGAATAGATTTAATTTCAAATCTAGACGCAAGCAAATTTGAGGTACAACAACGTGTTGCACTTTTGCAAAGAGGATTTATGTCCAAAGGGTTTAGTAGCAACGAAGCCTTGAAAAAAGCATATCAAATTATCGATTATTCGGTTTTAAAACAAAGTACCGTTTTATCCTACATGGATATCTTTCTTTATCTAGGAATTTTATTTCTGTTTTGCATTCCTATTATCTTTTTAATTAAAAAAGGAAAAAACAAAGTTAATCCTGCTGATGCGATGCATTAAAACAAAAAGCCGATTTCAATATAGAAATCGGCTTTTTGTTTATTTTAAAATTCAATTTTATCGTGTAAAAACCAAGTGATTTCCTTTGGACAAATTAGCATCATATTGATACCCATCATAATTAAATCCTTTTAAATCATCTATTGTTTGCGCATTAGTATCTAAAATATAACGCACCATCATGCCTCTTGCTTTTTTTGCAAAAAAACTAATCACTTTCAATTTTCCATCTTTGTAATCTTTGAAATCCGGCGTAATAACAGGTACTTTTAATGCTTTTTCATCGACAGCAGAAAAATATTCATTACTAGCTAAATTGATAAACAATTCTCCTTTTTTAAGCTCCTTGTTCAATGCTTTGGTAATTATTGGCTTCCAAAATTCATATAAATTTTTGTTTTCACCAATGGGTAATTTGGTTCCCATTTCTAGGCGGTAAGCTTGAATTAAATCCAAGGGTTTCAAGAGTCCGTATAAACCCGATAGGATTCGTAAACTAGCTTGCAAAGCATCTAACGCATCTGTTGGAATCGTATAAGCATCTAATCCTGTATACACATCCCCATCAAAAGCATAAACCGCTGGACGAGCATTAGTAGACTTAAAAGGTGTTTTCCAATTCTGATTGCGTTCCCAATTCAAATCCGCTAACTTATCCGAAATACCCATCAAATCAGATAATTCCGCAGGTTTCTTTTGTTTCAAAACCTGATGAACTTGTTTGGATTCTTTTAAAAATGAAGGTTGGCTAAACACTTCTGTAGGTAATGCTTTCTCAAAATTCAAAGACTTGGCTGGTGATATAACGATTTTCATTGGCAATCCTATTGCAGTTTGTTTTTAGTAATAATTCCAAAAGTACAAATTGAAATCAAGAAATAAGTAGCCTATAAATTGAATTGTTTAATAACGGAATAGATAAATCAAATTATCTGCCATTTTATTTATGTATTTTTGAACATAAAAATAAAAGAAAAGCGCACTGCATGAATACTATAGCGATTAAAAAAGTCTCATTATCAGATCTTGAACCCTTACAATCCATTTGCAAAACAACCTTTGTGGAAACTTTTGCAGACTTGAATACTCCCGAAAATATTGAAAATTACCTACATGAAAATTTCAGTGTTGCACAATTGAGTTCCGAAATCAACAATCCTAATTCTGATTTTTATTTGGCTTTTTCCGAATCAGAACCTATTGGCTATTTAAAAATAAATTTTAAAGATGCGCAAACCGAAGACATAACGGACAACAGCTTAGAAATACAAAGAATCTATGTTGCACAAGCTTTCCACGGTAAAAAAATGGGGCAATTACTACTTGATAATGTCTTTACTATTGCAAAACAAACCGCTATTGATTATATTTGGCTAGGAGTTTGGGAAGAAAATCATCGTGCGATACAGTTTTATACTAAAAACGGTTTTGAAGTATTTGACAAACACCTTTTCATCCTTGGTGTTGACGAACAAACGGATTTATTAATGCGATTTAAACTTTAAAATGGATTATTTCATTATTTGTATTGCTGCGCTAATTGGTTCTGGTTTAACCTTGTTCTCAGGATTCGGATTAGGAACTTTACTTGTTCCTGTATTCGGTTTATTTTTTCCAATAGAAATAGCAATCATTTTAACTGCAATTGTTCATTTCTTAAACAACGTTTTCAAATTAGTATTATTAGGTAAAAGCGCCAATATCAATGTGGTATTACGCTTTGGGATTCCAGCCATCGTTTTTGCATTTCTTGGAGCCTATATTCTTTCCTTACTAACCGATACTCCTGCCTTAATGAATTATCAATTAGGAAGTCATAGGTTTGAAATCAAACCAATAAAATTGATTATTGGAATTGTCCTATTATTTTTCTCTTTGTTTGAAGTGATTCCAAGTTTGTCCAATTTACAATTTGATAAAAAATACCTGCCTATTGGTGGTGTCTTAAGTGGTTTTTTTGGTGGACTTTCGGGAAATCAAGGGGCTTTAAGGGCTGCTTTTTTAATCCGAGCTAATTTATCTAAACAATCTTTTATTGCAACAGGAGTAGTAATCGCGTGTCTGGTTGATATTTCAAGATTGAGTATTTATGCTGAAAAAATAATAAAACACCATACTAATTTTGATTATACTTTAATCACTTTGGCTACACTTTCAGCATTTATCGGAGCCTATTTTGGTAACAAACTCTTGGCTAAAGTAACCGTTAAAACCATTCAAAATATAGTGACGGTAATGCTGATTCTGTTTTCCGTTTTATTGATATTAGGCATTCTTTAAATATAATTTCTACAATTCAATGCAAGATCAAACCCATTGGAATATACTATTATCAGATCAGGTTGACAAAAAAACCTTTATCGAAAATCTGCTTTCTGGTCAAGCCAAAACGCCATTGTCTATTTTAAATGGATTAAAAGGGATTCTTTTTTCAGATATTGCCATTCAAAAATTCATAGCAAGAGAAGAACAATACGACAGTGTTGAAGCCGCTAATCCTGAATTAAACAGAAAACTACGCACTTTTTCTTCAGGAGAACAAAAGAAAGAGTTCTTGCAATACTGCCTAAATCAGCAACCAGATTATATTATTTTTGACAATCCTTTCGATCATTTGGACCAGGTTTCGAGAACAGTTCTAGCAACTTCTTTGGAAGAATTGTCCAATTCGATTACTATCATCCAACTCGTCAATCGTAAAACAGATTTTCTTTCATTTATCGAAAATAAAACACAAATTCGTGACAACTCATTTGCCTTTAATCCTATTTCAGATCAAGATAACAAGACTAAAAAAATTACATCCCGAATTCCAGAACCTTTAATTCCATTTGAAGCTTCCGAAAATATCCTTGTCAAAATGGAAGGTATTTCCGTTCACTATAATGAGCAAAAAATTGTAGACCGAATCTTTTGGACTATTAAACAAGGAGAATTCTGGCAACTTATTGGCCCAAACGGTTCTGGAAAAAGTACGCTACTATCCATGATTACGGGAGATAATCCTAAAGGGTACGGACAAGAATTATATTTATTTGGGCAAAAAAAAGGCAGTGGCGAAAGTGTTTGGGATATCAAAAAGAAAATTGGAATTTTCTCGACCGCTATGACGGAACTTTTCAGAAGAAACCAAACAGTAGAAGAAATGATTTTGTCTGGTTTTTTTGATTCCATTGGTTTGTACATACAACCAACAGTTTTACAAAAACAAATAGTAAAACAATGGCTCGAAGTTATTGAAATGAGTTCTCTTAAAAACAAACATTTTAATAGTCTTTCATTAGGTCAGCAACGCGTTATTTTGATTGTGCGAGCCATTTTAAAACATCCTCCATTGGTAATTTTAGATGAACCCATTGAAGGTTTAGACGATGAAAATGTAGCTTTAGTAATCCAACTTATCAACCTTTTGCAACAAGAAACCAATATGACAATTTTATACGTTTCGCATAGTATAGAACCTACTCTTGCTCCCAATGCCATCTTTGAACTAACACCCGCTCAAAGCGGATCAACAGGAAAAGTAAAATTTCATTCCGATTACCATTAAAACTGACACTTATGAAAGAAAAAGAATCAAAAAACAACTCATTAGGCGTTGATCAATACTTACAAAATCTACCAGAAGACCAAAAAGAAGCATTGGAAAAACTACGTCAAACAATCAAAACACTAGTGCCTGATGTGCAAGAATACCTAAGCTACAAAATGCCAGCCTACTATTACCACGGTATGATTGGCGGATTTGCCGCTTTTAAAAACCACTGCAGTTTCTTCCCTTGGGATTCCAAAACGGTTGAACAATTTAAAGAAGAATTAACTGGTTTTAAAACCTCAGCTGGAACGATACAATTCACTCCCGAAAAACCGATTCCTAATGATTTATTAAAAAAAATTATTGAAAGACGTATAAAAGAAAATTTAAATAAATTGAAAAAATAGAAATAGAAAAAGCCCCAGATTTGTGACTTTTTCTATTCTTCTGATTCTGTATTGTGTGATTTAGAGTAATTGCGCCATTTTTCGATGCAATCTTTAAAATCATCTGGTAGTTCTGTATCAAATCGCATCATCTCGCCAGTTACAGGATGAATAAATCCTAATGTTTTGGCGTGCAAAGCTTGTCTTGGTAAAGCTTTGAAACAGTTCTCTATAAATTGTTTGTATTTGGTAAAAGTCGTTCCTTTCAAAATCAAATGACCGCCGTAGCGTTCGTCATTAAACAACGGATGACCAATGTGTTTCATGTGCGCGCGAATCTGATGTGTTCTTCCTGTTTCAAGTTGGCAGGAAATCAAGGTCACGTATCCAAAACGCTCTAATACTTTATAATGTGTCACAGCAGGTTTCCCTATTTCAGGATCAGCAAAAACCGCCATTTGCATACGGTCTTTCAAGTGTCGCGCAAGGTTTCCTTCAATTGTTCCGTGGTCTTCAGTAACATTTCCCCAAACCAAAGCGATGTATTCCCTCTCGGAAGTCTTCGCTTCAAATTGCTTGGCGAGATGCGTCATAGCTGCTTCTGTTTTGGCAATTACTAAAAGTCCCGAAGTATCTTTGTCAATTCTATGAACTAATCCAGGACGTTCGCTACTGTTCATAGGTAAATTATCAAAATGATAAGCTAAGGCATGCACTAAAGTTCCCGTATAATTTCCGTGACCAGGATGTACCACCATTCCAGGTTCTTTATTGATTAACAACAAAGCATCATCTTCATACACGATATTTAACGGAATATTCTCTGCTATAATATGGTTTTCAAAAGGTGGATGTGAAAGCATTACACGCACTACATCAAAGGCTTTTACTTTGTAATTTGATTTAACAATAGCATCATTTACAAAAATATTCCCTTCGGTAGCCGCATTCTGAATTTTATTTCGGGTTGCATTCTGAATCAATCCCATCAAATATTTATCAATTCGCAAAGGTGCTTGACCTTTAGGAACCTCAAACCTGAAATGCTCAAATAATTCTTCTTCTAAATCTAATTCAATATTATTGTTCATTTACTGGTGCTTCTTCTGTAGGAGTAGTTGTTGCTGTACTATCCACTTGTGTTTCCTCTTCATAACTCACTTTTCCGTCGCCTAAAACCAAATCAATTTTTGATGATTTCAAGACACGCTCTCCGGGTTTTAGGTTTCTACCTTTATAACGCATTTCTAAAACCATATCTTTTCCAAGATTCGGGATATAGGTTATCGTTCCTTCTTCAAGACCTAAAGCTTTTAAAGTTGGAACTGCTTCACGGTATGTTTTTTCAATTAAATCTGGTAATCGAACAGATGAATATCCTGAAGCATTAATTTTAATATATACTTTTCTACCTACTTTTACCTTTGTACCTGGCAATGGATCTTGCTCAACAACAGTAAACTTAGGATAATCTCCCCTGAAATCAACACTATCCAAAAGCACATAATCCAAATCTAATTCATCCAGCTTCTCCTCTACTTGCTCCTCCGTCAATTTACTCAAATTAGGAACGGCTATTTCATGCCCATGATCCGTTGTAAAAGTCAACCAATGCATAAACAAATAACCCAAAACAGCAATAATAGCTAGAGCAATGAATACTTGCCCAAAAAACACTCGGCTAGTAAGATACTTACGTAAACTCATAAATTTATTTTTATATGTGGCAAAGATAAAGCTATTTCGTTTCAAAAAAAATGATAATTTTGTTTAATAGTTTTTAGGAGCTATTTCCCGCTATCCGTTACAATCTTTTTATTTTTAAAGAAAAAATAAAAAGGATTTTCACTACTATCGGGGCTAGAAACAAATTGTTTTCAAGACCTTTTTGTTTTTGTAGCACAACCTAAACTTTAAACTTTAAACTTTAAACCTTAAACTACAACAATGAAAAACATTGCCATCATCATGGGCGGCTATTCCAGCGAATACAAAATATCACTGATTAGCGGAAACGTCGTATATCAATTTCTTGACAAAACTAAATACAACGGATTCAGAATCCATATTTTCAAAGAAAAATGGGTGTATATAGATGCCAATGACAACGAATTCCCTATCGATAAAAATGATTTTTCAACAACTGTTGATGGAAACAAAATCAGTTTCGACTGTGTTTTCAATGCTATTCACGGAACTCCCGGCGAAGATGGATTAATGCAAGCCTATTTTGAGTTGTTGAATATTCCACAAACTGCTTGTGATTATTACCAAGCTGCCTTAACGTTCAACAAACGTGATTTACTTTCGGTACTGAAACCATACGGAATCAAAACTGCTACTTCGTATTATTTAAACAAAGGAGATTTAATAAAAGCAGACGAAATTGTTGCAAAAGTAGGATTGCCTTGTTTTGTAAAACCAAATAAAGCAGGCTCAAGCTTCGGAATTTCAAAAGTAAAAACTGCTGCCGAATTACCAATCGCCATTGAAGTTGCTTACAAAGAAGACAATGAAATCATCATTGAAAGTTTCCTTGATGGTACCGAAGTTTCTGTAGGAGTTATCAATTATAAAGGAAACGTAACCGTTTTGCCAATAACCGAAATCGTTTCTGAGAATGATTTCTTTGATTACGAAGCTAAATATTTAGGTAAATCACAAGAAATAACACCTGCCAGAATCTCTGATGAAATGACTCAAAAAGTTGGCGAAATAGCCAAACGCGCTTACGAAGTTTTAAAAATGAGAGGATTCTCCCGAAGCGAATTTATCATTGTTGACGGTGAGCCACACATGCTCGAAATGAACACAATTCCAGGATTAACAACCGAAAGTTTGATTCCACAACAAGCAAAAGCGGCTGGCATTTCATTGGAAGATTTGTTTACAAACGCAATCGAATTGGCTTTAAACAAATAAAAACATGAATAAAAACAGACTTGAAGCCTTTAGCGATGGTGTTCTAGCAATCATTATCACGATAATGATTTTAGAAATAAAAGCTCCCGAAAGTAATAGTTTTGAATCCTTAAAACCTTTAATTCCGGTGTTTTTGAGTTATGTTTTGAGTTTTATTTATGTTGGTATCTATTGGAACAACCATCACCATATTTTTCAAGCTGTTAAACAAGTTAACGGTTCTGTTTTATGGGGAAATCTTTTTTTGCTGTTTTGGTTATCACTAATTCCTTTTGCAACTAGCTGGATTGGTTCTCAACATTTTTCGGCAGTTCCTATGAGTCTTTATGGTTTTATTCTTTTTATGTGTGGCTTGTCCTATACTAGACTTCTGAAAAAAATTATAAAACTCGAAGGCAAGGATTCCCTTTTAGCTAAAGTAACCGAAAAAGATTATAAAGGTAAAATATCCTTAACTTTATATTTATTGGGAGTTCTATTGTCATTTGTTTCTGTTTGGATTTCTGGATTGCTCTATTTTGCGGTTGCTCTATTATGGATTGTTCCTAATACGAGAATCGAAAAACAAATAATAAATTAAAATTAAAATGAGAAAAGCCATATTTCCGGGTTCTTTTGATCCCATCACTTTAGGTCATGAAGACATCATCAAAAGAGGAATTTCACTTTTTGACGAAATTGTAATTGCCATTGGGGTAAATCACGAAAAAAAGTACATGTTTTCATTAGAAGAAAGGAAGCGCTTCATTGAGGAAACCTTCAAAGATGAGCCCAAAGTAAAAGTGATAACTTATGAAGGCTTAACTATTGATTTATGCCATAAAATTGACGCAAATTTTATTTTGCGTGGACTGCGTAATCCTGCTGATTTTGAATTTGAAAAAGCCATTGCACATACCAATCGAAGGTTGTCAAAAATTGAAACCGTGTTTTTGTTAACTGCTGCCAGAACTTCTTATATCAGTTCTAGTATTGTACGAGATGTAATTAGAAATCATGGGGAGTACCAAATGCTTGTGCCTGATGCAGTAAGAGTAAAACAGACTCCTGAAATATAAATTTGTAAAAAGCACTATTTAGCGTTACTTTCGCCAAAAAATTAAGACTAATGAGTTTAGATAGAGAATTAAACAAAAGAAGTGGTGGCCAATGTGAATTGTGTACTGCTACTGAAAACCTAAAAGAATATGTTGTTTTACCTACCAAAAAAGGAGGTCTTGACGAAAGTATTTTTGCTTGCAGCACTTGTATTGACCAAATAGAAAACCCTGATAAAGTTGATTTAAACCACTGGAGATGTTTGAATGACAGTATGTGGAGCGAACAAACACCTGTACAAGTTGTGGCTTGGAGGATGTTAAGCAGAATGCGTGCAGCTGGATGGCCGCAAGAATTACTTGACATGATGTACTTAGACGAAGACACTTTAGAATGGGCACAAGCAACTGGCGAAGGAGAAGATGATGAAAACAAAATTATCCACCGCGATAGCAACGGAGTAATCTTAGAACATGGTGATTCAGTTGTTTTAATCAAAGATTTAAAAGTAAAAGGCTCAAGCATGGTCGCTAAACAAGGAACTGCTGTTCGTAATATCCGTTTAGATCACGAAAATGCTGAATATATTGAAGGAAAAGTGGATGGTCAACAAATTGTTATTATCACACAATACGTGAAGAAAATATAAAATCCAGTAATCAGTGATCAGAAAAAAAGTGATCAGTTACCTACCAAAATAAAAAATCGTTAACCGAAATTCAATTTTCTGTTAACGATTTTTTTTTACTGAACACTAAAAACTGATTACTGAACACTAGCCTACTCCTCCTCTTTCTTAATCACTTTTCGGGCCACTTCAATTTTGAATTTTTTTCCTTTCATTTTTTCATCTCGAACATTTTGAAGCAGTTCTTTTACTTTATTGTATTTAACAGCTGCAAACGAAATAAAATCTTTAACTTCAATTAGTCCTAAATCTCCTTTTTCGAGTTTCCCTTTTTGAGAAAAGAACCCTACAATATCAATTTTATTCAATTTGTTTTTCTTTCCACCGCTAATATAAATAGTTTGAAATTCAGGCGGTTTAGGTAATGTTGTAACGTTTTCTACCTTGAAAACTTCCATAGAATAATCAATATAATCTAGTTTTTTCTCACTTTCATGGGCAACAATATAAGCTGTTCCAGAAGCTAACATACGTGCTGTACGTCCGTTTCTATGTGTGAATTCATCTTCTTTGGATGGCAAATGATAATGTATAACATGATTCATTTCTGGAATATCAAGTCCACGAGCTGCTAAATCAGTAGTCACTAAATAACTTACGCTTCCGTTTCTAAACTGAATTAAAGCACGCTCTCTTTCATCTTGATCCATTCCACCATGATAATAAGTCGAATAAATTCCTTTTTCGTTAAGAGTATCGCTAATTCGTTCTGCGGCATCACGATGATTACAAAAAATAATGGCTGATTGTGATTTCAACGAACAAATCAAATTAAACAAACTTCCTATTTTATCTTTTTCTTTTGAAACAACTAATTTCATAGAAAGATTAGATTCTTGTTCGTTTTCTGGAATGAAATCTAAAATTGTTGGATTCACCACACGAGTATATTTTGGAATCTCAATATCAGAAGTTGCCGAAACTAAAACTCGTTTGTTCAATTTCGTAAGTTTTCCAATAATAAATGACATTTGCTCATGGAAACCCAATTGCAACGATTTATCAAACTCGTCCAAAATTAAAGTCTGAATTTTATCTACACGAAAAGTTCCTCTATCAATATGATCCGCAATTCGTCCCGGAGTTCCTATCAAAACAGCAGGTGGATTACTCAAATTCTTGATTTCAGTATCAATGGAATGTCCACCGTAGCATACATTTACTTTATAATCCGTTCCCATTTTTTTCCAAACTTGCTCAATTTGCAAACCTAATTCACGAGAAGGAACTAAAATTAAACATTGAACCGATAAAATTTCAGGCTGCAACATTTCTAAAATTGGCAACAAAAAAGCGAGTGTTTTACCAGAACCTGTTGGAGAAAGTAATAATACGTTGTTATCATTCAGGATTGTATCTTGCGCTACTTCCTGCATTTCATTCAGGCTTTCGATGCCTAAATTTAATAAAATATTGTTGGAATGGTGTTTCTTATTCATTTTGCAAAGGTAAAATGAATTCCGAGTTATGTAACATGAATATTAAAATAAAAAAGCTCCTATTTCAGGAGCTTTTCTTCTTCAAATAATAATTTTATGTTTTCGTAGGAGTTTTTTAAGGCTTCCTTGATTTGTTCTGGATTAAGCCAAGCTACTTTTTCAATTCCTTCTTCTAATTGACCTTGTGGAGTTCCTTCAAAATCAGATTGCATTTCAAACCAATGGGTGATTTTTAATTTATATTTTCCATTGCGTTTAAAAACATGATAGGTTTTTTGAAGCTTTTTAGTTACTGTTAGTTTATTAACTCCTGTTTCCTCTTCAACTTCACGCATGGCTGTTGCCTCAATTTCTTCCCCTTTTTCGATGCCTCCTTTAGGCAAATCCCACTTTCCATTTCTGAAAATAAATAAAATCTCCCCTTTTTTATTGTAAACAAAACCTCCTCCAGCTTTACAAACAGGTATTTTAGCTTTCAAAGTTTTCATAATTTCTTTCTCATCTGGATGATATAGATAGGCTTTTTGAATTTTATTTTGGAAAATTTTAATTATAAGTTGCTCTATATCAATACTCTCAAGTAGGAATAACTGAAAATTAGTTTCCTTTGAGATTTGATTTGTCAAAAAAAGTGGTTTGTCGTTAACAAAAACTTTATACATTTGTATTATGATTTTTAATAAAGATACAGCCGAAAAAACAGCCGAATTGCTTTTGCAAATAAATGCAATTAAATTGAATCCAGGAAATCCTTTTACATGGGCTTCAGGATGGAAATCGCCAATATACTGCGATAATCGATTAATACTCTCATTTCCAGCCATAAGAAATTATGTTCGAGATGAGTTTGCTAAAAACATTGAAAAACAATTTGGAAAACCTGATGTTATTGCTGGTGTAGCCACTGGAGCAATAGGAATTGGAATGCTTGTAGCGGAAAGTTTAGGCCTTCCATTTGTATACGTGCGCCCAGAACCAAAAAAACACGGAAGACAAAACCAAGTTGAAGGTTTCTTGCAAAAAGGACAAAATGTAGTAGTTGTAGAAGATTTAATCAGTACTGGAAACAGCAGTTTACTAGCTGTTGAAGCCTTACACGAGGCTGGAGCCAACGTTAAAGGAATGGCAGCCATATTTACGTATGGTTTTGGAGTAGCTGAAGAAAACTTTAAAAACGCTCATGTTGACTTATATACGTTAAGTAATTACCAAAATTTATTGAATTTGGCTGTAGCCAAAAAATATATTACAGAAGAAGAAGAGCAAACTTTGAGAGAATGGAGTGTTAGCCCATCTACTTGGGGAGTATAAATTTAGATTTATTTCATCATAAATAACACACACATGAACTTAGAAAGCCCTAAAGTTACTGTCGAAAAATCAGCTCAACAATTATTTGATTTATTGAGTGATGTAAAAAATTTCGAGAAATTAATGCCAGAAAACATAGCTAAATTTGAAGTTATTGGTGACGATGCTTTTATTTTTGGATTGAAAGGTATGCCTGAAATAAAACTAAAAATGAAAGAAAAAGTAGCGCCAAACAAAATAGTTTTGGGAGCTGCTAGCGATAAACTTCCATTTACTTTAGTAGCCAATATTGATGCAGTTACCGAGAACTCAAGCGATGTAAAACTTGATTTTGAAGGAGAGTTCAACCCAATGATGGCTATGATGATTAAAGGCCCTATTAGTAAATTTATAGAAACATTAGCCATAAATATGGCAAAATTATAAAATACAGATTTCCAAAACTAAAATGTTTAAGATTTGAGAGCTTCTCAATCTTAAACATTTTTTTTAATATAACATTTGAATTTCTTTAATATCAAATTCAGCTATACGATCATCTTCAAGAAGTATTCGAAGCTTACCAATAGCAGAAACACCTTGAATAATTCCCATAAAGTTTTGATTATTTTGATCTGAAAAAGCCATCGGAATTCCTTTTTTAAATAATCTATTGGTATAATTATCCCAAAAAACAGCTGCTTTTTTATTCCACTCGCTTAACTTTTTCTCTAGATTTTCTACTATTAAGAACAAAAGTTCTTCTTTGTCAAAAAACCTTTCACAAATAACCGCTAAAGAAGATGCTTTGGGCAAATTATCAAAATTAGTTTGGTTCACATTAAGCCCTAATCCTACAACAGAAAGAATAGTTCCATCACTCTTGATACTATTTTCAATAAGAATGCCACCGATTTTTTTATTGTATGACAGAATGTCGTTTGGCCATTTAATGCTTAAATCTGGAATATTTATGGATTCTAACGTTTCAATAACGGCAAGAGAAACCGCAATATTGAGATTAAAAATTAGATTAATATCAAACAAATAATCCTTTATCAAAATACTCATTATTAGATTTTTACCAACCTCAGAAGACCATTCAGAACCCATTTGCCCTTTTCCTTTTGTCTGATTTTCTGCCGTAACAACTGTAAAGTTTTCTAGATCTTGTTTGTTCGACAACGCTTTAAGGAATTCATTTGTGGAATCTATGGCATCGAGTTTGATTAGCTTCATATATATTTTTTTGTGAAACAGAATTTAATATTATGTTAAGGTTCAAAAATAATCACAAAAAATGGTAACTTTACAAACTTATATATAAAAATAATTCATGGCGAAAAAGACTATAAATAATGATGTTCTATTGGCGAATATCATCAAAGGAATCGAGGAAGTAAAAGGAAATGACATTACTATTCTAGATTTAAGAGAAATAGATACTGCAGTTTGCGACTATTTTATCATCTGCAACGGAAATTCAAATACTCAAGTTAACGCCATTGTAAACTCCATACAAAAAACAGTTTCAAAAGAATTAAAAGACAAGCCTTGGCATGTTGAAGGGACAGATAATGCAGAATGGGTACTTATGGATTACGTAAATATTGTAGTTCATGTATTCCAAAAACATATTCGCGAATACTACAACATCGAAAGTCTTTGGGGTGATGCAAAAATCACTACAATCGAAAACAAATACTAAAGAAACACAATCTAATGGCTAAAGATAATAATCCAAATTCGAATAAATTTAAAGTAAGTCCTTGGTTAATTTACACCGCAATTCTGCTTATTTTCTTATTCATAAGCTTTGCGACTGGAGGATCTAGTTTACAAGAACCAGCTCAATTGACTTCTTCAAAATTCAACAATTATTTAGAAAAAGGTCAAATTGAAAAAGTAATTGTTTACAATAAAACGGAAGCCGAAGTCTATTTGACTGCTACTGCACTAAAAGACAAAGCACACGAAAAAGTATCTAAAGATGTTTTTGATAGACCAAATAAAGGGCCGCATTATACCCTTGAAATTGGTAATGATCAGATATTTCAAAATAAATTAGAGAAAGCAGTAAACGAAGGAAAATTAAAAGATTTTAACTTCCTACAAAAAAACAATTGGAGTGATATTCTAATCAGTTTATTGCCTATCATCATCATAATCGCAGTTTGGATTTTCATCATGAGAAAAATGTCTGGCGGTGGAAGTGGCGGTGGCGGACAGATTTTCAACATTGGAAAATCTAAAGCTAAACTTTTTGATGAAAAAACAGATATCAAAACAACTTTCAAAGATGTAGCTGGTTTAGAAGGAGCTAAAGAAGAAATTCAAGAAATTGTTGAATTTCTTAAAAATCCTGAAAAATATACCAATCTAGGAGGTAAAATCCCAAAAGGAGCGCTGCTTGTAGGTCCTCCGGGAACTGGGAAAACATTATTAGCAAAAGCCGTAGCCGGTGAAGCTCAAGTTCCTTTCTTCTCGTTATCAGGTTCTGATTTCGTAGAAATGTTTGTAGGAGTTGGTGCCTCTCGTGTACGTGATTTGTTTAAACAAGCTAAAGAAAAATCACCGGCTATCATTTTTATCGATGAAATTGATGCTGTGGGTAGAGCTAGAGGTAAAAGTAATATGTCAGGTGGAAATGACGAGCGCGAAAACACCTTGAATCAATTACTAACTGAAATGGATGGTTTTGGTACTAATTCAAACGTAATTGTATTAGCTGCAACAAACAGAGCGGATGTTCTTGATAAAGCCTTAATGCGTGCAGGTCGTTTTGACAGACAAATTTTTGTTGACTTACCAGACATTAGAGAGCGTGCAGAAATTTTTAAAGTTCACCTTGCGCCTTTGAAAAAAATTGAAGGTCTTGACACTGACTTTTTAGCCAAACAAACTCCTGGTTTCTCTGGGGCTGATATTGCAAATGTTTGTAATGAAGCAGCTTTAATTGCAGCAAGAAACAACAAAACTGCAGTTGACAAACAAGATTTCTTGGATGCTGTAGACAGAATTGTTGGTGGACTTGAAAAGAAAAATAAAATTGTAACTCCTGAAGAAAAGAAAGCAATTGCTATTCATGAAGCTGGACACGCAACAGTTAGCTGGATGCTAGAACATGCTGCTCCACTAATAAAAGTAACAATTGTTCCAAGAGGACAAAGTCTTGGTGCTGCTTGGTATTTACCAGAAGAACGTTTAATTGTTCGTCCAGACCAAATGCTAGATGAAATGTGTGCTACTATGGGCGGAAGAGCTGCCGAGAAAGTAACTTTCAACAGGATTTCAACTGGTGCTTTAAGTGATTTAGAAAAAGTTACTAAACAAGCAAGAGCAATGGTTACCGTTTACGGATTGAATGAAAAAATAGGTAATGTAACGTATTATGATTCAACTGGTCAAAGCGAATACAGTTTTTCAAAACCGTATTCTGAAGAAACAGCCAAAGTTATAGACGAAGAAATTTCAACACTTATCGAAAGTCAATACCAAAGAGCTATTCAAATTTTAGAAGAAAACAAAGACAAATTAAACCAACTTGCCGATATATTAATCGAAAAAGAAGTTATTTTTAAAGACGATTTAGAAGCTATTTTTGGCAAGAGAGATTTTGATAAAAATCTTGAAGAAGTTGTCTCTTAGAAACCAAAATATTTAATTATTTATAAAATCTTAATTCAAAAATCACTTTTGAATTAAGATTTTTTTATCTTTGAACGTTTTCCAATAACGTATAAAGTAGTTCGACATAAATTATGAGTCTTTTTAAAAAATTTTTTGGTTCTACCAATCCAACCTCGGAAGAGGAAAAAGAAAAAGAATACAACAAGTCCTTTGCTGATATAAATATGTCAATAGATGAGCAATTCATCTATAACTTCAAAAAAAACGGAGGTAAATTTTTATACTGCGAAAATACAGACGAAGTCAAAGAACAGTTTGAAAATATATTAGAAGAAAATGATTGGTTTGAGAGCGAAGTGTTATGCTATGACCCAAAACTCTTTGATATGTTGGATGAAAATAAACTTATTTACAACAAACCTTTACATCCTAAATTTCTTCTTGCTAGTTGTGAGAATTTAATTGCTGAAGAAGGATCTATTTTATTCTCTTCAAAACAAATCAAGCAACACAAACCAAACGAATTACCCGTAAATATTATAGTTTTAGCTACTACAAGTCAAATTCTTGGAGCTAAAAGTGATGGTCTTAGCGCAATCAAAAAGAAATACGAAAGAGATTATCCTACAAATATCACTACGATAAAATATTTTGAAAAAGCAAAAGAAGAAGATTTCACACAATACGGAAGTTCAGCGAAAAATCTTTATTTATTGCTTCTAGAAGATCTTTAAGATGAATGAAACGCTTAAAAGAGGAATTTCTGGTGCTATTTACATTGCACTGCTGTTATCTTCTATCCTATTTTCAACTGAAAGTTTTATAATTCTATTTGGGATTTTTCTAATCATTGCTACTTATGAGTTTTGCAATCTGATTCAGTTGAATAAAATTTTCCCTCTTTTTTTTGTGGCTCTTTTTTACACCTCTATTTCTTTAATAAGTTTTTATAAAACTGAAACTGAAAATTATATTAATAGAATTCAGAATAAAAACATCAAAATAGACTTAGATATTGATCAAGTTAATATTATACTATTAATTATAACATTAATAGTTTCTATAAAATGTATCGTATTCTTATTTGATGATACTGCTCAATCCTTAAGTAAATTATCAAAATATGTCTATTTATTAGGATATATCTTGTTGCCTTTTGTTTTCATCACTAAAATATCATTTGGAATTAATGATTACAATCCAAAAATTATTATTGGATTATTTATTTTGATATGGACTAACGACACCTTTGCCTATTTGGTTGGTAAGTCCATTGGAAAACATAAGTTATTAGAACGAATTTCTCCTAAAAAAACAATTGAAGGATTCATTGGAGGAGTTGTATTTGCAGTCTTCACGGGGTTTTTAATTTCAAAATTATATATTAAAGCAAGTCCTAGTTTTAGCGGAAAATCAATTTTAATTTGGACAAGCATTGCATTAATAGTTGGGATATTTGGAACTATTGGGGACTTAATTGAATCTAAATTTAAACGAATTGCTGGCATAAAAGACAGCGGAAAAATAATGCCTGGACACGGAGGCATTCTAGATCGACTAGATAGTGTTATATTTGTAGCACCAATTGTATATTTATTTTATCAACTTTTACCATATGTTTCATAAAGAAGGGACTCAAAGTATTTTATTTGGCACATTGTTTACTGCCATAGTATTGTTATTAGCTGACAATTTTATTGACACAAACTGGGTCAAAATGGGAATCCAAATTATAACATTGTTATTTTTGATTATCATTTTACAATTTTTCAGAAATCCACAACGAACTTTCACACTTAATGAAAACCAAATCCTTTCTCCTGTAGATGGAAAAGTAGTTGTAATAGAAGAAGTTTTTGAAAGCGAATATTTCAAAGACAATCGTTTACAGGTTTCTATATTCATGTCGCCAATAAATGTTCACGTAACTCGTTATGCACTTGGTGGATTAGTGAAATTTAGCAAATACCACCCTGGTAAGTTCTTAGTGGCTTGGCACCCAAAAGCGAGCGAAGAAAACGAAAGAACAACTGTAGTCATTGAAAATAAAACTTTCGGTGCTGTTTTATACAGACAAATTGCTGGAGCTTTGGCAAGACGAATTGTAAATTACGCTGAAGAAGGAATGCAAGTAATACAAGGAACTGATGCCGGTTTTATAAAATTTGGCTCAAGAGTAGATTTATTTTTGCCTATTGGTACACCTATAAATGTAGTTTTAAATCAAAAAGCTATTGGTGGAAAAACTATTATTGCTACAAAAGCTTAATGATTGAAAAGGATTTAGATACACGATTTGCTGAAGCTGTTGAAATAGCTTCTAAGATGACACAAGCGTCTTTACCACAAGATGTGCAGTTGCGTCTTTATGCCTTTTATAAACAAGCTACTTTTGGAACTGCTAAATACAATCTTTCGGATAATTTTGACTTAAGAAATGCGTTTAAAACTAATGCTTGGATACAAATAAGCCATATTTCTATTGAAGAAGCTAAAGAACAGTATATTGAAATTATAAATTCTCTTGTTGACAAAATAAAATAACCATGAAAAGAATTGTTTTTTTACTACTTTTTACGTCTTTACTTTCTTGTAATAAAAAAAAATATACTGAAGTTGTAGAGGTTCCTTTACCAACTGCACAAGAAAAAGTTTCGGTAGGAATTCCTGATGATGTTAAAGCGGATGACGGCTCCTTTTTATTAGATAAATTGCCGTATAACTATGATGCTTTATCTCCAAATATATCTGCGCTAACTTTAGAGATGCACTATTCTAAGCATTATTTGGCTTACACCAATAATTTGAACAAAGCAATTGCGGGTACTCCATTGGAGAATTTAACTATAGAAGAAGTTTTACATCAATTAGACATAAATGATCCTAATGTAAGAAACAATGCTGGAGGTTTTTACAATCATTCCTTATATTGGAAATGTATGGCTCCAAAAAACGGTGGACAGCCTACTGATTCATTAGCAGAAGCTATTACTCGAGATTTTGGATCTTTTGAAGATTTTAAAACCTTATTCAAAGAAGAAGCTACTAAACAATTTGGCTCTGGATGGACTTGGTTAATTGTAGATCGATCAGGCAAATTACAGGTTACAAATACACAAAATCAAGACAATCCATTAATGAGGAATGCACTTATGCCCGGAACTCCTATTTTAGCTTTAGACGACTGGGAACACGCTTATTATCTTGACTACCAATACAAAAGAAAAAATTATATTGACGCTTTTTTTACTATAATCAATTGGAAGCAAGTTGGCGAAAATTATGATGCAGCTATTAAAACTAAATAATAAAAAAAGGGGAAATATTTATTTCCCCTTTTTTTTATGAATTTATCTTTTAAAGAATTACAACTTATAAATAAATGATTCTGATGGCGCAATTGTAATTTGCACTTTTCCTTCACCATCGATTACTTTTAAGTCCAAACTACTTTTTTTATACAACTGATCTGTAATAGTATAAACTCCATCTTTTAAGTTCCATTTTTGAATAATATCTTTAGGTACTTTCAATTCAAAATGGCTAGTGTGTACTGCCGAAAAATTAGCTACAATTATTAATTTCTCTGTCTCAGACCAACGTACATAGGAATATACTTCTGGGTAATATCCTTCTGTTGCATACCGATTTAAACCATGTATTTCTTGGTAGTTACCCATTAACGCAGGACTTTCCAAAGTAAAATTTAGCAGTCTTTTATAGAAATCACGCAAGTCTTTTTCAGATTGTGACAATTGTCCGCCATCAAATTTACCGCCATTCATCCAGCGTTGGTGATTTGGCACTCCAACATAATCAAAAATAGATGTTCTAGAATGAGTTCCGAAACCTCCATTTTCATTTCCAGCTTCTCCAACTTCCTGACCAAAATAAATCATCGTAGGCGATGTGCTTATAGTGGCAGAAACAACCATTAACGGTTTCCCTTTTTCTGGTGTTCCGGCAAATTCTGGACTAGCTAAACGTTGTTCGTCATGATTATCCAAAAAATGCAACATGTGATGTTCAATATCAGCCATCCCATTTTGAATACTAATAATAGGATCGGTTTGACTTTTTCCTTGAACAATTTCCTTTAATTTATCGTACAATTCTACTTTATCATACAAATAGTCCATTTTTCCTAAACGGATGTAATTTCTATACTCGTTTGGATTATAAACTTCTGCCAATAAAAAAGCATCAGGATTTTTTACTTTAATCGCTGAATTCATGTAGCTCCAAAATTCATACGGCACCATTTCGGCCATATCATATCGGAAACCATCAACCCCTTTTCCTAACCAATATTCTGCTATAGAACGGAATTTTTTCCAAGAATCAGGAACGTCTTTTCCTTTCCAAAAATCAAAATGTTCTTGACACGATTTTGTATCAAAACCAGCTGGAAGTTCTGGAAAATCTTTAGTCCCATCAGGACGAATTCCATAATTTACCTTTACCGTTTCATACCAATCGTTTCGATCTGGTTTTGCTAAACGAGAACCATTCCCTGTCCATTTTGCTGGGAACTCTTCAAATTTACCATCTGTAAGTGGATTACTTTCACCATTTAATGGCTTATCAATATTAGGAACTTCAAAACGAGTATTTGGAATGTAATAAAAATTATTGTCGCGTTTGTATTCAACAGTAACATCATCATCAGCACCAAAATCTCTTACCCCTTTTGGATTGTTTTTACCTTCGTATTTTCGAGCCACATGATTAGGAACAATATCAATAATCACTTTCAATCCCGCCTTGTGTGTTCTTTTTATTAAAGCTTCGAATTCTTTCAATCGATTTGCTGGATTAACTGCTAAATCCGGGTTTACATTGTAATAATCTTTGACTGCATATGGAGAACCTGCTCTACCTTTGACTACATCCGGATCATCATTTGAAATTCCTATAGCTGTATAATCATTAATCAAAGCATGATGAGGAACACCTGTAAACCAAATATGAGAAACTCCTAAGCCTTTTATTTCATTTAATGCCTTATCCGTAAAATCATTAAACTTCCCTACCCCATTTTCTTCAATAGTTCCCCATGGTTTGTTAGTTGTGTTCGTATTACCAAATAATCGGGTAAAAACCTGATATACTACAGCTTTCTTTTCAGAAACAGTCTCTTTATTATTTTCACTCATTTTTAAATCTTTTGTTTTACAAGCTGTAGCCAAAAGCATCATACTTATTCCTGCAACAATAGTTATTTTTTTTATCATACAAAATATTATTTGGGGTAATCTGAATTATTTTACAGATATCCTATTTTTTAGAACATCAATTTATAAAATTAATATTTTTTTTCCACTTCATCGGTATCTACTCACATTAAGAAATCCTAAGCAATTACTACAACGAAAGAGTTCGCTTTTTTGTTGACAACTAAGGCATTCTAAAAAATAAAAAACAATTGCGCTTTACACCTTTATAAATAAATCCTAATATGGATTAGGATTGTATCCTTTTTCATAAATTTGACAAAAATTAAATCCATTGAAGAAATACTTATTTTTCATACATTGTTTCCTTTTGCTAAGCATCAATTTAGTTTTGGCGCAAGCTCCAAAAAAAATCATGGTCGAACATTCGGATTTCGCAG
This sequence comes from Flavobacterium sp. 123, assembly GCF_003634825.1. Lineage (NCBI taxonomy): Bacteria > Pseudomonadati > Bacteroidota > Flavobacteriia > Flavobacteriales > Flavobacteriaceae > Flavobacterium > Flavobacterium sp. 123. Next base: position 218,892 of record NZ_RBXD01000001.1, read on the forward strand.
ATGTGAATCAAGTTGAAATGCCAGATGCCTTTTTACTTACCGGAAATGTACGTGTTAACCATGACGGAGTGGTCCTTACTTGTAACAAAGCGTATTATTTCCAAAAAGAAAACTACATAAAAGCCTTTGGTAATGTACAATTAGTTCAAGGAGATACGCTGTTTTTAAACAGTAAATACGCCGAATATAATGGTAATGTAAAAAAAGCTTTTGCTACGGGAGATGCCGTTATGAGTTCCCCAGATGCTACTCTAGTTACAGATACTCTAAACTTTGATAGAAATACTCAAGAAGTATATTATAATACTCAAGGAACTATCACAAACAGACAGAATACATTAGCCAGCAAATCAGGCAGGTATTATGTTAGTGAGAAAAAATTCCAGTTTTTGACAGCCGTTACCATTACAAATCCTACCTATGTCATAAAATCAAATCATTTGGATTATTATAGTAATTCAGGACATTCTTATTTATTAGGGCCGTCAACTATTACAAGTAAAGCCAATTATATTTATACCGAAAAAGGGTTTTATGATACCAAAAAAAATCTAGCCCATTTTCTCAATAAATCCTATATAAAATATAACGACCGATTAATAAAAGGCGACAGTTTATACTACGATCGAAATCGGGAATTTGCCTCGGCAAGCAGAAATGTAAAAATAACAGACTCTATTAATCGTGGAATTATTAAAGGTAATTATGCCGAACTATACAAGAAAAAAGATTCTATGTATGTAACCAAAAGAGCTGTGGCCGTAAACTTTGTAGAAAATGATTCGGTTTACATTCATGGCAAAAAATTAATGGTTACTGGAAAAGAAGGCAACCGAATTATACGTGCTTTCAATAATGTCCGATTTTACAAAAAAGACATGAGTGGAAAATGTGATTCTATTTATTCCAGTTCCAAAACCGCTTTGACCAAATTAATTGGAAACCCAATACTTTGGAATGGTGAAAACCAAATCACCGGAGACATTATGCATCTTATAGGAAATAATAGTACTCAAAAACTAGATTCGCTCAAAGTGCTTAACAATACATTTCTAGTCTCAAAAGACACCTTAGGCACGGGCTATAATCAGGTAAAAGGACAAAATCTTTTTGGGAAGTTTGAAGAGGGAAAATTACACGATGTTGATATTATAAAAAACACAGAAGTAATCTATTACATGCGAAATGATGCCAAAGAACTCATTGGTATAAACAAAAATGTAAGCAGCAAAATCAATCTGGTTTTTGATAAAAATGCGGTAGAAACCATTACTTTTTTCAAGCAAGTTGACGGAACGCTTTATCCTGAAAAAGATTTACCAGAAAATGCCCGAAAACTTCGCGGGTTAGTCTGGCGAGGTGAGGAACGAATAAAATCGAAAGATGATATTTTTCCTCCCGAAGAAAACGAAGACAATGAAAAAATTGCGAAACAAAGCAAAGCCGAAAATGCCAAGAAAAATATTCCGATGAAAGTCAGAAAAGAAACCTTGGATTACGATAAAAAGAAAGGAAAGAGTAAGTAATACATAACTATCTTTAGATTAAATAGCTCTCCAACAAACGATTAAACAAAAAACCGTGAACACCGATTTCATAAAATACCAAGCGCAAACCTCACCATATCCTTTAGGTATGGAAGTTTCTCACGCTATAGGTTCTTATATTTACGACACAAACAATAAAAAATATCTAGATTTTGTGGCTGGGGTTTCGGCCTGTTCCCTGGGACATCAACATCCAAGAGTCAACCATGCCATAAAAGAACAATTAGACAAATATTCGCATGTGATGGTTTATGGTGAATATTCACAGAGTCCAGCAGTTGAATATTGCAAACTAATGGCTTCGCTCCTACCAGCTCCGCTTAACAAAACTTATTTAGTCAATTCTGGCACAGAAGCTATTGAAGGCGCCTTAAAACTCGCCCGACGAACAACTGGAAGAAGCCAATTAATATCGTGTCACAATGCCTATCATGGCAATACTATGGGATCCATGAGTGTTATGGGATTTGAAGAACGTAAACAAGTTTTTCGCCCTTTAATTCCTGATGTTGATTTCATTACGTTCAACAACGAAGATGATTTAGAAAAAATAACTACTAAAACAGCTGGAATTATTCTAGAAACCATTCAAGGTGGCGCAGGATTTATTCAGCCAGAAAATGATTTTCTCACAAAAGTACGTCAACGCTGTACTGAAGTAGGCGCTATAATGATTCTAGACGAAATCCAACCGGGTTTTGGACGAACAGGGAAACTTTTTGGATTCCAAAATTATGATGTGGTTCCTGATATTGTCGTTATGGGAAAAGGAATGGGTGGCGGAATGCCAGTAGGTGCTTTCACCGCTTCATCAGCAATGATGGACTTGTTAAGCAACAACCCAAAACTTGGTCATATCACCACTTTTGGTGGACATCCTGTCATTGCGTCAGCCTGTTTGGCGACTTTGCAGGAAATAACTGAGACAAATTTAATGTCAGAAGCACTTGACAAAGAAAAGCTATTCAGAAGCCTTTTGGTACATCCTTTGATAGAAGAAATAAGAGGAAAAGGATTAATGCTTGCCGCAATGACCAAAAGTGCCGATATCACTAACGAAGTGATTTTGAAATGTCAAGACAAAGGATTGATTTTATTCTGGTTACTATTTGAAGGTTGCGCTATCCGTATTACCCCTCCACTAACTATTTCTGATGAAGAAATACGTGAGGGCTGTGCAATAATCCTTGAAGTTATGGACGAAATCCAATTGAAAGTCAACACTAGTAATTAATATATTCTACCTGTCAATTTCTTTTTTCTTTTGTTAATTAAATTGTTCACAACAATTAGAAACTTCCCTCACAACTAGAGAACGATTTCCTAATTTTAATTAGGCCAAATTCAAAATAATTATAGTATGCAATTAAGCAACGAAGAAGAAGATTATAACTTATCGCTGTCTAAATTTGAGTCGATGTTAAAAACTAACAAAGTACTCTTTTTTGACTCCGAGGAATTTGAAGAAATTATCCTTCATTACCTCGACATAGGTAAGGCCGCTTTGGCAAAAAAAGCCCTAAAACTAGCATTAGAACAACATCCAAAATCTACTGGATTGAAATTAGTCCAAGTTGAAATGCTTGTTTACGATGACAAACTTGACGTAGCCGAAAAGCTATTAAACGAATTGTATGCCATTGAACCAACAAACGAAGAAATTTACATTCAAAAAGCGAATATTTACTCTAAAAGAGACCAGCACGAAAAAGCGGTTGAATTACTAAAAATAGCGTTACAATATACAGATGATTATGCTGATGTCTATAATTTAATAGGCATGGAATATCTATTCATGGATAATCTCGAAATGGCAAAAGAAAGCTTTATAAAATGTCTAGAAGAAGATTTTGAAGATCAATCTGCTTTGTACAACGTAGTATACTGCTATGAATTTCTGGATCAAAATCTAGATGCTATCGCCTATTTGAATACCTACATCAACAAAAATCCTTATAGCGAAATTGCTTGGCACCAAATGGGTCGTTTGTACTACGGTGTCAAAGATTATGAAAATGCCATTCGTGCTTTTGACTACGCTACACTTATCGATGATGAATTCCTAGGTGCTTTTATGGAAAAAGCAAAAGCCTTCGAACGCTTGAAAAAATATGAAGAAGCCATTGAAAGTTACAACAGAACTATCGAGTTAGACGACGCTACTTCTTATGCTTTATTACGAATAGGAAAATGCTATGAAAGATTAGGCAACAAAGTTTTAGCGCTTAAATATTTCAACAAAACTGTACACGAAGATCCTCTTTTAGACAAAGGTTGGATTGCAATTACGGATTTCTATGTGCGCCAAAAGAACTTTCAAAAAGCATTATTTTATGTAAATAAAGCCTTAGCGATTGACAATCAAAACCGTTTGTATTGGAAACGTTTTGCGACTATAAACAAACAAATGAACTTTTTTGAAGAAGCGGAATTTGGCTATAGAAAAGCAGTTGAATTTGGTGACTATCAATTAGACACTTGGTTGTTTTGGGTAGATATTTTACAATTTTTAGGCGAATTCGAAAGTGCTATTCAAACGTTGTTACAAGCATCCGAATATTTCCCTGAGGAAAACGAAGTGGAATACCGTTTAGCAGGATTGTATTTTATGATTCAAGAAGATACCAAAGCTAAATTTCATTTAAGTAATGCCATGCGTTTGAATTTTGACAATTATGTGCTTATCGAGGATTTATTTCCTGTGGTTTGGGCTAGAAAAATGGTACAAAATTACATTGCAAAACATAAAAAATTATAATGACTGAAATCGCAAGAAAACGTTTTGGTTTACTCGGCCGCAACATCAATTATTCATTCTCCAGAGGCTATTTTACTGAGAAATTTGAAAAAGAAAAACGAGAAGGATATACCTACGAAAATTTTGACATTCAAGCAATTGAATCCTTTTTAGAGATAATAAAAAACAACGATCACTTGAGCGGAATGAATGTTACCATTCCGTATAAAGAATCCGTAATGCCATTTTTAGATAAATTATCTAAGAAAGCAAGCAAAATTGGAGCTGTAAATACTATTAAATTTACCAAAAAAGGAAAATTAAAAGGCTACAATACGGATTATTATGGTTTCAAAAAATCATTAGAACCCTTGTTAGAACCACATCATAAAAAAGCCCTAATTCTTGGAACTGGTGGCGCTTCAAAGGGTGTAGCTTTTGCGTTAGAAGAATTAGGTATTGCCTATACTTTTGTTTCTCGACAAGCAAGTGAGAATGCACTAGGATACAATCAAATCACGGATTTAGTTTTTGACGAATACCAAATCATCATTAACTCAACTCCTGTGGGAACAAGCCCAAATACGGAAGCTTATCCTGAAATACCATATGAATTTTTCACAAAAAAACATATCGCTTACGACTTGATTTACAATCCTGCAGAAACGCAGTTTTTGAAAAGAGCTAAGAATCAGGGAGCAAAAACCAAAAATGGTTTAGATATGCTCATTTTTCAAGCAGAAAAGGCATGGGAAATTTGGAATAAATAATATCAAGCTTCGCTAAGCTTGGGGACATTGACTTCCATTTTACATCAAACCGTAAATCCAATAATGAATTTATAATGATAATCCCATTTTCAGCAAATATTTCCGAAGATATTCTTATTGATTTAAAGACGAGAATCGAAAACACACGTTGGACAGACGAAATAACTAATTCAAATTGGAGTTATGGAACAAGTCTTTCCTTTATGAAAGAATTATCTAATTATTGGCTTAACAATTTTGATTGGAGAAAAGTCGAAGCAGAAATAAATTCGTTTCCAAATTTCATTGCAAATATTGATGGTCACGAAATTCATTTTATTCATGTAAAAGGAAAAGGGAAAAAATCTATTCCGCTAATTATTACCCACGGTTGGCCAGGCTCATTTATTGAAATGATGAAACTCATCCCTTTATTAACTGATCATGAAAATGTCTCTTTTGATTTAGTTATTCCTTCTATAGTTGGTTTTGGCTATTCAAGTGCGAGTAAAGTTGAGGGCTGTAATTCGGAGTTTGTTGCTGATTTATGGCAGAAATTAATGCTAGAATTAGGTTATAAACAATACGGAGCACAAGGCGGAGATATTGGTTCAGGAATAAGTACCTGGCTATCTTTAAAATATCCCGAGACCGTAATTGGCTTGCATCTAAACTACATTTCGGGATCTTACAAACCTTACTTAAAAGAGGGGGAACAACCAACTGACGAAGTCATAGCATTTCAAAAATTTGTACAGAATTGGGCATCCAAAGAAGGTGCTTATTCCTATATTCAAAGTACAAAACCGCAAACTTTGGCCTATGGTTTAAATGATTCGCCAATTGGATTGTGTGCTTGGATTATAGAAAAATTTAATGCTTGGAGTGATAACAACGGAACTATTAATACTGTTTTCTCAAACGATGAATTGCTTGCAAACGTAACATTATATTGGATTACTCAAACTATTCATTCATCAATCCGAATGTATAATGAAAACAGTAAACATCCGCTACAATTTAGAGAAAACGATTATGTAAAAATTCCTGTTGGATTCGCAAAATTCCCAAAAGAATTGCCAATACCCCCACGATCTTATATTGAGAAAGGTTTCAATATTACTCATTGGACAGAAATGCCATCTGGCGGACATTTTGCTGCAATGGAACAACCAAAATTATTAGCAAGTGACATAAAGAAGTTTTTTGAAAGTTTGATATAATTACTAAATTTAATTTCTGGCAAATGAAATATAAATTGAATAAAGAGTATTCACAGATTTTTAAAAAAATTTTTCCTTATCCTATCATTAACTATTAAAACCAATTATCAATGAAAAAAATAACATTTCTAACTTTTTTAGTTTTGCTATTTGCTTCTTGTAATAAAGATGAAAATACCATCCCAATTTCTGAACCCCTAACTTTTGAGCCCAATTTATTACTCAAAGGCTGGTCATACGACACCATCTTATGGAATGGAACGATTTATCTTTATGACCATAACCCGGACTGTAATAGGGATTATTTTGGGTTTAGAAACAATGAAGGACAAGTATATCAGTTTGAAGAGACGAATTTTACAAATAGTTATTGCTCTACTAATACTACTGTTTTAAGATGGGAACCTATTGGAAATCATATCAATTTTTATTTTGGAACACCCAAAGTAGATGAATTTCAAATAATTTCATTGACTGACAATCTTTTTACTTTTGCCATTGATAGAGATATCGACAAAAATGGTAAAAAAGAACATTTAATAATTACAGCAATACCTTATGATCCTTATAATTCTTATGGGGTAAAAGCAAAAAAAAATCAAAATCTAAAAATATTTCCAGCAAAATTGCATATTAATAATTCCAAAATTTAGTGTAGCCAAACCGCTTCAAAAAAGATAGTTTTTCAACGTAAAATCACTATAAATAGGGGATTTATTTTGTAGTTTGATAGTCCTTTAGTATCTTTCGCATTCAATAAAATAGAAACCTTACACATTGAAAAAATGTTAGAAGAAAAGAATGATAACCTGCCTATGGCAGAAGGAAGTTTAGTTAATAATTCCACAGAATCTGCTGCATCTGAAACTCCAGTTTTGGAAAATACAGCCGTGCCTGAAACCGAAAATCAAACCGTAATTGACGCTATTGCTGAAACAAATGCAGAAGAAAGTGAAGATGAAACGCTGAAAGAACGACACGATATTCCGATGCAGGATTATGATGCTTTACCGTTAGAATCACTTGTAGAAGAATTGAAAAATTTAGTTACAAATGAAAAAGTAATGTCGGTTAAGGATCATGTGGAAGAAATCAAAAAAGCATTCTTAACCAAATACAATCACCTTATTGAGGAGAAAAAAGAGGAATTTCTTGCTGAAAATCAAGATCCAAACGAAGAATTTCAATACCATTCTCCATTAAAAACAAAATTTGATCAACTTTATTCTATCTTTAAAGACAATAGAAATACACATTTCAAAAGCTTACAAACCAATCTAAAAACTAATTTAGAAAATAGATTAGCTATTGTAGAAGAATTAAAAGAGTTGATTAACCCTCAAGAAAACATCAAAGATACCTTAAAACAATTCAATGATTTAAGAGAAAGATGGAAAAACGCAGGGCCAATTCCTAAAGACAAATACAATCACGTTTGGAATAACTATCATTTTCATGTAGAAAATTTTTACGATTATTTACACTTAGATAGAGAAGCTAGAGATTTAGATTTCAAGCATAATTTAGAGCAAAAACAAAAAATAGTAACTCGCGTTGAAGAGTTATTGAAAGAAGCTGATGTAAACAAAGCTTTTAGAGAATTACAAGATTTACACCGCATTTGGAAAGAAGATATCGGCCCTGTTTCTAGAGAACATCGTGATGAAATCTGGAATAAATTTAGTGATTTGACTAAACAAATGCATGATAAACGCGAAGTTTTGTTCGAAAATTTAAGAGGAACTGAACTTGAAAATCTTGAAAAGAAAAAAGAAATAATCGCTAAAATTGAAGTTTTGGCTACCGAAAAAGTGAATGCACATTCACAATGGTTGACACAAATAGAAAAAGTAGAAGCGTTACGTAACGCGTTTTTCTCAGCGGGTAAAGTTCCTGCGGATTTAAATGAGCAAACATGGGCAGCCTTCAAAACTGCAGTTAGAAACTTTAATAGTTTCAAGAACTCTTTTTACAAAGACATCAAAAAAGATCAAAACGATAATTTGAGCAAAAAAACAGCTCTTGTTGCCAAAGCTAAAGAATTACAAGAAAGTGTTGATTTTGCTGCAACTACTCCTATCATGAAGCAAATTCAGGAAGAGTGGAAACAAATTGGTCATGTTCCAAGAAAATACTCAGATAAAATCTGGAAAGAATTTAAAGATGCATGCAACCATTATTTTGACAAACTAAAAGAACAAAAGAACGAGGAAAACGGTGAAGAAGTAGAAGCTTTTGACAACAAAAAAGCTTATTTAGAAAAACTAAGAGCGTTTCAATTGACAGGTGACCATAAAACGGATTTGGATGCCATCAAATTGCATATTGAAACTTGGAAAAATTTCGGAAAAGTTCCATTCCCAAGAAGACATATCGAAGGCAAATTCAATAAAATTCTTGATGCCCTTTTTGAAAAATTAAGTTTGAGCAAGAAAGATACTGAAATGATGCGTTTTTCTAATAGAATGGATCATCTATCTGAAAGTAATGATACCAGAAAATTAGATAATGAAAAGATTTTCTTAATGCGAAAAATTGAAGAAGTTCAAAATGAAATTTTCCAGTTAGAAAATAACATTCAATTTTTCACGAACACTCGAAATGCTAAAAAAGAGAATTCAATTGTTCTAGAAGTACGAAAAAATATAGCAATTCATAAAGAAAGTCTTGATGTTTGGAAAGAAAAACTAAAGCAATTAAGAAATTTAAAACAAGAATAACTTTCTAAAGTTGTTTAAAAACAGAACCTCTATCTTTAATCAGATAGAGGTTTTTTTATAAAAAAATAATAGGATGATAAATATCATTTTAATATTTGGCAAGTCGTATTACTTTTGAATATTAAAATGATTTGCCATGAAAAATTCACTAATACAAAAATACAACGTTCCGGGACCAAGATACACCAGCTATCCTACAGTTCCATACTGGAATGAAGCCGATTTTTCATATGAGATTTGGTTAGAAACACTAAAGAAATCATTTGAAGAAAGCAATTCTAAAGAAGGAATTAGTCTTTATATCCACTTGCCTTTTTGTGAAAGCATGTGCACATTTTGCGGGTGTAACAAACGCATAACTAAGAATCATGATGTTGAAAACCCTTATATAGAAGCTATTTTAAAAGAATGGACTTTGTATTGCAAAATTCTTGGGGAAAAACCAACAATAAAAGAGATTCATTTAGGCGGAGGAACCCCAACATTTTTTTCGACAAAAAATTTGGAAGACCTAATCAATGGTATTTTTTCACATGCTAACAGAGCCGAAAATTATGAATTCAGCTTTGAAGGACATCCAAACAATACCACTCATGCACATCTAAAAAAATTATTCGATTTAGGCTTTAGAAGAGTCAGTTTTGGCGTTCAGGATTATTCTGCTAAAGTACAGAAAGCGATACATCGAGAACAACCCTTCCATAATGTGGCAAAAGTGACTTTTTGGGCTAGAGAAATAGGATATACATCCATAGGTCATGACATTATTTTTGGATTGCCTTTTCAGGAAATTGAAGATGTTATTGATACTGTCGAAAAAACAAAATCGCTACAACCCGACCGACTTGCTTTTTATAGCTACGCTCACGTACCATGGATAAAAGGAAACGGACAAAGAGGGTTTAATGACGAGGACATTCCAAAAGACGACAAGAAAAGACAACTTTACGAAATAGGAAAACATCTTTTGTATGAAAATGATTATCACGAAATTGGTATGGATCATTTTGCATTAAAAACAGACAGTCTTTTTAAATCTTTTGAAGAAGGAAAATTACATCGCAATTTTATGGGATACAGCTCTTCTAAAACACAACTAATGATTGGTTTGGGAGTTTCGTCAATTAGTGATAGTTGGTATAGTTTTGCTCAAAACGTAAAAAACTTGGAAGATTATTATCAAATATTAGAATGGGATAAATTACCCGTTTTTAGAGGACATTTATTAACCAATGAAGATTTAATTATTAGAAAACATATTTTGAATTTAATGTGTAAATTTGAAACAAGCTGGGCTACTAAAGATAGTTATTTTGAAGAAGTTCCAACTATTTTAAACCAACTTGAAGAAATGGAAAAAGACGGATTAGTGCTTTTAAATAATGAAGGAATTACGGTTACTGAAGCAGGAAAACCATTTGTTCGAAACATCTGTATGGCTTTTGATTTACTTCTAAAAAGAAAAGCTCCAGAGACTGCTCTTTTTTCTATGACAGTCTAAAATAGAATAGATATAAAAAAGAAAAGCACACTTTAAAGTGTGCTTTTCTTTTTTATATTATTGAGGGATTACTGTTTGTTTAACATTGAAAATATTTCATCTTTAATAAAAAGCATTCTAGCTTTCAAAACATGAGTATACTCATCTGTAACAACATCTACTCCAGTATTAATTCGATGCACTTCATGTTCTAATTCATCGTATTCATCAAACAATTCTCTGAAGTGATCGTCTTCAACCTTCATCTGATGTATTTTTTCCTGATATTCAGGAAATTCGTGTAATAAATCGTGTCTTCCCATTTTACTTTTAATTTAAGTTAATAAAAGAAACATTATTTTGTTTTAATGGCAATTGGGATTTTGTTGTACAAATAAACTCATGTTTGCTGGAGAAACGTAAGGAATCCCTAACCCTAGTCCTCTCAAAATAAATAACACCCCAATAAGTACCGCAACATACGGAATTGCTTTTTGAATTTTATTTCGAATAGGAACGGTTAAAAACGAATTCAAATAAACTACACTACTCATCATAGGAACAGTTCCTAATCCAAATAGCAACATATATACAACCCCATAACCCGGACTTTGCATTGCTATTGCTCCAAATAAAGCGACGTATACCATGCCACAGGGTAAGAATCCATTGAGTAATCCAATGGTAAATAATGATTTATAACTTCTATTTTTAAATTGACTCCCTAAAGTAGCCTTCATCTTTAAAATTAATTTAAAAATAGGTTTTGAGAAATTGTATAGCGCCAATTTTTTCTCCGGTATCAGAATGACTAAAATCATAGCAACACCTATGAATATAGACAGTTTTTGTTGTATCCCAGCCAGGAAGAATCCTTTTCCTAACAATCCAAAAACAAGACCAATAGTTGCATAAGCGGATAATCTTCCTAGATGATACGTAACAATTTGAGTTACTTTTTTGGCCTGATTATTCCTGTCAACAGGAAGCATCATAGCAATTGGCCCACACATTCCTATGCAGTGCAAACTACTTATTAAGCCAAAAAAGAAAGCTGAGTAAAGCATTTATTATAATCTGAGGTTAAAGAATCGAAAAATAAAAATTACATTCCTCCTTTCGAGTTCAAAACTAATTTATATAAATTATTTCTTTGGTCAAATATGATTTTCCTTCATTTTGCCATTCCATATTAATATCCCAACGACCGCCTACCAAACTTTTTTTAGGTATGAGCAAAGTGTGACCAGAAAGCGAAATCGGAACTTCAAAATCTAGTTTTTTGTTAGACGGTCTATATAGGGACACATTTCCTTTTATTTCATTGGGAATAAACACCTCTGGAAAAGTGACTAAAATGCCCTCTGAAGTAGATTTTATTGATGGTTTTTGAGCTAAATCATGCGCATTTTGAACCCTTACCATTTCATCACCAAAATGAGCGTCATGTTTATAATATTCCTCAACAACTAACTCATTATCATATTTTGAATTTGATTGTACTTTAAAAACAAAATATAATATGAATGACATGAATAATGCAAAAGCAATTACAACGCCTGTTCCCCAATTGAATTTCATTATTTTTTATTTAAATTTTTATTATTTGATTAATCAAAACTTCTTGGACTTAAGAAACTAGTTGTACTAGTTTCAATTTTTTTATCACCATTATATACTTCAATCTGCAATTTAGTTTTGTCACTTTGTAACAAATATTGATTGATTTCAATAAATAAAGTTCCTCCATCCATACCTTGTTTAGGCACTTTGAAATCTTGTTTTCCTACTACTTTTAAAGTCCCTTTAATACCGACTAATTTAAAATGAATGTCATTAAAATCAGTGTTGGTTTTATTAATGATTTTAAAAGTATAAATATTACTTATATTATCTCCTTTGTGCTGAAACAACTGCCCTGGTAATCTTAAAAAGGTGGCTTCAACCTCAGTTCTCAAGAATAATAAACCAATTAGAATTCCCGTCAAAATAAATAAGACAGCGGAATATCCTTTCATTCTGGCTGTAAATTTGAACTTAGATTTTTTCTCTATTTCATCTTCTGATGCATATCGAATCAATCCTTTTGGCAATCCAACACCTTCCATAATTGTATCACATTCATCGATACAAGCGGTGCAATTTACACACTCTAATTGAGTTCCATTACGAATATCAATTCCTGTTGGGCAAACATGCACACATTGTTTACAATCGATACAATCTCCTTTGCCTGTTAAGGCTCTGTCTTCTTGCTTATTGAATTTTGCACGACCAACTTCTTTTTCACCGCGGACAAAATCATAAGCTACATTTATTGATTTATTGTCTAACAAAACCCCTTGTAATCTTCCGTAAGGGCAAGCTATTATACACACTTGTTCTCTAAACCAAGCAAATATAAAATAGAATACTCCAGTAAAAATGAGTAAAGCAATTAATGTGCTTATATTGTTCTCTGGCCCTTCTTCAATCATTTTGAACAATTCATCACTACCGATTAAATACGCTAAAAATACATTAGCAATAAAAAAAGATATGATAAGAAAGATAAACCATTTAACACCTTTTTTTCTTATTTTTTCGGCATTCCATTCTTGTTTACTCAAACGAATTTGAGCACCACGATCTCCTTCAATCCAATATTCTATTCTTCGGAAAACCATTTCTAAAAAGATAGTCTGTGGACAAATCCATCCACAAAATATACGTCCAAAAATTACCGTAAAAAGAATAACGAAAACGACACCAACAATCATGAAAAGAACAAAGAGATAAAAATCTTGGGGCCAAAAAGGAAATCCGAAAATATTAAATCTTCTTTCTAAGACATTAAACATCATGAACTGATTGCCATTAATCTTTATGAACGGATTAGCAACTAAAATAATTAACAAGAAATAACTAATCCATTTCCTGTAATCATAAAATTTTCCGGAAGGTTTTTTAGGAAAAATAAATTTTCTATTCCCTTCTTCGTCAATAGTTCCTATGGTATCTCTAAAAGCTTCGTCTGGTAATTTTGACATGTGTTTTATATTTTAAAAGACCAATTTCACATTTGAGAAATTGGTCTTTTTATTTTTTTATTTTGCTGGGGTTGCAGCTGCATCCTCAACCCAAATTTCTCCATCTGGTGCTTTTGGATCTTTTGGATTACTCCCTTTTAAAGAGATAACATAACTGGCAACTTTTTGTATTTCTTTCGGTTTAAGTGTTCCTTTCCAGGCAATCATTCCTTTTCCATCACGACCACCATTAGTAATGGTATGAAACAAGTTCTTAATTCCACCACCTAGAATCCAATTGTCATCTGTCAAGTTCGGTCCAATTTGTCCACCAGCATCTGCTCTGTGACAAGCAGCACAATTAGTTTCAAATATAGTTTTACCTTCTGCTAAGTCGGCTCCTTCTGTCAATAAGGTAACCGTTTTTTCATCCATTAAATCTGGAGCAGTTTTCATATACTCAGCCACTTCAATTTTAGCTTGAGCCATTTCTTTTTTAAGTTCCATTTCTTGATTATCAGCACCCAAAATTTCAAAACGAACTAGGTAAACAATCGAAAATAGGATACAAGCATAGAATAAATATACCCACCATGGTGGTAAATTGTTATCTAACTCTTTAATGCCATCATAATCATGATCTAATAATAGTTGACCTTCATTTTCAATTGGTTCTGATTTAGTCAAGCTTTTTACTAATTTCTCATACCACTGACTTTCTTTAAAACTAGTGGCACTTGCAGCTTCTAATTTTGCTTTTTGCTCATCTGTCAATAATTGGTATGTGATTTTATCAATGGCACTAATTGTAATTTCTATTGCTATCAAAAGAAATAAAAATACAAATAAGAAAACGGAGACCATTGGGAACTTTATAAAAGCTGGCCTATCTCCAGAGTCTACAAAATACTCCATTGCTGCAAATACAGCAAAAAAGATAAGGGGGACTCTAACATATACTGGGATTAATTTTTTCATTTTCTAAATTTTTAAAAAATTATATTGTTTGATTGTCATTCAATGGGATTTGGCTCATCTCTTCTATTTTTTCTTTCTTATAAGAGAAAACCCATAGACCAAGTCCTACAAAAAACAAAAAGAAGATTAATAACGATAGTATCGGATAAATCGCAACTCCTGCGATGGTTTCCATATTGTGTTTTATTTGTTCAAACATGACTATATTATTTATTCTTTTACTTTAATATCTGTTCCTAATCGTTGAATATAAGCTATTAATGCTACGATTTCTCTTTCATTCATTGGCACAAATTTCTCTCCTTTTGCATCCGCTTTTTTCTTGCTATCATCATAACTTTTTACAAAGTCTGGATCATTTTTCAAACTTTCTTCAATAGAAATAGCTTGAGCTCTTAAATCTTTTTGAGCATTCGCAACTTGCGCGGCAGTATAAGGTACTCCTAAAGTAACCATTGCTTCCATTTTCTTTTGAGTCATAGAAACATCCATTGCTTTGTTATCAAACAACCATTTGTACCCTGGCATAATTGAACCTGCAGAAATACTTTGTGGACTCCAGAAGTGGTTGAAATGCCAGTTATCATTGTATTTACCACCTACTCTTAACAAGTCTGGACCGGTACGTTTAGAACCCCAAAGGAATGGATGATCGTATACAAATTCACCTGCTTTAGATTGTGGTCCATATCGTTCCACTTCACTACGGAAAGGACGAACTGACTGAGAGTGACATCCTACACAACCTTCACGAATGTATAAATCACGCCCTTCTAACTCTAATGGAGAATATGGTTTTACACTTGCAATAGTAGGGATATTAGATTTCACCATAATAGTAGGCACAATCTGAATAATTCCTCCAATTAAAATAGCTACTGTAGCCAAAAGTGTTAACTGAATAGGTTTTCTTTCTAACCAAGGGTGGAATTTTTCTCCTTTAACTCTTCCTGCACTAATTTTTACTAATTCAGGTGCTTCGGCTAATTCATCTTCAATTGCAGAACCTGCTTTTACCGTTTTGATAATATTATAAACTAACACAAACATTCCTGTTAAGTATAATGTTCCTCCTACAGCTCTCATCCAATACATTGGCATAATTTGAGTTACTGTTTCAAGGAAGTTACCATACGTTAAAGTTCCGTCTGGATTAAATTGTTTCCACATTGAAGCCTGTAAAAACCCTGCAACATACATTGGAAGTGTGTATAATATAATTCCTAATGTACCAATCCAAAAGTGGAAATTAGCTAATTTAATAGAGTATAAAGTACTTTTTGTCATACGTGGAATCAACCAATAAATCATACCAAAGGCCATGAATCCATTCCAAGCTAAAGCTCCAACGTGAACGTGTGCAATAATCCAATCCGTATAATGCGCAATAGCATTTACATTTTTAAGAGACAACATTGGTCCTTCAAAAGTAGCCATCCCATAACCAGTAATAGCAACTACGAAGAATTTCAAAACAGGATCAACACGAACTTTATCCCAAACTCCTCTCAAAGTCAATAATCCGTTTATCATACCTCCCCAAGATGGAGCAATCAACATGATTGAAAACACAACTCCTAAATTCTGTGCCCAAGTTGGCAATGCAGAATACAATAAGTGGTGTGGTCCAGCCCAGATATAAATAAAAATCAAAGACCAGAAGTGAACAATAGAAAGTCTATAAGAATATACTGGACGATTAGCTGCTTTTGGAACAAAATAATACATCAATCCTAAAAATGGTGTAGTCAAGAAAAAGGCAACAGCATTATGTCCGTACCACCATTGAACTAAAGCATCTTGAACCCCTGCATATACAGAATAACTTTTCATTGCTGAAACAGGTAATTCTAAACTATTGAAAATATGTAAAACAGCTACAGTTACAAATGTTGCCAAATAAAACCAGATTGCTACATATAAATGACGCTCTCTTCTTTTTATCATGGTTCCAATCATGTTAATACCAAATACAACCCAAATTAACGCAATTGCAATATCAATTGGCCATTCTAATTCGGCATATTCCTTTGAAGTACTAAAACCTAAAGGCAATGAAACAGCTGCGGCAACAATGATTAATTGCCAACCCCAAAAGTTTAGATTACTCAAGAAATCACTAAACATCCTTGCTTTTAATAACCTTTGCGTCGAATAGTAAACCCCTGCAAACATAGCGTTTCCTACAAAGGCAAAAATAACTGCATTGGTGTGTAAAGGTCTCAATCTACCAAAACTTAACCACGAAATTCCGTCAGTTAGGTTTGGAAAAAGAAACATAATAGCCAGAATAAGTCCAACTAACATTCCCACTACACCAAAAACAATGGTGGCGTAAATGAATTTCTTTACAATTTTGTTGTCGTAATAAAATTGTTGCATTTCCATAATTAAATTTGTTTTTCTTCTGTTGTTTGTATTGATTTTGGATTGTTAATTTTGAGCTCATCGTCAAAAAGCATTCTGACAGATGGCGTATAATCATCGTCATACTGACCTGTTTTTACTGCTCGAATAAAAGCAACAAAAAAGCCAATAGCAACTACGATACTAATGGAGATTAATAAATATATAACACTCATACCTTAAAATTATGTTAACAAAATTAGTTTTTGAATCTCGCAAAAAACATGACATTTATCATGATTAAAGCATTATGATAAATTTATACAAAAATTTAATACAAAAATATCCTTTATTGCTATTTCCTACTTGCGAAGTAATTACTCATCAATGTCACAAAGCTCACTATTGTAATGGTACTCAGCGGCATAATGATTGCAGCTACCAAAGGCAACAAATTTCCGGTTACCGCAAAAGATAATCCAACCACATTATATAATAATGAAAGAGTAAAACTCATTTTGATAGTTGTGATTGCTTTTTTAGATAATTTCAAGAAATAACTTAATTTTTGGAACTCATTAGCATCCAAAATAGCATCGCAAGCAGGCGAAAAAACATTCACATTTTCGGAAATAGAAATTCCTACATTACTTTGTGCCAAAGCTCCAGCATCATTCAATCCATCACCAACCATCATAACATTTTTACCTTCATCTTGCAACTTTTTGATGAACTCTAATTTCTGTTCAGGTTTTTGATTAAAGATTAATTCGGTTCCTTTTGGCAAAAGCATTTCTAAAGTATCTCGTTCGCCTTCATTATCACCTGACAAAACTTTGATTTGGTAATTTACATTCAAATTCTGAAAAAGCTCCGCCAAGCCTTCTCTATATTGATTATTAAAAACGTATTTACCATAATAGACTTCGTTTATTTTAACATGAACAGAAGTCCTCTCCCCAACCCTCTCCAAAGGAGATGGAGCTGAAAATGGCAAAGTAGAATTTTGAAAAATAAAATCGTAAGAACCAATTCGAATTATATTTTCTTCTATTTGAGCTAAAATTCCTTTACCTGTTATTTCTTGAAAATCAGTTATTTTTACTTTTTTCATTTCAGGTAAAAAATCATATAACATCCTACTTAATGGATGGTTAGATGCTCTAAGTACATTTTTAATGATCAAAAGATTTTCCTCCGAAAGTGCTTTTCCTTCATACGAAATATTAGATTTCTTATTGGTGGTTATGGTTCCTGTTTTGTCAAAAACTATTGTATCAACTTTTGCTAATTGTTCAATCACCAAAGCATTCTTGAGATAGAATTTCTTCTTGCCCAAAATACGCAATATGTTTCCGGTTGTAAAAGGAGCTGTTAATGCTAATGCACAAGGACAAGCCACAATAAGAACTGCCGTAAAAACATTGAAAGCCGTATTTACATCAATAAAAATCCAATATCCAAAGCCAGCAAAAGCTATTAATAATAATATTGGAGTAAAATATCTAGATATTCTATCCGTAATCGTTTTGTGTTTTTGTTCTACATTCTTTTGGAACACATCATTACTCCATAATTGGGTCAAATAACTTTGTGAAACTGAATGCAAAACTTCCATTTCAATCACTTTTCCTATTTGTTTTCCTCCTGCAAAAATCTTGTTACCTGATTTTTTAGTAATCGGGATTGCTTCTCCGGTAACAAAACTATAATCTATTTCAGCTTTTTCGGAAATCAAAATGCCATCAACTGGAATAAGTTCTTGGTTTCTAATTAATAATCGATCTCCTTTTTGAATATCATAAACGGGCACGCTTTCTTCGGAAGTAGCATTAATACGGGTAATTGCTATTGGAAAATACGATTTAAAATCTCTTTCGAAACTCAAAAAACTATAGGTTTTAATTTGGAACATTTTCCCTAAAAGCATAAAGAAAATCAAGCCCGTTAAGCTGTCGAAAAAACCTGAACCATAATCCATGACAATATCAACTGTACTTCTAATAAACATCACAACAATCCCTAAAGCTATAGGAATATCGATATTAAGCATTTTAGCTTTGATGCTTTTGTAGGCTGAAACATAATAACCACTTGCCGAATAAAAGAAACTTGGTAAAGACAATATAAAAATCAACCAACGAAAAAAACCGCGGTATTGATCTAGCCAATATTCTTTTACCTCAAAATATTCTGGGAATGAAAGCAGCATAATATTACCGAAACAAAAAAAGGCCACACCCAATTTATAAGTCAAACTTCGGTCAACATTATTGCTTCCAGTCTCGTAATTTTCTAAGCTTATATAGGGTTCGTAACCAATGGAGCTTAATAAATAAACAATGGTTTTAAGTGAAACTATCTCTGGATTATAAGTGACACGTACTTTCTTTTCGGGAAAATTAACTTGTGAAGTACTTATTCCCTTTTGAAGACGCTGTAGATTTTCCAAAATCCAAATACACGAGCTACAATGAATATGAGGAATGTTAAGTGAAATAATTTCGGTTGAATCCTCTTGGAATTCCAACAGTTTTGAAACAATACTTTCATTGTCTAAAAAATCATATTTACCATTAATATCTTGCGGGGTTGCTCCAGGCGATTTTTCAAAATCATAATAGCATGTCATATCATTGAGACTGAAAATTTCGTACACGGTTTTACAACCATTACAACAAAATTCTTTGTCATCAAATATAATTTCTTCAGCTTTTACAATATCTAAACCACAATGGAAACAGTTTTGTCTGTCCATAAATCTTTGCTCATTTTACCTGTTACAAAGGTTGTTAATTGAATTAGTTAAAAATATGACTTTTGTCATATAATTGTTTAAATTTGCAGTACAAATTAGGACTTATTTTGTAGAATATATTAGACCTGTTTTGTAGAACAAGTAAAGCCCCTTTCTTATTATGAGTAAATGTGAACAATGTATTGTTAGAGAATTCAGTTCTTTGAAAGCACTTAATAAAGATGAACTAGTAAAACTAGCGGAATGTAAATCATCTCACACAGTCAAAAAAGGAGATGTTATCTTTGAAGAAGGAGAAACAATCAATGGTATTTATTGCGTCAAAGATGGTATTTGTAAACTAACAAAACTGAGCCCTAACGGAAAAGATCATATTGTCAAATTGATTAAAAAAGGCGAGCTATTAGGGCAACGTTCTTTAATTAGTGACGAACCCGTAAACCTAAGTGCGATTGCTCTTGAGGACATGGAAGTATGCTTTATTCCTAAAAATGAGGTGATGGGATTTTTTGATAAAAACAATCAGTTCTCTATGAATGTCATGAAAACTATTTGTGGCGATCTTAAAGAAGCGGATGATCATATGGTTAATATGGCTCAAAAAACCGTTAAAGAAAGACTGGCCGAAACATTACTTTACTTGCTAGATACTTTTGGAAAAAATGAAGATAACACTTTGAAAGTCCAGCTTTCAAGAGATGAATTAGCTAGCATGATTGGTACTGCTACCGAAAGTTGTATTCGTTTATTATCCGATTTTAATAAATTAGGATTAATTGAATTGTCTGGTAAAAAAATTATTTTAAAAGACATTAATAAATTAAAAAAAATAGCGGACTAAACGCTAAACTATAAAATGAAGCAAAAGAGTACTAAAGCTTTTTTGCTTCATTCCAAAAAACATCCATTTCAGCAAGCGTCATATCCATTAGTGGTTTACCTAATTCTCCTGCTTTGCTTTCGAGATATTGAAATCTTTTAATGAATTTTTTATTGGTTCTTTCTAAAGCGTCTTCGGGATTTACATTCAAAAATCGGGCGTAATTAATCATGGAGAATAACACATCGCCAAATTCAGCTTCTATTTTATCCTGATTTTTAGCATCAACCTCAACTTGTAATTCCTGTAATTCCTCTTGAACTTTATCCCAAACTTGATGAGGCTCTTCCCAGTCAAAACCTACACCTTTTACTTTATCTTGAATACGACTCGCTTTTACTAATGCAGGCAAACTTTTAGGAACTCCTTCAAGCACTGATTTTTTACCTTCTTTCAATTTCAGTTTTTCCCAATTTTGCTTTACTTCTTCTTCGTCTTTTACCACAACATCACTATAAATATGAGGATGACGATGAATCAATTTTTCGCAGATTTCATTACACACATCCGCCATGTCAAAATCGCCTGTTTCACTTCCTATTTTAGAATAAAAAACAATGTGCAATAATAAATCCCCCAATTCTCTCTTAACCTCACTTAAATCATTATCCAAAATAGCATCGCCTAATTCATAGGTTTCTTCTATGGTTAAATGACGTAAACTTTGCATGGTTTGCTTTTTATCCCAAGGACATTTTTCGCGCAAATCATCCATAATATTCAATAATCTTTCAAAAGCCTGAAGTTGATGTGTTCTTGAGTTCATTGTTTGAGTGGTTTTTGTAAAAATAAAAAAATCCTGTCAAGAAATCATCTCAACAGGATTAAATATAATCTATAAAATCAATTATGCTTTTTTCGCTTTAGCTTTTTTTGGTTTCTCTTCAGCTACAACTTCATCAGCTACAGATACGTCAACACTTTGTGCCGCTGGAGCTTCGTCAGTAACTAAACCTTTATTTTGTAGCATATTATACCAATTCAACACTTTTTTGATGTCAGAAGGATACACTCTTTCTTCATCATAATCAGGTAAAATTTCTTTAAAATAAGCTGCTAATGTAGCATTATCTGATTTATGAGAAATGGCTTGTTCTTTGTTTTCTTTTTTAGCAATGTTTGACATTATTTCTGACAAAGGTTTTTCGCCTTCGTACGTATAAATTGAAATCTCAGACAATAAACTTACATTACTTTTTAAGTTCACTGTAATTCTTTTTCCATCCAATAACGATTCTGCAACAAAACCAGTACGTGTTTGTACTTTTAATACATATAAACCTGGTTTCCCAGAAATTGCTAATATTTTTTCTAAATTCATGCTTGTTTAATTATTATTAAGAATTCAATTATTTTTTTCTTTAACCCAAAAACCATACCAAGACGGCACAATTAAAGTGTTTTTATCTTCCTTTTTTACCGAAAAATTTCATTCGGTATTCTTGAAAAGTCTTTCCTTCCAAGATGTTTTTTAATTTCTTTTGAATCAATCGCTTCTTAAGTGATGAGATTTTATCTGTAAATAAAATACCTTCGATATGATCGTATTCGTGTTGAATCACTCTGGCAATTAAGCCATCAAAAACTTCGGTTTTCATCACAAAATCTTCTTCACAATATTCAATAGTTATCGTTGGATTTCTATAAACATCTTCTCTGACATCCGGAATGCTCAAACAACCTTCGTTAAAAGCCCATTCTTCCCCTTCTTCTTTAATCATTCTAGCATTGATAAATGTTTTTTTGAACCCTTTCAAGTTTTTTTGTTCCGTTTCTTCTAGATCATCATCATCACTAAAAGGAGTTGTGTCGATTACAAATAAACGCAACGCTAATCCTATCTGTGGTGCAGCAAGTCCTACTCCGTATGCATTATACATAGTTTCGTACATATTAGCGATAGTTTCTTTTAAGTTAGGATGCTCTGGTGTAAGATTTCCCCCTACTTTTCTTAAAACGGGATCGCCATAACCTATAATTGGTAAAATCATTATTCTTATATTAAGTATTATATACTGAAAACTTAGTGTGTATTGCCCTTGATTTCAGTCTGCAAAAATAGTAAAAAAATAAACAATCAATTATCTCTAAATGATAATTAAATTTAGTTGTTAATTCAATTTGGAATATTCCCAAAACAAATGGCACAATTCTTACCTTTGTAGTGAATATATCCCATATGATTGATCAAATTCAAAAATTCACTGAAAGCACAAATTTCACTAATGCTTTAAAAATAACTATTGCTGCAGTTATACCCGTTTTATTGTTTACATTTTTAGGTGATTTTCAAATGGGATTTACAATAGCTCTTGGTGCTTTCTTTACCTATCCAGGTGATATCCCTAGTAGTCCAAAACACAAGATTAATGGAATCCTTTTTACTGCAGTATTAGTCTCAGTTGCGAACCTTATTATAAATATTGTTTATCCTTACCCCTACTTTTTTTATCCCGTTTTTGTCACTTCAGTGTTTTTTCTAGCCATGTTATCGGTTTACGGACAACGAACAACTTTAGTTTCGTTTTCGGCATTACTTGCTGTTTCATTGGCATTTGCACATATTAATACAGGCTGGGCAATGATTCAACATTCCCTTTTAATACTAATTGGAGGCTTATTTTACCTTTTAGTTTCATTAATTTTTCATTACATAAGACCTTATCGTTATGTTGAATTACAAACGGTATCTTGCATTCAACTTACAGCAAAATACTTAAAACTTCGCGGGGACCTTTGGTCACCTGACGCTGATAAAAAAGCAATAATCGAAAAGCAATTACATCTTCAAGTTGAAATTAATGCTATACACCAAAACATAAGAGAAGTTCTAATAAGCAATCATAAAAATTCAGGTTCTTCCAATCAAAATCGAAAATTACTAATTGTATTTGTTTCCTTGGTCGAAATCTTAGAACTAGCCTTGTCTACTTCTTTTGATCACAATAAATTACACCTAAAATTTAGTGAGTATCCAAATGTTTTGGCTACTTACCAAAAGTTAGCTTATAATTTAGCATCAAATTTAAAACAGTTAT
Organism: Flavobacterium sp. 123; assembly: GCF_003634825.1. Taxonomy (NCBI): domain Bacteria; kingdom Pseudomonadati; phylum Bacteroidota; class Flavobacteriia; order Flavobacteriales; family Flavobacteriaceae; genus Flavobacterium; species Flavobacterium sp. 123. The sequence goes on from NZ_RBXD01000001.1 coordinate 242,356, forward strand.
CGAAAAGCGTAAAAAACAAACAGAAATTCACGCCAAAGCACAATCTTATTAAGAATCTAAATGATTTGGAACTTGCTATCGTAGCTTATGAAAATCATCTCGGGAAAATTGCCGCTTCCGAAGGTGTTTTTATGCTAACAACTATGTTGCAATATGCTGAAAAACAAATCGAGAAAATAAAAATTGTTGAACGCGCATTTTCATTGGCAATTCTTTCGCAAGATCTAAAAGGTAAAGACAAAGATTTAGAGAAATTTCTAACTCCACAACATTATCTTTGGAGTACACTGATTGAAAATTTAAGTTTTTCATCAACGCTTTTCAGACATTCTTTGAGATTAACCATTACTATTTTGATTGGGTTTATAATTGGTAAAATATTGCCTTTTCAAAATGTATATTGGATTTTACTTACTATCTCAGTTATCATGAGACCTGGTTATGGATTAACCAAAGAGAGATCCTTCAATAGAATTTTAGGTACTATTTTAGGCGGTTTAATCGCTTTTGGTATTCTTTATTTTATTCACAATAATATTATAATTAGCATATTCACAATTCTTTCTATGCTTTTAGGATTTTCATTTACGCAAACTAATTATAAAATCAGTGCCACTTTTGTTACGATGTATATTGTTTTCATATATGGAATTCTGACTCCAAATGTAGGGACAGTAATCCAATATCGAATTTTAGACACATTAGTTGGGGCTATTCTAGCTTTCTTATCCAATCACTTTTTGTGGCCTTCGTGGGAATTTTTGAATATTCCGGTTTATCTAAAGAAATCAATCAAGGCAAATCAAAATTACTTGAAAGAAATTTCTATTTTTTACAACAAAAAAGGAACCGTTTCAACATCCTATCGCTTAGCACGAAAAAATGCTTTTATTGAAATTGGAAATCTTATGGCTTCTTTCCAAAGAATGGCGCAAGAGCCTAAATCAAAACAAAAACAATTGCCACAGGTTTATAAATTGGCTGTTCTAAATCATACACTTTTATCATCATCCGCTTCATTGGGAACCTATATTCAATCCCACAAAACAACAAGAGCTTCAGAAGCTTTTAATGTTGTGGTAGATACAGTCATAAAAAATCTAGATAATGCAATTGCGCTCTTAGAGGAAAATACAATTCATCCTCAAGAAAGCATCACAAAAACTGATTTGGCGCTTCGTTTCACCGAATTAAAAAACATTCGTGCAAGAGAATTAAAAGAAGGAAATACAATAGATGAAGAAGCTTTTTTATTGAAAATGCAAGAAGCACAATTGATTATAGAACAATTAATTTGGCTTACAAATTTGTCTGAGAATATTGTAAAAACCACAAAGACATTACTTGATTCCTAAAATCAAAAAAGGTGCTGAATTAGATAAAATCTAAAAACAGCACCTCAATCTTTATTAACAATTCTAACTATTCAATTTTAAAACTTCAGCAGTTTCTTTTCTGATTTTGTCTAATAATTCTGGGTTTTCATTTAAAGCCTGACCAAATGAAGGAATCATAACTTTTAGTTTATCCTGCCATTCTTTTGACTTTAATTCCTCTTTAAAACATCTTCCTACCAAGTCAATCATAATTGAAACCGCAGTTGAAGCACCTGGAGAAGCACCTAATAATACGGATAAAGTTCCATCAGCAGTTGTAATCACTTCAGTACCAAACTCCAAAACTCCACCTTCTTTTTCGTCTTTTTTTATAACTTGAACCCTTTGCCCTGCTCTTTCAATTTTCCAATCTTTTGATCTAGCACCAGGAACATATTCTCTTAAAGCAGCGATTCTATCTTTTGGTTTTAATCGAACTTGTTCAATCAAATATTTTGTAAGTGGAATATTTTTATAACCCGCAACAACCATCGGAATAATGTTGTTAGGCTTTATTGACATTGGCAAATCAGAATATTTCCCGTTTTTCAAGAAGCGAGTAGAGAAGCCCGCAAAAGGACCAAAAAGCAACGCTTTTTCTCCGTTTATCATTCGAGAATCAATATGTGGAACAGACATCGGTGGTGCTCCTACGCTTGCTTTACCGTATACCTTTGCTTCGTGTTTAGCAATTACTTCTGGATTAGTACATTTAAGCCATTGTCCGCTTACAGGAAACCCTCCATATCCATTTCCTTCTGGAACATTTGCTTTCGCTAATAATGGCAAAGAACCTCCGCCAGCACCAATAAAAACAAATTTGGTATATGCTTTTTTCTTTTGGCCTGTAGCCAAATCTGTGATTTTGATTCTCCAAGATTTATCCTCACGTTGTCTCATTTTTTTAACTTCGTGATTGAAATGCATCGTTACCCCTTCTTGTTTCGTCAAATAGTTGAACATGCTTCTGGTTAACGCTCCAAAATTTACATCTGTACCAATTTCCATAGAAGTGGCTGCAATTTCTTCCGTTCCTTTTCTACCTTCCATAACTAGAGGCATCCATTCTTTTATTTTAGAAGGATCTGTACTGAAAAGCATGTCTTTAAAAAGAGGGTTTGATTGTAAGGTTTCAAATCTCTTTTTTAGATACTCCACGTTTTTATCTCCCCAAACAAAACTCATGTGAGGAATTCCTTTTATAAATTTTTCAGGTGATGAAACTTTATTTTGTTGTACTAAATAAGCCCAAAACTGGCGAGAAACCTCAAAAGATTCTGCTATACTTATTGCTTTTTTAGGATTAATGCTTCCATCTTCCCCTTCTGGTGTGTAATTTAATTCGCAAAATGCGGAATGACCTGTACCAGCATTGTTCCAAGCATCAGAACTTTCTGCGGCAGCAATATCTAATCTTTCAAAAATATCGATTTTTATATCTGGTTGTAATTCTTTCAAAATTACTCCAAGTGTAGCACTCATAATCCCGGCACCAATAAGAACTACTTCTGAATTTAAACGAATGGTTGTATCTGGCATAATAATAATTTAAAAGCCGCAAATTTACTTCATTTTTTTAAAAAAAATATAACAAACAATTGTTAAAAAGTGGTAATTTTAAAAGAGATAATATCTTCTAAATAAGACAAAAAAGAGGGTTTTAAAACGCTTTTCGAGACAAATAATCTTGCAGCATTATAGTTGCCGAAATCTCATCTATCAATGCTTTATTTTGGCGTTTTTTCTTACTAAGACCACTATCAATCATCGTTTGAAAAGCTATTTTGGAAGTAAAACGTTCATCAACACGAATGACTTTCATATCTGGAAAATGATTGGTAAAATGAGTTACAAATCCTTTAATAATAGAAGCACTTTCGGATGGTTGCCCATTCATTTGTTTAGGCTCTCCAATAAGAACTGCTTCTACTTTTTCTTTCGAAAAATAGTCTTTCAAAAAAGCAATCGCAGTTTGTGAAGGTATTGTAGTTAAGCCTGAAGCAATAATTTGCATCTCATCAGTTACGGCAATGCCAGTACGTTTTTGTCCATAATCGATTGCGAGAATTCTTGGCATATTATTTAAAAAAAGGTTTTATTATAAAGTAATAAAGCTAAAATAATACTGTTTTAGCAAATACGCCTACATTATTAACATTTATTTTTAAAGGACCATAGGAATCCCAATTATAACCTATCCCAAAAACCATATTTTTATATCCCAAACCAAGTCGTGTATCACAATAACTTCTATCATGATCGTTATTTTGAATGTTGAAATTATACAAGCCTCTCAATTGAGTATAAAGATTCAATTTATCATTTATTTTTGGTTGGTATTCTATAGAGGCATACGTTTCAAAAAACTGATTGTTCGAAAAATACATTGTGGGTACAACAACCAGCATAATCCCTTTAATATGTTGAGCAAACACCAATCCTAACAAAGCTCTTTTACCAAAAGCTGGATTTAAAGCCAAACCACCATTTAGTGCAATTGAATTGAAAATTTTACAGGTAATAGAAACTGGCACCATTATACCTGTTTTTGTTTCTTTAGTAATATTATAATCTGAAGTCAAGGAAGCTATTAAAGAATATCCCCATTTACTTCCCGCAGCAAACGGTTTATTTATAGATGTTTGAAAAGCCATACGGGTGTTTCCAAATAAAATTTCTACAGGAATTGGCTGACTTTGATTATTTAATTTTGGAGCTTCCTGAGCGGATATCGAATTAAAAAAAATAAAACAAGAAAGGAAAAAGAAATATTTCATAAAATAAAATTTTGCGTGTTAATTGAATATTTTATGGACATTTAATATCATAATTAGATATACAATTCAAAAATATTTACTTAAAAAGTGGCGAATTTAATAAATTACTACTTTCAACTCTCATTTAATTTAAAAAATAAAAAAAACATTTTTTATAACAAATTACACCTCTTTGTTTCTGTTTTCAGCTTTTGACAATTCCTTAAAAAAGTTATCTTTGCTAAAAATTTATCAAACTATGAACTCGTTACAAACAATTATAGAACAAGCTTGGGAAAATAGAGCTTTATTACAAGAAACTACAACTACTAATGCTATTAGAGAAGTTATCGAATTATTAGACTATGGAAAATTACGCGTTGCAGAACCAAAAGGTGATGGATGGCAAGTAAACGAATGGGTAAAAAAAGCGGTAGTAATGTACTTCCCTATTCAAAAAATGGAAACATTAGAATCTGGAATTTTCGAATACCATGACAAAATGTTACTAAAAAGAGGCTATGCTGAAAAAGGAATTCGTGTAGTTCCTAATGCAGTAGCACGTTACGGAGCCTATATTTCTAGCGGTGTTATTTTGATGCCAAGTTATGTAAATATTGGTGCTTATGTTGACGAAGGAACTATGGTTGATACCTGGGCTACAGTAGGAAGTTGTGCTCAAATAGGTAAAAACGTTCACTTAAGTGGTGGTGTTGGAATTGGCGGAGTCCTTGAACCTTTACAAGCTGCTCCAGTAATCATTGAAGATGGTGCTTTTGTAGGTTCTCGTTGTATTGTTGTTGAAGGAGTTCATGTGGGTAAAGAAGCAGTTCTTGGTGCTAATGTGTGCTTAACTGCATCAACAAAAATCATCGATGTAACTGGTGACGAACCTGTTGAAATGAAAGGTTTTGTTCCTGCTCGTTCAGTAGTAATTCCGGGAAGTTATACTAAAAAATTCGCTGCTGGTGAATTTCAAGTTCCTTGTGCTTTAATCATTGGAACTCGTAAGCCTTCAACAGATTTGAAAACATCTTTGAATAACGCTTTACGCGAATATGACGTAGCTGTTTAATACTTCTATAATAAAAAAATATTGTATATTCCTCCCTTAAACGGGAGGTTTTTTTATGCTATGAAAATACTGGTTATACAACAAAAAATGATTGGCGATGTCTTGATAAGCAGCATTATATGCAACAATTTGCGTATAGCTTATCCTAATGCTCATATTGATTATTTGGTTTACGAATCAACTACTCCTGTTCTGGAAGGAAATCCTAACATTGATACTATCATCCTGTTTCAGGAAAAACACCGTAATAGCAAAAAAGAATTATTAAAATTAGCTTTTCAGATTCGTGCCAATAAATACGACTTATTAATTGACGCTTATTCAAAACTGGAAAGTTGGCTCATAGTTTTATTGAGCGGTGCCAAAAGAAAAATATCGTATAAAAAACCTGGACGAACTTTTTTATACACCGACAATGTACCTTTTGAAGCATTTCCAAAAACAAATTTAGGCTTGGCTATTGAAAGAAGACTTTCGTTATTAGAACCTTTGCATTTGTCAATACCGATTGATCCTTTGCCAAAATTGTTCGTAACCGAAAAAGAAAAACAAGAAGCAAAAGCACTTTTTGAAGAGCATAAGGTTCAAAAAGACAGAAAAACAATTTTAATCAGTCTTTTAGGAAGTGAAAAACTAAAAACATATCCTTTAGAGTATATGGCTAAAGTAGTTGATACCATTGCCGATAATCAAGATGTAAATATTTTGTTTAACTATTTTCCAAAACAAATTGATGATGCGCGAATCGTTTTTAATAGCTGTAAACCTGAAACGCAACAAAAAATTTATTTTGATATATTAGGTGGTCAACTCCGAGGATTTATTGGCATTATGAATCAATGTGACATGATTATTGGAAATGATGGAGGAGCTATAAATATGGGAAAAGCATTGAATAAGCCTTCTTTTACTATATTTTCGCCTTGGATTGAAAAGAAAATATGGGCTACTTTTGAAGATGGAATCCAAAATATTTCAGTTCATTTAAATGATTTCAAACCTGAATTATTTAAATCGAAAACAGAAAAAGAACTCAAAAAAGAAGCACTGGATTTATATCAAGAATTCACACCTGATTTATTCAAAACTGAAATAGAAACTTTTTTAAAACAGAATATTTCTAATATTTAAAAAAGTGAATACAAGAAGCCTCCAAATAAACAAAGTGCCTATTAGTGCCTTAATAATTACTTTCAATGAAGAAGAAAATATTGAAGCGGTAATTAATGATTTGGATTTTGCAACGGAGATTCTAGTAATTGATTCTTTCAGTACTGACCAAACAACAAAAATTGCTGCATCATTCAAGAATGTAAAGGTGATTCAGCATCCTTTTGAAAATTATGCCGCTCAAAGAAATTTTGCTTTAAGTTTAGCTTCAAATTCTTGGATACTTTTTCTTGATGCTGATGAAAGATTAACTCCAAAACTTAAAGAGGAAATAATTCAGATTACGAATAAAAAAGAGAGTCATTCCGCTTATTATTGCTACAGAACTTTTATGTTCAAAAACACCAAATTACGTTTTAGTGGTTGGCAAACGGATAAAATTTTTAGACTTTTCAAGAAAGATGAAGCACACTATACTTCACAGAAAATTGTTCATGAAAAATTAATTGTGAATGGGACTACTGGAAAATTAAAAAACAAACTCGTTCACTTTTCCTATAAAGATTATTCAAGTTATCAGCAAAAAATGATTTTTTATGGTCAATTAAAAGCAAAAGAAGAATTTAATAAAGGAACCAGACCTACTCTTTTCCACTTTTATATTAGACCTTTATACCACTTTTTATACCTATATATAATTCGGTTAGGAATTCTTGATGGAAGTAATGGAATTACAATTTGTTATTTAAATGCATATAGTATTTACGTTCGATTTCAGGAACTTAAAAAAACACAGTTAAATTAAGATTTCCAGAATTTCAATTTCTTTTTCATTCGCTGTTTTTGAGCAAATTTTTCTTGAAAATCATTTGTTGCTTGCCACATTTTTTCGAAAACCAAATCACTTGATTGAGCATACTGTTTTGCATATTCATCGCTCATAATAGCAATCATTTCTTTTTTTGGTGTAAGCCTGCTCAAATTTTTCATTCGTAAATCAAAGTCCATTGATTCATGAAAATTCATTCGGTTTAAATCCACTAAATAGAAGCTATATTGCCCTTCTGAAACTTTTTTAATCAGTGTATTCCCAGGAGAATGATCAAGAAACTCAATTCCTTTTTGATGTAAATCATAGGAAAACTTAGTGAATTGTCTTAAAATATTTTCATGATCAGCATATTCTGGCATTTCAACTAATTCTCTAAAAGTCAATTCCGTAACCAGATGTTCACTAGCATAATAACTTTCTTTTAATCCAAGCCAATTGTAATTTTCAACATAGGCAATGGGTTGTGGTGTCCCTATTCCTCTTTCCAATAAAATTGTAGCGTATTCAAAAGAACGTTTCGCTTTAGATTTTCTAAAATGCTTGTAGGCAACTTTGTTAATTAAGTTCGGAATTTTGAAAGATTTGACATTAATTGTTTTTCCTTCTAATTCAAAAAGCTTGATTTTATTTCTTTTACCATCACCAAAAAGCACTCCGCTTGAATCGAAGTTTTCAATGTAATTCAACAACTTTGATTTATTGGCTAAAAAAGAAGAAAAGATATTTATTTGCATCAATAGAATATTATGAGTAAACAAAAGTAGGTATTGCTTTTTATTTATCCAATTTAAGACTTACTTTTACATAATTTCCATATCTTTTATGTCAAAAACTGTCTTTTTAGAAACACACAACCTTAAAAATAAGGCAACAGGATTAGGTACTTTTAATTATGAATTGATTAAAGGTCTGTATCAATTAGATTTTAATGATTTAGAATTAACATTAAATGCCAAAGAACCAAAGATACTTAAAGCTGAATTTGGTGATAAATTTAAGTATCACAAATACACTAACCTATCTAGACATCATATATTTAGGGTCAGAAAAAAATATGATTTATGGCATTCTGTAAATCAAAACACAAAAGTAGAACCTTTCCATGTCAATAAATATTTACTGACTGTACACGATGTGAATTTTGCCGAAGAAATTTCTTCTGACATGACTCATAAAGTCAATGCGCTTTTTAGAGCTAAATTAGAGAAATCAACCGCAATCACTTATATCTCTGAATTTGCAAAAAAGCAAACTCATGATTATTTTCAGGTTCCAAATGTTCCTGAATACGTAATTCATAACGGAAATCCTATTTCAACTCTTTTAGACACTTCATCTTTTGTGTCGAAAATCCCAGTTGACAAACCATTTTTGTATGCCATAGGTGATTTCTTAGAACGAAAAAACTTTCTTTCTTTAGCAAAAATGATGGTTCACATTACCGATTTTAATTTAATTATATCAGGAAATAATAATAAATCTTATGGCAAAGAAATAGAACGTTTTATAAATGAAAATCATTTACAAAATCGAGTTTTTTTAACTGGAAAAGTGAATGAAACAGCAAAACAATTTTATTTATCAAAATGCCTTGCCTTTGTTTTCCCATCTATCAGAGAAGGTTTTGGATTACCTCCTATAGAAGCAATGAGTTTTGGAAAACCTGTTTTTTTATCTGACAAAACTTCTTTGCCAGAAATTGGTGGTGAAAATTCTTATTACTGGAATAATTTCGACCCAGAATATATGAAAACAATTCTAGTTGATGGTCTAAATGATTTTTACAGCAATCAAAAGGAAAAAGAAGACCTTATGAAAGAAAGAGCTGCAAGTTTTGATTGGAAAGTTGCCGCAACAGAGTATTTAAAAGTGTATAGAAAATGCCTTATTTAAAAACGCTCTATTAATTTCCAATCACAAACCTAAAATAAAGTATTTTATACATTGAAAGCAAAAGAGTAATTTTGCATCGATAATTGCCAAGCATACAAAAAACAACAATGGAAAATCTTAATCAAGAAATACACAACGCATTCGAAGTGATACAAAAAGGAGGTATTATTCTTTACCCTACTGATACCGTTTGGGGAATTGGATGTGACGCAACAAACCCAGAAGCAGTTGCTAAAATATACAAACTAAAAAAAAGAGCCGAAACCCAAAGTATGATTTGCTTGATGAATGGGGAAAAAATGATGTACAATGTTTTCAAAGACATTCCAGAAGTAGCCTGGCAAATATTAGATTTATCCGAAAAACCAACTACTCTAATATTAGACAAGCCCAGAAATGTAGCCCCTAATATTATCGCATCTGATAATTCCTTAGGAATCCGAATTGTAAAAGAACCTTTTTGTTTTAAGTTGTTGGAACGAATGAAAAAACCTTTAGTTTCAACATCAGCAAACATCTCAGGTCAGCCTACTCCTATTGCATTCAAAGATATTAGCCCAGAAATTATAAAAGGTGTTGACTATGTTGTAAATTTGCATCACGATAAAATTGCAGGAAAACCTTCGACTATAATTAAATTAACGAATGATTCACAAGTAAAAGTGATTCGAAAATAGTTTACAGTATTCAGTTTAGCAACTTTAAACTTTAAGCGTTAAACATTTTTAAAATGAGCATTAAAACTTCATACAAAGAAGCCTTACATAATAAAATTTTTGAAGTAATTTCTCAAGCGTCACAAGAACTTAAGATTGACAGTTATGTCATTGGGGGATTTGTTCGGGATTTACTCTTGAAGAGAGATTTCAAAAAAGACATAGATATAGTTGCTGTAGGTAGCGGTATCGAATTAGCATTAAAAGTTTCAAGTCTGCTTCCTAAAAAACCAAAGGTTCAAGTTTTTAAGACCTACGGAACAGCAATGTTGCGTTTTGAAGATACCGAAATAGAGTTTGTTGGAGCTAGAAAAGAATCCTATCACTTTGAAAGTAGAAATCCAGTTGTCGAAAATGGAACCTTAGAAGACGACCAAAATCGTCGTGATTTCACCATAAACGCATTAGCATTATCTTTAAACCAATCTGATTTTGGTGAATTGTTAGATCCTTTTGATGGATTAGCTGATTTGAAAAACAAAACAATCAAAACACCGCTTGACCCAGACATTACCTACTCTGACGATCCGTTACGAATGATGCGAGCCATTCGTTTTGCAAATCAATTGAATTTTGAAATTGAGGAAAACTCATTGAATTCTATTACTAAAAATGCAGAACGAATTAAGATTATTTCTGGAGAAAGAATTGTTGATGAGTTGAACAAAATTCTCTCTACAGAGAAACCTTCCATTGGATTTTTACTCTTATTCAAAACAGGACTTTTAGATATTATTCTTCCTGAATTAACTGCTTTAAACCAAGTGGAAGAAATTGAAGGACATACACATAAAAACAATTTTTACCACACTTTAGAAGTTGTCGATAATATTTGCCCTAACTCAGATGATGTTTGGCTACGATGGTCTGCATTATTACACGATATTGGCAAAGCTCCAACAAAACGCTTTAATAAAAAACAAGGATGGACCTTTCATGGACATGAATTTCTAGGTGGGAAAATGGCAAAAAAAATCTTCGAAAGATTACATATGCCGCTCAACCAAAAAATGAAATTTGTTCAAAAAATGGTCATGATGAGTTCACGACCTATTGTTTTATCCCAAGAAACGGTAACGGATAGTGCCGTTCGCCGTTTGGTTTTTGATGCCGGTGAAGATGTAGAGAGTTTAATGACGCTTTGCGAAGCAGATATCACAACCAAAAACCCTAGTAAATTCAAGAAATATCATAAAAACTTTGAAATCGTTCGAAAGAAAATTGTTGAAGTTGAGGAACGCGATCATGTTCGTAACTTTCAGCCACCTATTTCTGGTGAAGAAATTATGAAACTTTTTGATTTAAAACCTTCTCGTGAAATTGGAATGTTGAAGGAAGCCATAAAAGAAGCTATATTAGAAGGGGAAATTCCAAACGAATATCAAGCTGCTTATGATTTTATGATAAAAAAAGCCGAGAAATTAGGACTAAAGATTAACGCTTGTTGAATTAAAAATTAATTAGTTTTAAAATACCTTTGCAAAAATTAGCTTTGAACAATGAAAAAAGAAAATAAATACGTTATAACTTGGTTGTTATCTGGTTGCTTATTATTGTTTATGATGGTTGTCGTGGGAGGAATCACCCGATTAACCAATTCAGGATTATCAATGACCGATTGGCATTTAGTTACGGACACATTTCCTCCGTTGACAGAAGCAAAATGGTCACAGGCATTTGAGGAATATAAAAAATTTCCTGAATACCAAAAGATTAATATCCATAATGACTTTACCCTTAGTGATTATAAATTCATTTATTTCTGGGAATGGTTTCACCGTTTCATCGGAAGAATTATTGGATTAGTTTTTATCGTTCCTTTTTTCTATTTCTTATTGAAAAAACGTCTTTCTACAGAAACACTTAAAAAATGTGTAGTCTTATTAGGAATGGGAGCTTTTCAAGGTTTTTTAGGATGGTTTATGGTTCGTAGTGGATTAATTGACAATCCTGATGTAAGTCATTTTAGACTTTCTTTACATTTAACTTTTGCTTTTATAACATTTGCTTATACACTTTGGGTTGCTTTGGATTTAATATATCCAAATAGAACAGCTTCAATAGTACCGTTAAAAAAACTAGCACGTATTGGATTAGTATTTTTATTATTGCAAATTATCTATGGAGGATTTGTTGCGGGATTAAATGCAGGATTAATACACAATCACTGGCCACTAATGAGTGATGGACAATTTATTCACGATAGTGTTTTTATCGAACAAAAATCATTGTTTCTTAATCTTACTGAAGGCAAAAGTGGGGTTCAATTTGTACACCGAACTATGGCTTATGTAGTAGTTGGTCTTATTTTAGCTTTATATTTCGCAAGTAAAAAATACACTTTGTCATCCACACAAACCAAAGGAATAAATGCCTTAGTAATCATTGTGTTTTTGCAGTTTACATTAGGTGTTTTAACTTTGTTGTATAGCGTTCCGCTTTGGTTAGGACTTGCGCATCAAATTGTAGCATTCTTTTTGCTAACCGCAATGACATTTACTTTACATCGATTATCCAAATAATTATACCGAATACCTAAATTACATCTGACTATATTGTCGCATTTCTTTGTTCATTATTTTAAATGTCAAAACTAGCTGCTCAGGATAAATTTCTAGATTTATCAGATTACGGAAGGCCTTTTGGAAAACTGTTAGCAAATCAATTAAAAAACACTCGTTTCACACCTATTCATGTGACCTTACTTTTTGGGGTATCTGGCTTAATTGCTATATACTGCATTTTAGAAGGATATTATTTTCTTGCTGGTTTATTCATCGTTTTAAAATCTATAATTGATGCTGCAGATGGTGAATTAGCGAGGATAAAAAACACACCATCTTATGTAGGTCGTTATCTCGACAGTGTGTTTGATATCATCTTGAATTTTTTGTTTTTTACAACCATTTGTTATGTTTCTAAAACTTCTATTTGGACTACACTTTTAGCTTTTATATGCATTCAATTACAAGGTACTTTATACAATTATTATTATGTAATTCTAAGAAATAAATCTGTGGGTGGAGATTCAACTAGTAAAATTTTTGAATACAAATCTCCAAGAGCTTTGCCGGGCGAAAGTCAAAAATCAGTTGATATTCTGTTCCTAATTTATACTATTGTATATGGCAGTTTCGACAAAATAATTCACACACTAGATAAAGAAGCTTACAAGGTAAAAACGTTTCCAAATTGGTTTATGACTTTTGTTTCTATTTACGGTTTAGGCTTTCAATTGCTTATTATTGCCATTATGTTACCAATGAATTTAATAGAGTACATAGTCCCGTTTTTTATCGTTTACACTTTGTTTATTTTTGTGCTCATTGGAGTCCGAAAAACAGTTTTTAAGGTATAAATCCACTATAGAAATAATCTATATTAAATTTTTAAAAAACTCATTACCATATTTTTAATTCAATTTACATAAACTAAAATTTTAAATGAAATTTATCTGATCCAGTTTTTAAAATCAGATACTTTTTCTCTACTTACTATAACTTCATCTTCCTTATAGGAAGGCAAAATCACCTTTAATCTAGAATTAGAGTACACCACAATTTCTTTGACCGACTTCAATGGAATAATAAATTTTCGGCTAATTCTGTAGAATTCTTTTGGATCTAATTCATTTTCTAAAACTTCCAAAGTTGATTCTAATAAATAACTTCTATTATCGAAAGTATGAATATAAGTCCCTTTATTTTCACTAAATATACACTCAATTTCATCGGAAGAAATCACTTTCAAATGCTGCCCAATTTTTATGGTAAATCTTTTTTTATAATTTTTTTCGAATGGGTTAGAAAGCATTTTTCGAATCTGTTCGAAGTCTAAACTTAGGTTCGTTTCTGGTTTGGGCAAACGGGTTTTATATTTAGAAATTGCGGCTTCTAAATCATCCTCATCGATAGGTTTTAAAAGATAATCAATCGAGTTTAATTTGAACGCTTTTAAGGCATATTCGTCATAAGCTGTGGTAAAAATTACAGCACTTTTTATTTCCATTTTTTCGAAGATTTCAAATGACAATCCATCCGATAATTGAATATCCAGAAAAATTAAATCTGGATGCTCATTATTAGAAAACCACTCGATAGATTCTTCCACAGAATGGAGCATCACTCCTACTTCAATATTTAGTTTACTGAGTTTTCGTTGCAATAATCTTGCTGCTGGTTTTTCATCTTCGATTATAATTGTCGTCATTTTTGGCTTATGGTTTTTGGTTAATATAATTTAAACCCAAGAAAATAAATTATTACTCCCATTTCTTGTTTACATCTTTATTCATTAACTCTTGGATTTTTCTTTCTTCCCATTTTTTTCCAAAAATTAAATTACTACCAAAAACACTTGTTCCATGAGCCAGTAATCCAATGCCCCAGAATAATGCCGTAGAAAAGTTTTCTAATCGAAAAAATTCGCGATCATTATGTGTAAAAATTTGAGCAATTATAACCGTATTAATTACCAAATAGAAGAATAAATGGATATAAAATCCTCTCATACTTTTGACTCTTTTCTTCGCTAAAAAATAGCGTTCATTTTGTTCTGAAATATTTTCCATTTTGTTAGTTTTAAATTTAATTCTAAAATTATTCCCAAGTTTGCTTACGTTCTTCTTTTTTTAAAATCTCTTGTATTTTACGCTCTTCCCAATTAGAACCATATCCATAAACTCGAAGTGCTTTCATAACTAATCCAAATCCCCAACCGAACATTGGAAACCAAAACCATTGAAATCCACTGCTATATTTTAGGTTTATAAAAATTAGAAAAGGAATTATTACGCAATATGAAATCAAACTAGTGTAAAACCGTTTTATTTCATCAACTCTCATTTTAGCATTATAGTAGGCATTATTCTGATTGTAATTTACATTTTCCATAATTGATATTTGTTTAGTTAATATTGGTATTTTGACTATAAATAAGCTTTCGGTTTGTTCTATTTTTATTTTTCTATTTGTAATAATTCCATAGCGATTAATGATATTATCAAGTCCAACACCTTGACGGTCTTGCAAAACATCTTTTTTTTGATAATTATTCTCAATCCTTAAAAAATCATCTTCTAAATAAACCTTAATACACAAGGGTTTTTGCTCACTTATTATGTTGTGTTTTACTGCGTTTTCCAATAATAATTGTAAGGAAAGAGGAACTACTTTGGCTTCAGCATCAATATTTTCGGCCAACAATTCATAAGAAAGACTGTTTTCGAAACGCATTTTTAACAAATCCATATAAGTTTTGGCAAAAGCTAATTCTTCTGCTACAGAAACCAGCTCTTTATCCTTTTGTTCTAAAACATATCTGTAAATTTTTGATAACGAAGTTGTAAATCGTTGTGCATTCTCAGGATTTTCTTCAATTAAGGAACTCAAAACATTTAAACTATTAAAGAGAAAATGCGGATCGATTTGATTTTTTAGGCTTTCAAATTTTGCATTTGCTGTTCCCGCAATAATTTTCTGAACCTTAATTTTATTTTCTTGTTTTTTGATAATTGATTTGATTAAACTATATATCCAAAATGAAACAAATATTGTTGCTATTAACCAAATAAATTGACGAATCATCTCTGGACTCCAACTCTCTATATTGAACCAATTTTTTTCATATATCTTAATAATTTAAAACAAATATAACGTGCTTCTTGTTCTTCTAATTTTTTTAAGTACTGAATTGTAATAATTAAAGGTTGAATTGTAATTTTCAATTATATTTACCCGAAAAAAGACTTTTTTATGAAAACTGAAAAAGAGAAAATGATAGCTGGAGAATACTATTTAGCTGGCGATCCTATTTTAGTAAAAGACAGACGAAAATCAAAAAACCTACTCCATCGGTTAAATGTTATCGAATATAGAATAACTAAAAAAGCAAGAGAAATACTCCGAGAATTAATTCCAAATGCTGGGGCAAATTTATACATCGAGCCACCTTTTTTTTGTGATTATGGGTATAATATTTATTGTGGAGAAAATGTGTATTTCAATGTGAATTGCGTTGTTTTAGACTGCGCAAAAGTGACGATAGGTTCTAATGTGTTTTTTGCACCTGGAGTCCAACTCTACACCGCAACTCATCCTCTTGATGCAGAACTTAGAAAAACACTCGAAAATGCGTTACCCATAACCATCGGAGACGATTGCTGGATTGGCGGAAATACCGTCATTTGTCCCGGAATAACTATTGGAAATGGTTGCGTAATTGGTGCTGGATCTGTGGTTACAAAAAACATTCCTGATAATTCTCTAGCTGTAGGAAATCCAGCTAAAGTGATTCGGAAATTGAACCAATAAATAAAAAAACAAAATATCAATCCTAAAGACAAACTATGCTCTCTTTAAATAAAATTCATCATATTGCTATTATTTGCTCTGATTATCAAAAATCAAAACATTTCTACACCGAAATATTAGGACTAACTATTGTTCAAGAAATTTATAGAGCTGAGAGAGAATCCTACAAACTCGATTTAGCACTCAACGGAATTTTTACCATTGAATTATTTTCGTTTGAAAACGCCCCAAAAAGGGTTTCAGGACCAGAAGCTGCTGGTCTTAGGCATTTAGCTTTTGAAGTTAACGACATACAAAAAACAAGAGATTATTTTACTTCACAAAATATATATGCTGAAGAAATCCGAATGGATGTTCATACCAAAAAAAATTATTTCTTTATTGCTGATCCTGATGATTTACCAATAGAATTTTATGAAAAATAAGAGAATTTTGAATTATAAAATCTTAAAATTGGCGTTGAAATCATAAAAAAGATAAAAAACTCCTTTTTAAATTTTATTTTAAATTTGTTTATTTAAATTTGTAACACTCTGACAAACTGTTTCATTATGTCCTAATAATGAATAGAGAATTAACTTATTTTAAAAATGAACAATACCACTCTGATTAAAAAAAATTACCTCCGAATTAAATATCAAAAATTAATTGTTGTTTCTATTCTAATTGGATTTCTTTCTGCTTTCTTAGGAATCTCATTAAAAAAAACAACAGCGTATTACGAGGAGATTTTTTTTAACCAAGCATCGTCAAACCCTATTTTCTTTATTATTTTTCCTGTTTTTGGTTTTTCAGTTATTTATTTCCTTCGAGAATATCTTTTTAGAAAAAAAGAAAACAAAGGAATCAAAGAAGTTTTTGAAAGCACTAAATCAAAATCGAATAACTTACCTAATTATAAAATTCCTTCTCATTTTATTAATGGATTATTGACGGTAGCTTTTGGCGGATCAACAGGAATCGAGGTATCTACTGTAGTAGCATCAGCTACAATTGGCGCTGTTGCACAACGAAAACAAAATGTTTTTAAACAATACAAAACAGAATTAATTTGTGCTGGAATAGCTGCTGGAATAACCGCTTTATTTAGTAGTCCCATTGCAGGGATTCTTTTTGCACTGGAAGTTATTTCCAAAAAAGCGACCAAAACCTTTTTAATCACAAATTTAATAGCGGTAACAACTGCCTTTGGTCTTGTTTTTTTATTAAACGAAAAACCACTGTTTGACATCACCATTACAACATGGCATTTGAGAGCAATTCCTTATTTTATACTCTTAGGGATTTTAGCAGGAATGAACTCCGTATACCTTACTCGCTGTGTTTTGTTTTTTAATGCCCAATTTTCAAAAATCAAAAGCCATTACTATAAGATTCTATTAGGATCGCTTTTTTTGAGCATTTGTCTGTTCCTATTTCCACAACTTTATGGTGAAGGATATCATGCTATCAAAACTATATTTGCTAATTCACATCAAAATACTATATCCTTTTCTTTAGCACTAACATTTATAGCAATTGTACTTTTAAAACCCATTGTAACTTCATTAACACTAGCTTCTGGAGGAGATGGAGGTGTTTTTGCTCCAAGTCTTTTTATTGGAGCTTTTTTAGGACTACTAGTAGCTTCTATTTCTAATACTTATCTCAGTGCCGATATAATTCCCTTAAATTTTATGGTTATTGGAATGGCAGCCGTTTTAAGTGCAAGCATCAACGCTCCTTTTACATCAATATTCTTAGTCTGTGGATTAACGAATAATTACACCTTGTTTATTCCTATTATGGCAGTTTGTTTTATTTCAAAACATACCGCTCAATTGATTTACCCATTCACGGTATATACCTATTCGTCTAGTTTATCCAAATAATATTTTATGCCAATTCAGAAAATAAAACGGAGTTATCGCAAAACAAAATACGTTCTTTACAAAGAGACTTTGGTAGACTTTGAAGAACATTTTTGGGCATTTTTAGGCTCCTTTGTTGCTATTGGAATTTTAGCCTACATCCAATCCATCCATTTTTCAGGAAATGATGCAGTATACTTGATTGGCTCATTTGGAGCTTCGAGCGTATTAGTTTATGGAATTATCCAAAGTCCATTTTCGCAACCCCGTAACTTAGTTGGAGGCCACTTAATCTCTGCTTTTGTAGGAGTTACAGTTCACAAGTTAGTTCCTGATATTATTTGGATTGCTGCGCCAATGGCTGTTTCACTTTCTATAGTTTTGATGCAAATTACCAAAACTTTACATCCGCCAGGAGGAGCTACTGCTCTTATAGCTATCATAGGTTCGGATAAAATAAAAGCGCTAGGTTACACCTATCTATTTTCTCCAGTTCTGATTGGTGTATTGATTTTACTCCTAGCTGCCTTAATTTTCAACAATATGACTTCAAAAAGGCAATATCCGAATCATAAAAAATACCATACAATAAAAAAAAGAATTAGAGCAGTTTTCAAAACAGATCCGATTTCTTGAATAATCTTTTCAACAAAACGAGAATCTGAAAAATTAAATCAAAATTAAATTTTACATTTGCACTTTAAGCAAAAGCAAAGATTATGGTTTACAAATTTAGAGTCATTCTTGACGCAGAAGAAGATGTTTTTAGAGACATTGCAATCCTTGAAGATGATACTTTAGAAGATTTACACAATGCAATCTTTAATTCCTTTGGATTTGATGGAATGGAAGTAGCTTCTTTTTACACTTGTGATGAGACTTGGAATCAAGAAGATGAAATTTCTCTTTTTGACACTGGTGACATTCCTGGTGAACAAAGAATTATGAGTGATTATCCATTATCTGATATATTAGACAAAGAAAATACAAAGATTATTTACGTATATGATTTTATCAATATGTGGACTTTTCTTGTAGAACTAGCTGCAATAGAAGAGCAAGTTGCTGGTAACATTTATCCTGAAACTCTTTTCTCACACGGAGAAATGCCAGATGAAGCTATCGAGAAAAACTTTGAAGCAGATATGCATGACGATATCTATGGCGAATTTGAAGATGATTTAGACGAGGAAGATCTAGATATGTTTGAAGGCGATGATAGCTTTGAAGATTACGGATTTGAAGAAAATTGGAACTAAAAAAATAATAGATTACGAAAAGAGCCAAGATGAAAGACTTCAAAACTGTCTTTTATCTTGGCTCTCTTATCTAAAATAAAAAACAAACATGATTAACTTATTCAACACCCACATTGAAACGCTTTCCATACATCGTGTAGGAAATAAAAGCCGCAATGAAGCAATCTTCTTATCAGAGCAACCATTTAATCTAAATGATGAAATTGTGCCGCTGATGAAAGAATTTTTCCTAAGACCCTTTAGAGAAAAAGAAGAAAACTATTTCCAATTTGCTCATGAAGTGGATTTGGATTATAATGACATGTATAAATTTGCTTCTCAAATTTTTGACAAACCAGATAGTTTACATGAGGTTTCAAAACAAATTACAAAGCATTTATTTGAGCAATCAAATCATCCACACATAAAGAATGGTGAAGTTTATGTCACGTATTTGACTAATGTAAACATTGATAACAATGTGGTTGATGCTATTGGTGTTTTCAAAAGTGAGATTCAAGCTGACTTTCTACAATTTGAAGAAAAAACAACACATCTAGAAATGATCTTACAACATGGAGTAAGCTTGAATAAATTAGATAAAGGATGTTTGATTTTTAATCATAAAAAAGACGAAGGATACAAAATCCTTACTGTTGATAGCAACCGTTATGACGCTAGATATTGGTTAGAACATTTCTTATCAGTAGATGCTTTTGAAGACGAAAATTTTATCACTAAAAAATATTTAAAATTCTGTCAGAACTTTGCTAAAGATGTTGTTTTTCCTGCCGAAGACAAGAAAGAAGAAGTTATGTTTATGAATCGTTCTGTGAATTATTTTGCTAAAAACGATCAATTTGAAGAAACTAATTTCTTGAATGAAGTCTTAGACAATCCTGATTTGATTCCTGAATTCAAAAATTACAAAGTTGACAAAGGAGAAAAATACAGCATTGAAGATGTAACTTCTTTTCCGATTGCTAATGCTGCCGTTTCGGATGCTAGAAAATCGATCAAAAATGTTATCAATTTAGATACTCACATTCAAATAAAAATGGATTTCATTAATCCTGAAAGTGCAGAGAAATTTGTAGAAAAAGGTTGGGATGAAGAGAAACAAATGTATTACTATTTAGTTTATTTCAATAAAGAAGAAAAATCATAAACATATCTTATATACGTTTAAAAATCAAGATACTAAAATCTCATTTGCTAATCCCAAATGAGATTTTTTTATTTTGTATAAAGACTGTTCGATTGAAAAATTACAAATAAATTAAATGTTAAAATAGTAATAATTATCTTATATAAAAATAAAAAATACGCATTTTATCGATAAAATTATACACTTTAACGTTTTTTGGATTAAATTTACTGTCCCAAATCTAAATGCTCCAAATTATATGAACACAATTGAAATAAAAAGAAAATTTCTCAATAAAAAGCTTTTGTGTTCATTATTTGGGCATCGATTTATAAAAACTCGAAATGTAACTGATCATTTCAAAGAATATAAATGCACGGTTTGTAAACTGGAATTAACAAATAATGAAAAAGGGGAAATAACATCTTTAACCCCAGAATTGAAGGAAATTAACGAAACACTAATTGGATTTTATAAAAAGAAACTCCATTCTGTTTAAACAATGAACAGCTCACTATCAAAACTATTAATTTAATAACACTTGAAAAGATGCTACTATTTCTCCTGATACAATCGATAATTCTGTTGAAACAAAAATACAGATCCAGAAAAGGTGTTTTAAACTCTGAAATAGGGCTTATTGAAAAACTGCAATAATTTTTCACCGGGGCACCCTACTTCATTATATATTTAGAAATTAAATTCCATTGCTAAATAAATTGGTGTTTTTGAAATTACGCGTAATAAACTCAAATGCTGCGCTCATAATATTTCCCATAGATTTTGCTTTTTTAAAATTCAAATCATTCGTATAGCGATACAATTCTAATTTCAGCTGCTCTAAATGCTCATCTGTAGAAATAACATCAGTACCCATAATTTTCATTAATCGCTTAATCCTATTTTCAGCCGAAATTATTCTTTTAGCAAGAACTGCCCTTTCTTCGTCTTTATATTGTTCAATTGAACTGGTTTGAAGTTTATCTTTAACCAATTTAACCATTGGATAATTTTCTTTAAAAAACTGCGGTCTATAGACTTTAAAATTACCTTCATAGCATTGTTGATCAAAATCAATTGCTCGAATTCTATAAACTACTTGGTCAAAATCATGAATCGGGACAATCACATAATTGTAAGCACGCATATCTCCCAGCAACCGAATCATACTTCGCTCATTAAACTTGACAAACTCCTTGGCAATTTGAGATTTTTCGGTTTCGCTACAATCTTTCAAATATTCCTTAATGAAGACATCTCCGGCAATTCCCATAATATGTTCTTCAATCAAGGTATCTCCATAAACTAAAAAGTTTATTTTATCTGGCGACAAAATATGTTCTAATTCTAAGCCGTAAACTCGGGAAGCATCTGCTTTTTTAACATAAAAATGAGTGTAATTATCATTTAAAATATTTCTTACTTTTATTCTAAATGGTTTTGAATTACCAAATGTGCAGTAATCAATTGAATCGACATTCAAAAACTTGATAATTCCAAGATTACCATCTGAATGCAATAATGAATATATTTTTTTTAGCGTTAAATCAATTTCATTTCTTTCGAATTCATTATAATATACCCGAATCCAAAGCGTATCATGTTCATTTTTATCGTACACATTTATTGAACCTGAAAAACGCAACAAATCATCGTAAGAAATAGGTACTTTTGAAATGCGGTCAAATCGCTCTAAATAATCTAAAAGCAATGGATTTATAGGATACGACGGTTTTTTAAAAATCATTAAAGGTTCACTGCTCATTTGGGTACATTTTATATGCAAATTTACGTTAAATAATAATTGGACAGTAACAAAATACTATCTTGTTCGTCTTATCTAAAATCAAAAAACAGACTCTTTGGAAACAATACTTACAATTCAGAATCTTAATAAAAGGTATGGTCGCATCCAAGCCCTAAAAGATGTCTCATTCGAAATAAAAAAAGGACATGTTTATGGAATTTTGGGGCCTAACGGAAGTGGTAAATCCACTACGCTAGGAATTGTCCTTAATGTAGTCAATAAAACATCTGGAAAATATAGTTGGTTTAACGGGCAAATGCAAACCCATGAAGCCTTAAAAAAGGTTGGTGCCATTATTGAAAGACCCAATTTTTATCCTTACATGACTGCAGAGGAAAATCTGAAGTTAGTTTGTAAAATAAAAGGAATTGAGTACATTAAAATAGATGAAAAACTAAGTCTAGTAGGACTTAATGATCGGAAATCAAGTAAATTCAGTACTTTTTCTTTAGGGATGAAACAACGTTTAGCTATTGCTTCTGCTCTACTAAATGACCCTGAAATTTTGATTCTTGATGAGCCTACAAATGGTTTAGATCCTCAAGGAATTCATCAAATTCGAGATATCATAAAACAAGTAGCCGCTAACGGAACTACTATTTTATTAGCATCTCATTTATTAGACGAAGTAGAAAAAATATGCTCTCATGTCTTGATTTTAAGAAAAGGCCTGATTTTATATTCCGGTTTAGTTGACGGAATGACCGCAAATGAAGGGTTTTTCGAATTACAAGCCACCAACCTTGAACATTTAATTGAAGTCTTAAAAACACATCCTGCAGTTGAAAAAGTCAAAAAAGAGGATGATAAAGTTTTAGTCTATTTGAAAAGCCCACTAGAAGCAACGGATTTAAACCGGTTTCTTTTTGAAAAAAACATTAGCGTAAGTCATCTTGTAAAAAGAAAAAACAGCCTTGAAGAACAATTTTTAGAATTGACGAACCATAAATAAAAAAGTTTTTTCAAAACTAATTTCAATCACAAAACAATAACATGAAACGATTACTCTCTATAGAATTGCAAAAAATATGGTTAAACAAAGCAAGCAGAATACTTACTTTAACCTACTTTATTTTACTTTCGTTTATTGCACTTATAGCATCAATAAAATTTGATCTTGGTGTTTTTAAATTTCATCTTGCTGAAATGGGAATTTTTAATTTCCCTTTTATTTGGCATTTTAACACCTATATTGCCGCTATTTTAAAGTTCTTTTTGGCTATAGTTATTGTCTCTATGATGGCGAATGAATATAGTTATGGAACCTTAAAACAGAATCTTATTGACGGAATGAGTAAGAAGGAATTTATTTTGTCAAAATTTTTAACCGTGGTTTTATTTGCCTTCTGTACCACTCTGTTTGTGTTCTTAATGAGTCTAATTCTTGGGTATAGTTTTTCATCTTACACGGAATTTAGTATTGTTTTTTCTGACTTAGAATACCTTTTGGCCTTTTTTGTAAAATTGGTTGGTTTTTTCTCGTTCTGTTTATTTTTAGGAATATTAGTCAAACGTTCTGCTTTTGCACTTGGTTTTCTTTTGGTTTGGAATATTATTGAAAGTATAGCTAAAGGAATTCTAACTTTCAAAATATTTCCCGAAAGCGATATTCCAAGTTATATAACACCGTTTTTCCCTTTAGAGTCTATGTCTAATTTAATTGTTGAACCTTTCTCAAGACTATCTTTAGTAAAAACTATTGGCACTCAAATAGGACTTGAAAATATCAAAGATTATGATGTTCATTTTTCTACTATTTTAATCGTTTTAACCTGGACTTTCATTTTTATTTCATTATCGATCAAACTACTTAAAAATAGAGATTTATAGTATATTTGTGAACTATGAAATCTCTTGGAAAAAAAATATTTTATATTCTCTTGTGCTGTAATTTCTATGTCGTACAGGCACAATATATTACTGTAGATGATTCAAAAACAGCGCAAGAACTTGTATCCGAATTAATACCTAATAATTCCTGCGTTACTGTAAGTGGAGAGAAAATTTCTGGAGATACTAGTCCACTGACAAGCAATAGTTTTGGTTTTTTCAATCAAAACAGAAGCAGTTTCCCTTTCTCAGAGGGGATTGTTCTGAGCACTTGGTCTAGTGAAAAATCTGTTGGGCCTTTTATATCAATTAACAAAGGTGATTCGGAATGGACTGGCGATTCTGATTTAGAATCGGCATTAGGTTTAGTTTCTAATACAACTTACAACGCTACAGCTTTAGAATTTGACTTTGTACCCACTTCTAGTTTTATTAGTTTTGATTATATATTTGCATCTAATGAGTATCAATATGATTTCCCTTGTAAACACTCCGATGGATTTGCTTTTTTAATAAAAGACATAACTGTATCGCCAAATACTCCTTACACTAATATTGCAAAACTCCCAAATGACACTCCTGTTTCTTCCTTCACCATTCACCCTACTATTAGTTATACAGATTCGTTTGGGATAAATACAAGTTGCGTTTCTGAAAACGAAGCGTTTTTTGGCCAATTAAATACAAATCCAACAAATACAAGCCCAATAAATTATAGTGGTCAAACCAAAGTTTTAAACGCTCAAACAACTGTAATTCCAAACAACAAATACCATATTAAATTAGTTCTTGCAGATAGTGATAGTAAATATTGGAATTCTGCAGTTTTCTTGAAAGCAGGAAGTTTTTTATCTAAAATAGATTTAGGAATTAATCGGTTGTTAACTTCTAATAATCCTATTTGCTATGGCGATTCCTTTTTAATAAACACCAATTTAACAGATCCTTCCTATAGCTTTAAATGGTTTAAAAACGGCAATTCATTACCTATCTTAGGTGAAACTAGTGCTTCATTATTAGTTACTAATGCTGGAAATTATAGCGTTGAAGTAACAAATAGCAATGACTGTATTACATTTGGCGAAATAAAAATTGAATATTCCTCAGAGATAAAAACAACTGATATAAATCTTCAAAAGTGTGTTTTTGATGAAAATAAAACAGCAGTTTTTGATTTAACAACAGCAGAAGAAATCATTAAAAGTATTGATACAAACCTAAATGTTACTGCCTATTATGAAACAAAAACTGGTGAGACTTTATCCAATCAGATTTTAAATCCTAATTTGTATAACAAAATACCAACTTCAGATCAAACTGTATACGCATTAGTGAAAAACATTTTTGATTGTAGTCGCATCTTAAATATAAATCTTCACACACTTTCAGGAACTCAAATCAATTCAACTAACGCTAAATTGCCTATAATTACTGAATTTTCAGGTAATGAAAATTCAGTAGAATTAATTCCCCCAAGCGGAGGAGGTAATTTTGAGTTTTCATTAGATGGAATGAATTATCAAGTCAATCCTTTATTCTTAAATGTTCCAATGGGGAATTATAACGCCTATATAAAAAATTCAGAAACGTGTGAATACTTAAGCTTTCCTGTTACTGTCCTTGATTATCCTAGATTTTTTACTCCAAATGGAGATAATTACAATGATTATTGGAAAATAAACAATCTTGATTTATACCCTAATACTACCCTATTTGTATACAATCGTTTTGGAAAACTTCTAAAACAACTTTTACCATCTGGAGATGGATGGGACGGCACTTTTAACGGTTTAAACTTACCATCCGATGACTATTGGTTTACATTAAATCTAGAAGGCACTAAAGAATACAAAGGCCATTTCAGTTTAAAACGATAAAAAAATAACAAAATCATCGTATTTCGTTATGATGTTTACATTTACTATATTTGAACATTACAAGAAATATGAAAATCAATCCTTTTTTTATCAGTCTATTTTTTTTATTGTCAGCACCTACTTTTGCACAAAAAGAAGCGGCAATATGGTATTTTGGAGAATATGCTGGACTTGATTTTAATTCTGGCAGTCCCGTAGCGTTAACCAATGGTCAATTATCAACTGATGAAGGTTGCACTACTATTTCTGATAAAAATGGGAACTTGCTTTTTTATACTGATGGAACTATTGTATACGATAAAGCACATAATGTTATGCCCAATGGCAATGGTCTATTAGGACATCGCTCAAGCACACAATCTGCAATTATTGTACCTAGACCAAACAATCCTAATTTATATTATATTTTCACTGTTGATGAACCAAATCCTTATAATGCAGATGATAACAATATAAATGATGTCGACCCTCCTAATAATGGATTAAATTATTCTTTAGTAGATTTAAGACTAAACAATGGATTGGGAGATATTGTAAGCACCGAAAAAAACATTCCGCTCATAACCTACAATAAAAATGATAGTGAAGAAGTAAAATTTAAATGTTCTGAAAAAGTAACCGCAGTACAACATGGAGATGGTGTTTCCTTTTGGGTAATTACGCATTTCATAAACACTTTTTATTCTTTTAAGGTTGGGACATTAGGTATTGATAAAAATCCCGTTAAAACAGTCACTTCGTTTAACATTCCGATTGGTGGATATAATTATAATGCGATAGGTTATTTAAAAGTATCTCCAAATGGCAGAAAATTAGCTATGGCTAATTCATCAACAAGATCAACAAATGAATTAGGCCCAAAAAATAGTGTGATAAGAGATACTGGAAATGTTTTACTTTTTGATTTCAATGCAATTACTGGAACAATATCAAATGGCATGAAATTAATTGAAAATTCAAATCCTTATGGACTAGAATTTTCAGCCAAATCAAAAAAAATCTATGTTACTTTAAATAAATACAATAATGAAGGGCTCACTATTGGAAGTGAATTACTACAGTTTGATTTAAAAAATTCAAATATAATTGGCTCAAAAAAAATAGTTAATTCCTCTACTAATGTAGCTGGCGCTTTACAACTTGCAATTGATGAAAAAATATACAGAGCAGGATATCCTAATACAAGTGCAAATACAACCAAATTATCTGTAATAAATAATCCTGAACTAGATGGAACTAGCTGTAATTACATCCAAAATGCTATTGATTTAAAATTAAAAATTGCAAAAAAAGGATTACCTCCTTTTATAACTTCTTTTTTTCTTTACAGCTTTAGCTATGAATTTAATTGCTTAGGAGATGCTACTCATTTTTTTATTAATACCACCGAAAAAATAGATAGTGTACTTTGGGATTTTGGTGACGGAACAACATCTACTGACATAAATGCGTATCATACCTATGCAAATACTGGTGATTATAAAGTTACACTTATAAAGTCAGTCAACGGAGAACTTAGGGAGCCATTAGAAAAAACTATTACTATCTATGATACACCAAAAGTTTTAAGTACTCCTTTTAAATTAATACAATGCGACACTCAAGATTCACAACCTACTGATGGATTAAGTACTTTTAATTTATCTCTTGCAAACGAAGCAATATGTTTAGGCAAAAAAGATTTTGAAGTATATTATTATCACAGTATTAATGACGCAGAAGCTGATATTTCGAACACTAATTCAATACCTATTATATATCAAAATAACATTCCCGACGAACAATTATATGCGAAAGTAATTCAAAATAACGCATCCTGTAGCAACATCGGGAGCGTCATTCTGCATGCTAACAAAAACAATTTAATAGCTCCAAGTCCATTACACGGATGTGATATTGATAAAGGGGAAGCTGTATTCAACTTAGAGCAAAAAAAAGAACTAATAAAGGCCGAATTAAACTTACCTTCAGATGTACGTTTGTTTTTCTATGCTAATGAAAATGATGCTTCTCTTGGAATAAACGAACTAGAACAACAATATCCTTCAAGCTCTAAAATAATATTCATAAGAGCCGAAAATAGTGAGGGCTGCTATGGAACAGGACAACTGGAGCTAATTGTAGAACCAATACCTAAAATAAAAACCTTAGAAAACAAAATTCTATGTGAAGGAGAATTATCAATAGTTTTAACTCCGGGAATATTGCCTCCTGCACTCATTAATGACTTTAGCTATTTATGGTCAACAGGAGAAACAACCCCTTCAATATCTATCAATAAAGAAGGTAATTATAATGTGACCGTTACAAACAAATCAAATTGTTCTAGTGTAGAAAATTTTGAAGTTACTCTTTCCTATTTAGCAAGAATAAATGATATCATAATAAAAGATTTAAAACCTCAAAACGAGGTATTTGTTGATGTCATAAATCCAGATGAATACAAATACATGATTCAATTCCAAAATGGAAGTGCAACAGTTCTTCAAGATTATCCATTTTTTGAGAACATTCCAGGAGGCGTCCATGAATTGATCATCGAAAACAATCAAGGTTGTGGTCAAGTAAGAAAACAAATAATTGTACTTCAAGCTCCTACTTTTTTTACTCCAAATGGAGATGGCTATAATGACTACTGGAACATAAAGGGTATAAATGCCACTATCGATCAAACTACTTCGATTTATATTTTTGATAGATATGGGAAATTCCTTAAACAATTATCTCCATCAGGATCTGGATGGGACGGAACTTTTAATAAATTCCCATTACCATCTGATGATTATTGGTATACTGTTAAATTAGAAGGAGGAAGAGAAAGTAAAGGCCATTTCAGTTTGAAGAGATAAAAATTATCAAAAAAAATTATCCCCTATATAGATTTTAATAAATGTTGCTATGATGAGCAAGAAATAATATGTAAAAAAGACTCATTAAAAAGCTCGACACATTTACTAGGTAATAACTATTCTTGAAAATAATGATTGTATTTTCCTTAGAATTGTATTAAAAAAAGACATAAAAAAAGCCATTCTTTCGAATGGCTTTTCTAATATAAAAATAGAATTAGAATTTAAATCTTTTTCTATCTGTTTCTGTCAAATATATTTTTCTCAAACGAATAGATTTTGGAGTAACCTCAACATATTCATCTTTTTGAATGTACTCTAAAGCTTCTTCAAGAGAGAAAATAATCGGTGGAATAATTCTTGCTTTTTCATCATTTCCTGAAGAACGAACGTTAGATTGTTTTTTCTCTTTAGTTACGTTTACACACATATCATCACCACGAGAGTTTTCTCCAATTACCTGACCTTCGTAAATTTCAGCATTTGGTTCAACAAAAAACTTACCACGATCTTGCAATTTATCGATAGAATAAGGAATAGCCTTTCCTTTTTCCATAGAAATCAATGAACCTTTGTTACGTCCAGCAATTTCTCCTTTGTAAGGTTCGTATCCTATAAAACGGTGTGCCATAATTGCTTCACCGGCAGTAGCAGTTAACAGTTGATTACGCAATCCGATAATTCCACGAGATGGAATATTAAATTTTACAATCATACGGTCACCTTTAGTTTCCATACTCAACATTTCACCTTTACGCAATGTAACGAACTCAACCGCTCTACCTGAAAGAGTTTCTGGTAAATCAATTGTTAATTCCTCAATTGGTTCACATTTTTTACCATCAATTTCTTTGATGATAACTTGTGGCTGACCAATTTGTAACTCATACCCTTCTCTTCTCATTGTTTCAATAAGAACAGATAAGTGAAGTACTCCACGACCAAAAACCATAAACTTATCAGCAGAATCAGTTTCACCCAATTTCATTGCTAAGTTTTTCTCTAATTCTTTTATCAGTCTTTCTCTAATATGACGAGAAGTTACAAATTTACCTTCTTTACCAAAGAAAGGAGAGTCATTGATAGTAAACAACATACTCATCGTAGGCTCGTCAATATCAATAGTTTTTAAACCTTCTGGATTTTCAAAATCAGCAATAGTATCACCAATTTCAAATCCTTCAACACCAATAATAGCGCAAATATCACCTGCAATAACTTGTTGTACTTTTTTACGACCAAGTCCTTCAAAAGTATGAAGTTCTTTGATACGGGATTTAGATATTGTACCATCTCTTTTTACTAATGAGATTGGCATACCTTCGTTAAGAACTCCTCTTTCAAGACGACCAATAGCAATACGACCTGTAAAAGCAGAGAAATCTAAAGAAGTAATTAGCATTTGTGGTGTTCCTTCAGAAACTTTAGGAGCAGGTACATTTTCAACGACCATATCCAATAATGCTTCAACATTATCCGTTACGTTTTCCCAATGATCAGACATCCAGTTGTTTTTAGCAGAACCATAAACTGTTGGGAAATCCAACTGCCATTCTTCAGCACCTAATTCAAACATTAAGTCAAAAACTTTTTCATGAACTTCCTCAGGAGTACAGTTTTCTTTATCAACTTTATTGATAACAACACAAGGTTTTAAACCTAAATCAATAGCTTTTTGCAGTACGAAACGCGTTTGTGGCATTGGGCCCTCAAAAGCATCAACTAATAGACAAACTCCATCAGCCATATTCAATACACGCTCAACTTCACCACCAAAATCGGCGTGACCAGGAGTATCGATAATATTAATTTTTGTTCCTTTGTATACTACAGAAACATTTTTAGAAGTAATAGTAATACCTCTTTCACGCTCTAAGTCGTTGTTATCAAGAATTAGGTCACCTGTGTTTTCGTTGTCACGAAATAATTGACAGTGATACATAATTTTATCAACCAAAGTGGTTTTACCGTGATCGACGTGGGCAATAATTGCAATGTTTCTAATAGATTCCATCTGAGATTTTTTGTGGGTGCAAAGGTACACTTTATTTTGATATAAAAAATCTTTATATAATAGTTTACATATTGTTAACTATTTAGACGCCTAAATAATCTTTAAAAACAGTGCTTTAAAAAATAAGACTTGAATAATATATAATAATTAATTATATTTGATTAATGAAAAATAAGACCAATCAAATATCTATAATTTATATCCTTATTTCCCTATTTGTGGCTATTATCAGCCATAAATTATTACAAAAATACACCTCTACTTCTGATTTTTATTTTTTCAACTTTATAAAAGATATTGTATTCATTGTTTTATCAGGATTATTATTCCGATACATTCTTTCTAAGAATGATCAAAAAAATATTTCTATTTTCAAAAAATTAAAGAAAACAAATGACGAAATCAAAGAATCGAATGAAAAATATGACATTGTAGCAAAAGCAACTAGTGACACTATTTGGGATTGGAAAATTCAAGAAGACCAAATTTCTTGGAACAAAGGAATTGAAAGCGTTTTTGGATACAAAGAATACGAAGTAGGAAACAGCTCTCAATGGTGGTTTGACAAAATACATCCAGAAGACAGTATCAAAATGTCTATAAAACTCTATTCCTTTATTGAACAAAAAACAGAAAAATGGCAAGATCAGTATCGTTTTAGATGCGCAGACAACTCTTATAAATATGTTTTAGATAGAGGATTTTTGTTAAAAGACGAAAACGGAAAGGCCATAAGAATGATTGGAGCAATTCAAGACATTACCAAACAAAAAGAAGAAGAACAAAGGCTTAAACTCCTTGAAACCGTAATTACACAATCTAAGGACTCTATAGTAATTACCGAAGCGAATTCAAATGAAGGTAAAATTCCAAATATAATATATGTAAATCCGGCATTTTCTTCTATGTCAGGATATGCATCCGAAGAAATAGTTGGAAAATCTCTTAATATCTTTAATGGAGAAAACTCAGACACAAATGAGCTCCAAAAGCTATTAAACGCCATCGAACATAAAGAAGAATGTTTATTAGAAACTATTAGCTACAAAAAAAATAAGGAAGAATATTGGGTTCGACTCTCTATGATACCTATATACAATATTGAAAATGAACTGTCGCACTGGATTTCAATTCAAAGAGATATTTCAGTAGATAAAAAACAAGAAAAAGAAAAAGAGCAACTCATCAGAGAGTTAACACAAAACAATAAAGATTTAAAACAATTCTCTTACATTACATCACACAATCTTAGAGCTCCGTTATCAAATCTTACCGGATTATTAAATCTTATTGAAGACATACCTATTGAAAATGACGAGCTTCAAGAAATACTTGACGGCTTCAACAAATCAACTCACTTATTAAACGAGACAATAAATGACTTGGTAAAAGTTATCATCATTAAAGACAACCCTTCTATCAAAAAAGAAGAAATTTTACTTAAAGAAGTTTTTGAAAATGTTTTTAGCCAGCTTAGTTTTCAAATAGAATTATTCAAACCTATCATCAAAATAAACTTTGACAATGTTTCTATCATTAATATAAACAAAGCATACATTGAAAGTATACTTCTGAATTTACTAACGAACGCTATAAAATACCGCTCTGAAAACAGAAAACTAAAAATAACAATTCACGCCAATCAAGTTGACGATCAAGTTGAGCTTAGCTTTAAGGACAATGGAATTGGAATTGATTTAGAAAGAAATAAAGACAAAGTCTTTGGACTTTACCAACGATTCCATAATTACCCCGACAGCAAAGGATTAGGACTTTACCTTGTAAAATCACAAGTTGAAACTATGGGAGGAACTATAAGTATTGAAAGCGAGGTCAACAAGGGAACTGCTTTTACATTAACATTTAAAAACAAATAATATGTTTGATATAATTCTATGCGTAGATGACGATCCAATAACTCTTATGTTATGCAAAAAAGTGATATCAAAATTATCCTTCGCACAAGAAATAATAACAGCTCAAAATGGTGAAGAAGCTCTAGCTTATTTTAATACGTTAAAATACAACAAAACAGACAGCCTCTCTAAGAGCCCTCAACTTATTTTTTTAGACTTAAACATGCCTGTTATGGGAGGTTGGGAATTTTTAGATCTCTTTAATAGCGATGAATTTTCGGAATTTAAATCAACAAAGGTCATTATACTGTCGTCAACTATAGACCCTCAAGATTTAGAAAAAGCAAAAACCTATCCTGTGGTAATAGATTTTCTATCAAAGCCAATCAGTCAT
Source organism: Flavobacterium sp. 123 (assembly GCF_003634825.1). Taxonomy (NCBI): domain Bacteria; kingdom Pseudomonadati; phylum Bacteroidota; class Flavobacteriia; order Flavobacteriales; family Flavobacteriaceae; genus Flavobacterium; species Flavobacterium sp. 123. The sequence goes on from NZ_RBXD01000001.1 coordinate 275,287, forward strand.
TCCATGCTTGAATACTTAACAAATAAGCTTTCTTAAACACAAAACAAAGAAACAACAACGCATAAAAAAAGCCTTCAAAACTGAAGGCTTTTTTTATATTTTATAATTGTATTATATTACAATTTAGCAACGTGCTTAGTTAACTTAGATTTTAAGTTAGAAGCTTTGTTATCATGAATGATATTCTTTTTAGCTAATTTATCAATCATAGAGATTACATTAGACAACTTAGATGTAGCATCAGCTTTATCAGTAGCTATTCTTAACGCTTTGATAGCATTACGAGTAGTTTTGTGTTGGTATCTATTTAATACTCTTCTTTTTTCGTTACTTCTAATTCTCTTTAATGCTGACTTATGATTTGCCATTTTATTATTTTTTTATCTTTTATTATTTTGTTGTAGTCCGTAAGGGAATCGAACCCCTGTTACCAAGACGAAATCTTGGCGTCCTAACCCCTAGACGAACGGACCAGTATCCTCCTAAGTTAGTTTTCAATTTAAAATTGAATTTTGTAGCCCGTAGCGGAATCGAACCGCTCTTACATGGATGAAAACCATGCGTCCTAACCGATAGACGAACGGGCCATTTTCCCAATGAGTTTGGGATGACTTTATTCGCAATAAAAGAATTTGTAGCCCGTAGCGGAATCGAACCGCTCTTACATGGATGAAAACCATGCGTCCTAACCGATAGACGAACGGGCCCTGCTTCTCTAATGCGGATGCAAAAATACAACTATTTTTGAAACGTACAATAGCTGGTATTAAAAAAATAAAAAAAAATTAATATGCCTTCGCAAACAACACTCTTCCTACCGACTTTTCCCCTGTAAAAACACAGCTTCCCGCCTCTTCAACACGGTCTAAAGGGATACATCTAATGGTTGCTTTAGTCAAATCCTTTATTCTTTCTTCTGTAGCTGCAGTCCCATCCCAATGCGCGGATATAAAACCTCCTTTTGTATCGAGAACTGTTTTAAATTCCTCAAAACTATTTACTTCCGTAATATGGTTTTGACGATAATCTAAAGCTTTATCAAACATTTCACTTTGAATTTGCTCTAATAAATCATTAGTATAAGCAACAATTGATTCTTTTGAAACCACTTCTTTTGTCAAAGTATCTCTTCTTGCAACTTCAAAAGTTCCGTTTTCTAAATCTTTTGGTCCAACTGCAATTCGAACTGGCACACCTTTCAATTCCCATTCTGCAAATTTAAAACCTGGCTTTTGTGTAGTTCTATCATCATATTTTACTGAAATGCGTAATTTTCGTAAAGACGCAATTAAAGTATTCACTTCATTTGTAATCTCCGCTAATTGCTCATCTGTTTTATAAATAGGAACAATAACAACTTGAATTGGCGCTAAATTAGGAGGCAAAACCAATCCTTTATCATCTGAATGCGTCATAACAAGAGCTCCCATTAATCTGGTAGAAACTCCCCATGAAGTACCCCAAACATGTTCTTGTTTTCCTTCAGAATTAGCAAATTTAACATCAAATGCTTTCGCAAAGTTCTGTCCTAAAAAGTGTGATGTCCCTGCTTGTAATGCTTTTCCATCTTGCATCAAAGCTTCAATGCAATAGGTTTCTTCAGCTCCTGCAAAACGTTCTGTTTCGGTTTTCAATCCTTTTATAACTGGAATAGCCATAAAATTTTCGACAAACTCCGCATAAACATTCATCATTTTCTCTGATTCCTCAACGGCTTCTTTTTTTGTTGCGTGAGCCGTATGCCCTTCTTGCCACAAAAATTCCGCTGTACGCAAGAACAATCTTGTTCTCATTTCCCAACGAACCACATTAGCCCATTGATTTATCAATAACGGTAAATCTCTATAGGATTGAACCCAACCTTTGTATGTAGACCAAATAATAGCTTCACTTGTAGGACGAACTATTAATTCTTCTTCTAATTTAGCATTAGGATCCACCATTAACTTTCCAGGTTTATCTGGATCATTTTTTAGTCTGTAATGCGTAACAATAGCACATTCTTTAGCAAATCCTTCCGCATTTTTCTCTTCCGCCTCAAACATGCTTTTTGGCACAAATAAAGGAAAATAAGCATTTTGATGACCTGTTTCTTTAAACATACGATCTAGCTCTGCCTGCATTTTCTCCCATATTGCATATCCGTAAGGTTTGATAACCATACAGCCTCTAACTCCTGAATTTTCGGCTAAATCAGCTTTTACAACTAGCTCATTATACCATTTCGAATAATCTTCCGATCTTGTAGTAAGGTTCTTACTCATATTTTATAGTTTGGCACAAATTTTGTTTTATTTTTTTTAACTAAAATAGTTTCGCAAAACTAACTATTTTTGTAATGTCCAACAATAAAAAATCCTACTGATATGAAAACTAATATTTTTTTCCAAAAAAGAACACTTCTTTACTCCTCAATTGGATTTTTAAGTGTCCTGATAACATCATGTGGATCTTACCAAAACATCTCCTATTACGACACGGATGGAATATATGGCAATGCAAATGGCAGAGCACACCATAGAGAAATTGAAAACACGGCTCCTAATCAATATAGAGATTATTTCAATTCTTTAAAAAATCAAAATCAGCCAGCTGAAATTTTTACTGACGTAGACAATTACAGTTCTTATGACACTCCTAATGACTCTATACCTGAATCCATTTCTAACTATGGCGGTTGGGGAAATAATCCTCAGCAAGTAACTATAAATACATACTCTGATAATTGGGGACTTAGTTACGGACTAGGATTTGGTTGGAGATATCCTTATTATGGATATAGTGGATATGGTTATAGTTTTGGTTATCCTTATTATGGATGGGGATACCCAGGATATAACTGGGGGTATCTATCCTACGGATGGGGCTCTCCTTATTATGGATGGAATTACCCTTACTATGGATACAATAACTATTATTACAACGGTAATTATTCTTATAATCCAAGCCGAAGAGGATCAAATTACTCCAATAATGCTAGCGTAAATAGAAGTTACACCAATAGAAATTCTCAAACGGATTACAGAAGAAGTTCTAATACTACTTATTCGTCACCTAATTTTTCAAGAACCGATAATCGATTTCAATCTCGAAATAACACGTATACAAACCCAACAAGAACGAGAACAAGTTCTGACTACAATTCAAACACCTCTCGCAATCAAAACTACACCCCTTCAAGACAGTCCTATAATTCTAGTTCAAACAGCAGCTATAGTACCAGTCGTTCAAGTGGAAGCAGTTATGGTGGAAGCAGCGGTGGTGGTGGAAGATCATCTGGTGGCGGAGGAAGAAGATAAAAAACATCACTTTTTCTTTCATAATTATTTAAAAACTTAGTACTACGCAACATGAAAAAATATATTTTTATTCTACTTACAGGTTTAACTTTTGGAGTAACACAGGCACAAGAAATTGGAGATGCAGTACGTTATTCGCAAGACAACTTGAATGGAACCGCTCGTTTTAGAGCTATGGGAGGCGCTTTTGGTGCTCTTGGAGGAGATATGTCAGCTATTAATGTGAATCCTGCTGGATCAGCTGTTTTTTCAAACAATCAGATAGCTGCAACCGTAAGTAACTTTGATGCAAAAAACAATTCTAACTACTTTGGGACTTTAACTACTCAAAAAGACAATTCATTTGACCTTAATCAAGCAGGTGGCGTATTTGTTTTTAAAAACCAAAACACCAATAGCAATTGGAAAAAGTTTTCGGTAGCGATAAACTATGAGAATACTAACAATTTTGACAATTCATTATATTCAGTTGGAGTAAACCCTACAAATTCTATTGATGGTTATTTTTTAGCATATGCTAATGGTGTTCCTTTAGATATTCTACAAAACTCTAATTATTCTGATTTGAATCACGGAGCCCAACAAGCTTTTTTGGGATATCAGGCCTACATTATAAATCCTGTAGACAATAATGCAGCTAATACACTATACACCTCAAATGTTCCAGCTGGCGGAAATTATTACCAAGAAAATCACATTACTAAAAATGGATTTAACGGGAAATTGTCTTTCAATGCTGCAACTTCTTACAAAGACAAACTATTTTTAGGGATAAACTTAAATTCTCATTTTACTGATTATTACCAATCTTCAAGTTTTTACGAAGATAATAATGCACCATTAACTTCAGATTACACAATTTCAAGATTACGTTTTAATAATGATTTATACACCTATGGTACCGGATTTTCATTTCAAGCAGGTGCTATTGCTAAAGTCACTAATGAATTCCGATTAGGTCTTTCTTATGAATCTCCAACTTGGCTAAAATTAAGTGATGAATTTTCACAAAAAATTGTTGCTGTAAGTGCTAATACGGTCGAAGAACTTCCTAGCGATGTTGTTGACCCTCAAGTTACTAATTACTACTCTCCATACAAATTACAAACACCAAGTAAATGGACTTTTAGTACTGCTTATATTTTTGGAAAAACAGGGTTAATAAGCATTGATTATGCTGTGAAAGATTATAGTAACACCAAATTTAAACCCGAAAATGATTCTTATTTTCAAGGCTTAAATAGTCAGATGAATGCAACTTTAGCAAGTACTAGTGAATTACGAATTGGTGCTGAATATAAAATCGAAGCTTTGAGTCTTAGAGCAGGATACCGTCATGACCAAAGTCCTTATAAAAACACCTCTACAATTGGAGATTTAACTAGTTATTCAGGTGGCTTAGGTTATAATTTTGGTTCAACCAAAGTTGATTTATCTTATTCATATGCAAAGAGAGATTCCAATGAAGGTTTCTTTGCACAAGGATTTACTGATGGAGCTCAAATTAATACCAAAAACAACAATGTATCTCTAACCCTATTATTTGAATTATAATATAAAAATTGCCCCCATTTTTAAATCCGTTTCTTTTAATTCGAAACGGATTTTTTTTAGCCCTGATGGAAATGACATCCTTTTACTTTTTATTCTGACGAAGGAAGAATAAAAAGTAAAAGATAAAATGGACAGCAGGATTAGCTCCTTAAAACATGGAAAAGAGAACGAAACAAGTTCAGTTTGAATAAAAAATTGTAATTTTGCACTCCAATTTATAAATCTATGAGAACCAAGTCTTTAAAAAAGAACAAAATCAATGTAATCACTCTTGGGTGTTCAAAAAATGTATATGATAGCGAAGTCCTTATGGGTCAGTTGCGTGCAAGCGGAAAAGATGTTGCTCACGAAGCACCAGAAGCTGAAGAAGGGAATATCATAGTAATTAATACCTGTGGGTTTATTGATAATGCAAAGGCCGAATCTGTAAACATGATTTTGGAATATGCTGATAAAAAAGAAAGAGGTTTAGTCGACAAAGTTTTTGTAACTGGATGTTTATCTGAGCGTTACAGACCTGATTTAGAAAAAGAAATTCCTAATGTGGATCAGTTTTTTGGAACTACTGAACTTCCACAATTATTGAAAGCTTTAGGTGCTGATTATAAACACGAATTGCTAGGAGAACGTTTAACTACAACTCCTAAAAATTATGCTTATTTAAAAATTGCAGAAGGTTGTGATAGACCTTGTAGTTTTTGTGCTATTCCGATAATGAGAGGAAAACACGTTTCGCAAACTATTGAAAAACTAGTTAAAGAAGCGGAAGGTCTTGCTAAAAATGGTGTTAAAGAATTGATTTTGATTGCTCAAGATTTAACGTATTACGGTCTTGATATTTATAAAAAACGCAATCTTGGAGAACTCCTTGAGGCTTTAGTAAAAGTAGAAGGAATTGAATGGATTCGTTTGCATTATGCCTTCCCAACTGGATTCCCAATGGATGTATTAGAAATCATGAAGCGCGAGCCTAAGATTTGTAACTATATTGATATTCCGTTGCAGCACATTTCTGATTCTATTTTGAAATCTATGCGACGCGGAACAACACAGGAAAAAACCACTCAATTATTAAAAGATTTTAGAGCTGCTGTTCCTGGAATGGCAATTCGTACCACTTTAATTGTTGGTTACCCTGGAGAAACACAAGAAGATTTTGAGATTCTTAAAGATTTTGTTCAAGAAATGAAATTTGACAGAATGGGTTGTTTTGCTTATTCTCATGAAGAAAACACACATGCTTATTTGTTAGAAGATGATGTTCCAGATGATGTAAAACAAGATCGTGCCAATGAGATTATGGAGTTACAATCTCAAATTTCTTGGGACTTAAATCAAGAAAAAGTAGGGCAAACTTTCAAATGTATCATTGACAGAAAAGAAGGTGGTCATTTTGTAGGAAGAACAGAATTTGACAGCCCTGATGTTGATAATGAAGTTTTAATTGACGCAACCAAGCATTATGTTAAAACTGGTGAGTTTGTGATGGTGAAAATCATTGAAGCAACCGAATTTGATTTATACGGAGAACCTGTTTAATTTACTCTATATTTTTATATATTTGATTTTAAAATATTTGCCATGAAACCCATTCAGAAATTAGTTGTTCTTGTTTTCTTATTCACATCATTCAATAGTGCTTTTGCTCAATATAGTAATAGTGGATATGGTGGTGGTTACAATCGTGGATACGGAAGTGGTTATGGCGGAGGAAGCAGAATGGGCCAAATGAATGGGGGAATGTCGCAAGAAAGAGATAAACCAAAAGAAATTCCTGTTGAAGTAACGGTTGGTAAAATAATGGATAATCTCAAATCTAGAATTGATCTAGATGAATTACAAGTAATTGCTATTTCAAACATTCTAACCGAAAGCATTAGAAGCCAAGGAATTATAATGAAACAAGAAACGAGTCAAGAAGCTAAAATAAACGACATCAAAGCACTTTCAGAAATTACTGATTCTAAAGTAATGGTTTTATTGAATAGCGATCAAAAAGAAAAATACCTTTTGATGAAAGACGAATTTAAGAACCCAAAGAAGTCTAAATCAGATAAAAAATCTAAAAAAGAGGCTAAAAAAGAAAAGGAATCTGAAGAATAATATTCTTAAAGTATGAAAAAGCCTTTTTATTACCTGATTTCTGCTTCTTTTATAATTTCATGTGCTTCAAATACTTACAGACTAAGCGATAAGTCCTATAAGAAGCAATTGAAAACCCTGACAAAAAAAATATCTAAAAAGGAATCCTTACCCTTGCAAAATGGGATTCATACGGAATGGATTGGTACCGTAAATTTCAATTTAAGAAAGCCTAATTTCATTATTATTCATCATACCGCACAAGATTCTTTACAACAAACTCTAAAGACCTTTACATTAGTAAAACCGCAAGTAAGTGCTCATTATGTAATTGCAGATGATGGCCGTGTGGTACAAATGCTAAATGATTATTTGCGTGCTTGGCATGGAGGAAATGCAAAATGGGGTAAAAATACTGACATAAATTCTGCTTCAATAGGTATTGAATTAGATAACAACGGAACAGAACCTTTTTCAGAAGCTCAGATCAATAGCTTATTGGCACTATTGGCTAAATTAAAGAAAGACTACAATATCCCTACTCAAAACATTATTGGACATGCTGATATTGCGCCTAGCAGAAAAAAAGATCCGAGTGCCTTATTCCCTTGGAAAGTTTTAGCAGAAAAAGGATATGGGATTTGGCCAGATATTTTAGAAACTGCTCCTGCTGATTTTAATATAGAACAAGGATTGCAGATTATAGGATATAACACTAAAGACCTTTCGGCCGCAATTACGGCATTCAAATTGCATTATATACAAACAGAAGTTAATGATGCCCTTGACGAGAAAACAATAAACACGATTTATACTATTTATAAAAAACAATAAGCATAAAAAAACTGCCAAAACACTAATGAAAGTATCTTGGCAGTAAAAAAAAATTCTTTAAATTATTTTATTGTAAAGGTCATCCCTCCAGACACAAAGCTTTTCTTCAACTCTCCATCTTTATTGTAATTACCATTGTCATTATAAGTATATCTTACAAAAACTGGCAAGCTAAAGCTCTCTGAGAATTTAATTGCTTTAGAAACATTCAAACCTACATTTGTAAATTTAAATCCATCAACTAAATAATATGCACTTGGTTTAGACAAAATTGCTCCCGCAAAAAATCTTAAATCAACACCAGCACTTTCTATAGATTGAGTATATCCAAGTTCAGTGTAGCTTGAAAAGTTTCTGTCTCCACTAGCATTATAATCATTACCTGCAATCAAAGTATTCCATTGAAAATCTAATGGCACTCCTTTATCAGCAAAATTCAAAGCAATAGACAAATCAATTGCTTGAGATCCTGTTTTTCCGTAATCCCAATAGTTAGTTCTTGTTAATTCTGATTTCTTTGTGTTGTTGTAATAATAATCACTTAACGATATTTTCACAACAGAAGATGCTTGATAAGATAAATACCAATCAAATTCATTATACGCATTTGCTTCGCTTGATAAATTAGTTGTCCCCCAAACTCCTGCAGTAAGTTTATCTGTTAATGCATATGAAGCATAAGGTTGAAAAGCTACTTTATTAGCATTAAGTCTAATACCTCTCCACAAATAAGGATATACAACATCCACTCCGATTGCTAAATTACTTGATGGTTCTTCTGCCGCTGGTGCAGGAGCTGGTGCATCTTGTGCAAATGTCAATGTACTTGTTAGCATTAGAGCTAAAATAATTACTACTTTTTTCATGTTTAATCTGGTTTTAATTATTAATTGGTTTTGGTTAGTATTCTTTTTAAATCGTTAAATGATCTTGATTATTAGTTCGATTTATCAAGGAAATTACCTGTTTCCTGATGCGAATTTATTAACTTTTATTTTAGTTAAAAACTTAATACTTGTTTTTTTGACCGTTTTGCGTTCGAATTATTAATTATAAAAAATCAATTAAAAATAATGTGTATTCCTTATTTATTGTTAATTATTTTACAATATCAATAATCTCATTTTTTAAAAACACCCCTTTATTTTAGAACAAAAACAACGAAAACAAGTTTTTAAATTAATTTTTAAACTATTTTTCAGTTCATTTTAAAAAATACCCCCTAAAAAAACAGGGTTGAAACAAAAATTTATTTGTTTTGCAAAACAAATGTTATTCTATAATAACAGATTTCATATTCATAAATTCTTTTATTCCAATCTCAGACAATTCTCTTCCATAACCTGATTTTTTTATTCCACCAAAAGGTATTCTTGAATCAGAACGCACTAATGAGTTTACAAAAACATTACCTGCATCAATTCTTCTTGCTAATTGATAAGCTTTATCTCTATCCTCAGTCCAAATAGCAGACGCTAGACCATATCTATGATTATTTGCTATAGCAATAGCATCATTTTCATCTTTTGCTCTGACAATAGTTGCAAGCGGTCCGAAAGTCTCTTCTTGAAAAGTAATATTATTAGCATCTACAAAATCAATCAATGTAGGTTGAAAATTACATTGTTCACGCTCCCCTCCTACTACTAACTTGGCGCCTTGTTGCAATGATTTTTCTAGTTGACTACTCAATTTTTCAGCCAAATCTAATCGCGCTAATGGTCCCATATTAATCCCTTCAAGCAATGGATTCCCTTGATTAAGCGCACTTACTTTTTGGCTAAAAAGTGCCGCAAACTCATCTGCTACTTTTTCAGTAACAATAAATCGCTTGGCACAAATACAGGCTTGACCAGCATTTAGCATCCTAGATTGCGTAGCAACAGTTGCTGCTTTCTCTAGATCAGCATCATTTAAAACAATAAAAGCATCAGAACCGCCAAGTTCCAAAACTGATTTTTTAATATGTTTTCCTGCTAATGCCGCAACTGACGAACCTGCCATTTCGCTTCCTGTCAAAGTAATTCCATGAACAATATCCGAAGCGATAACACTTTCTACCTGTGGAATATCAATAATTATTTGTTGAAAAACACCTTCTGGAAAACCTGCTTCTAGAAAAGCATTTTCGATAGCTTTCGCACAACCAATAACATTAGGAGCATGCTTCAAGAGCGTAACATTCCCCGCCATAATTGCTGGCGCTGCATAACGCAAGACTTGCCAAAAAGGATAATTCCAAGGCATAATTGCAAAAACAGCTCCCATCGGATCGTAAACAGACATACTCTTAAAAGGCGTATCATACTGTTGATCTTTCAACATTTTCTCTGCATTTTCTGCATAGAAATCACAGTTTCCTGCTGATTTTTCGACTTCTCCAATTCCTTCAGGTAAAATTTTACCCATTTCATTGGTAATTAACAATCCTAATTCATTTTTATTTGCACGCAAAATATTCGCTAGCTTTTGCATTTTATCTGCTCTTTCTTGAAAAGTAGTGGTACGCCAGTTCTTGAAAGCACTTTCCGCTAATTGTAATTTTTGAGCTAATTGGGCCTCTGTCAACACTTCGTGCTCTGCAATAACTGCTTGCGAAAATGGATTTATAGATTTGAATATCATTTTATTTATTTGTAATAATTACAACTTTTCAGTATTAATAATTCTAAAAGCGTTAATTAAAGAATCCAGTTAATGATTCTCACTTAATTTAGTGTTGGGATCTAATGGCCAATACATCAATACAGAACAATTCCCACTACGTGGATCATCTAAATAATCAAATAATGGTTCTACTAAAATGAACCCACATTTAGTTTGAGCCGTAACTGTAGGGTCTACTATTTCTCCTTTTATCAACTTATCGCAATATTCTGCAATAGTCATTTGATCTTTAACTTTATCATAACCAATAGGCATTCCTGCAGTCATTTGTCCTTTACAGCCTAATGTTTTTGCTACTTCTTGTCTTGCATTATAAATCTCTCTTCCAATACCTTTTCCTTGATAATCTGGATGAACTGACACATCTAAACCGTATATCCATTCTGCTTTTGGATCATGCGTTCCCAACCACAAATCATCCGAAATTTCTAAAAAAGTATGATGCCCTTTATGATAATTTTGACGCAAAGTGGTGCAAGAGGCTATTACCCTATCGCCATCTAATACAATAAACTGCCCTTCAGGAAAAATCTCCAAATGTCTTTTGTATTTTTCTTCAGTAATCAACTCTTCTGCTGACAATGTAGGAAAAACAATCTCTTGCAATTCCGCTTGTTGCTTAGCATGCTCTGGTAAAGGTGTCTGTAAAATATACTTACCTAAAATTTCTTTTTTCATATGTTTTGATTAAAATTTTGAAGATTTAAAACTGGAAAGACAATTAAAATAACCTAAGACTTATTACGACATATTACCGTAACTAATGAGTTTCAATTCCATGTATTCTTTTAGTCCTTCAGCTCCTGATTCATGACCGATACCGCTACTTTTCCATCCCGAAAATGGCAACTCAGTTCCATGGGCAGCCCATTCGTTGATGCCTACCATACCAAATTCTAAATTTTCAGCATAAAAATTAGCCGTCTTAATATGATTTGTAAATACATATGAAGCCAATCCATATTCCGTATCATTTGCCCATTCCAAAGCCTGTTCTTTGGTTTCAAAAGGAATAACAACCATCAAAGGCCCAAAAATTTCTGTTTTAATAAAAGTCTGATTCTGTTTTGCCTCAATTAAAGCAGGATGAACAAAAAATCCTTTCTCAGAAGCTTCACCACCAATATGAATTGTAGCACCTTCATTTTTTGCTTTTTCAAGCATAGCCAAAGAATGTTTTTGTTGGGTTTTATTAATTAATGGTCCAATAAAATCAATATCACCACCATTTATACCTGTTTTCAGTTTTGAAATATCTTCTTTAACAATCGAAATAAATTGGTTGAATATAGATTCGTGTACATAAAAACGTTGTGGCGCAACACAAACCTGCCCACAATTTCTAAGTTTAGCAACCAAAGCTTGCTTCGCAATTGCTTCAACATCAACATCCTTTTCAATAATTACGGGGGCATTTCCACCTAACTCAAGTGATAATTTAGTCGATGTTTTTGAAGCACCATCCATTAATATTTTGCCCACACGAGTACTTCCTGTAAAGCTTATTTTTTTTAATAATGGATTTTCAATCATTTCAGTTCCTGTTGAAACAGGCTCTGTATTAATTAAGTTAAAAACACCTTTAGGAATTCCAGCTTCGTCTAAGGCTTTGGCCATATTAAAACTAGACAATGGCGTAAACTCTGAACCTCGCATAACCACACTACAACCCGCTGCTAATGCAGCTGCTACAGCTCGAGCTGGATTATATGCTGGAAAATTCCAAGCCGTAATTACTCCCACAACACCAAGCGATTGATAAATTACCATAGAGCGTTTATCAGCTCTATTCGTAGGAACTACTCTACCATAATTGCGTTTTCCTTCCTCAGCATACCATTCAAAAAGATTAGCAGAAACCTGCCATTCTCCTCTAGATTCTAACATTGGCTTCCCCGTTTCTAAAGAAGTTTCTTTTGCAAAAGATTCGGCATTTGCTCGAATATAATTGGCAACTTTTTTTAATATTTCAGCTCTAAAATAAGGAGTTGTATTTTTCCATTCTTTAAAAGATGCATCCGCTGCAACAATAGCAGCTTTACAATCTGCTACATCCCCAAAAGGAACTGAGTCAATTATTTCTTCCGAAGATGGACTCTGCACATCCCAAGTTCCACCACCAATTGCATCACACCAAACCCCATTTATATATTGCTTTCTCATTACAGTATTTCTTTTATGGTTTCCTCTAAAATAGTCAAGCCTTTTTGCAATAGTTCCTCTTCAATAAATAAAGGGCTTAAAATTCGTATACAATTTCCATACGTTCCAGAAGTGATCACTATCAAACCTTTCTCCAAGCACTTGTTTACAATTGCTTTTGTTGCATCTCCATCAGGCAGTTTTGTTTTTGGGTTGAAAAATTCTATTGCTAACATAGCTCCTAACCCACGTACATCAGTAATATTATTTGGATACAAAGCTTGCAATTGATTGAATTTTTCACGCACTATTTTACCCACTTTTTCTCCTGCAGCATTAATGTTGTTTTTTTGCATGTAATTTATACTTGCTAACGAAGCTACACAACTCAAGGGATTTCCTAAATAAGTTCCTCCAATAAGTCCTGGTTTAACAGCATCCATAATTTCTTGTTTTCCAATGACTGCACCTATTGGCATTCCGCCTCCCATAGATTTTGCCCAAGTTGACAAATCTGGAGTTACTCCATAATGTTCATAAGCAGCCCATTTTCCAGTACGTCCGAAGCCAGATTGCACCTCATCAAAAATCAAGAAAATATTATTTTCAGTACAGAATTTACGCAAGTATTGTACGTATTTTTTGGAAGCAACGGTAAAACCACCTTCTCCTTGAACTAATTCTAAAATGATAGCTGCAGTTTGCGAAACAGAAACTGTTGACGAAAAAGTTTTATGTAATTTCATAATCATCAGATCATCAAATTCCTCTTCAGTCATCCTAGCACTCATACTTGGTTTGTAATACGGAAATTCCAAACGATAGACTTCAGGAGCGTAAGGCCCTGCACCTTCTTTATATTTTACATTTGAAGTTAAAGTCATCGCCATCATCGTACGACCATGAAAGGAACCATCATAACATATAATTCCTGATTTTCCAGTTACAGCACGCGCTATTTTTATGGCATTTTCAACAGATTCAGCACCAGACAAAGTCAACATTGCTTTTGTTGAATCGCCGTGTGGTAATATTTCACATAACTTTTCTGTTAAGTCTAAATATTGCTCATAAACCGATACATTGAAAGAGGCATGTATAAACTTTTCAGCCTGTTTTTTAATTGCATCAATTATTTCAGGCACACCATGACCTGCATTATTAACGCCTATTCCTCCAGCAAAATCAATTAATTCTCTTCCATCTGCGTCAATTATTATAGCGCCTTTAGCAGATTGAATACTGGATGGATTAAAAATTCCTAAAGCGTTTGGCACACTTTTCTTTCTTCTTTCGTATAATTTATCTGTATTATTCATTTTGTTTGCTTGATAATTTTGCTAATTCTAAATCAGGTTGTGCAAATTTGAATATCTTCATATACATATTTGTTTTTGTATCAAAAACACCTTCCATGACGTGAATTTTTTCTCCTAATAATTCATTCAGATGTTCCATATCTCTACACATAACATTCGCTTCAATATCATAATCTCCAGAAACAGAAGCTAAAAAACTAATTTCAGGCAACTTAGTTAGTTCTTCAAAAATGGTATTCATATGCGATTTTGGCTTAACCGATATCAGCACACTTGCATAGGCATTAAAACCAATTTTGTTAGGATCTACCCTGCCAATTATTTTTAAAGTACCATCTTCTACTAAATTGATGAAACGGTGTCTAATAGTACTCACCGCTACATTTATTTCTTTTGATATTTCAGTAAACGACATTCTGCCATCTTTTTGAAGCAGTTTCAATATTTGGTAATCTAATTCATCATCTAATGCGCTCATCTTAAATTTATTTTTTAATTTTATAACGAATCAAATGTAATTAATTATTTTACAAAAAAATACCGATTTAGTTGTTTTATTTGTTATATTTATATCTCTTTTTTGTAATATAATTTTCCTTCTACCCAAGATTCATTTGTTTGAATAGTTGAAACATCTAATAATTCATGTGGATTTTCATCCAAAACAATAAAATCTGCATATTTCCCTTTTGACAAACTTCCTTTTTTGTCCTTTAAATTGTCCGCAACAGCACTTCCCACTGTATAAGCATATAATGCTTGCTGCAAAGTAATTTTTTGGCTTTCGCCAATAACAAATCCATCTGCTGCTTTACGCGTAATTGCTGTTTCGATATTAACCCAAGGATTTATCTCTTTAACAACAGGCCCATCAGTTGATAAGGCTAAATTTATACCGTTATCTAAAACTGTTTTACAAGGATAAACTACATCTAATAATGCCTCTGGCAAAGTGCTTTTAAAATTATTTGCCAATTCATAAATGAAAATAGGTTGCATTGCTGCAGTCATATTCATTTGCTTAAAATCCTTTATATTTTCATTGGACAAAAATCCAACATGTTCAATTCTGTGTTTTAGAGTTGGATCCATTTTGAACAAATCCCTGTAGACTTTCAATGTTAAATCCACCGCTTGATGACCAATGGCATGCGTGGCAACAGAGAATCCTTTTTCAACAGCTTCTTTGGCTGTTTGATAAAACTTCTCATAATCCAATCTCAAAACACCTTTATATCCATCTGTGTTTTTATAAGGAACATTTAAAGCTGCAGTTGCAGAACTTAACCCTCCATCAGAGAAAAATTTCACTGTTTTTATTTGCAAGAAATCAGATTCATATTGTTCTGGTAAAGGTTGGATTTCATCACTTCCATCAGGAATTCTTAACGGAAAAACATTCATTCTCACCCGAAGCAATCCTTCTTTATCTAATTGTATGTAAGCGGCAAGTAATTCTTCGTTTGCAGCAGGATCAGTTGCGCTTGTAATTCCTAAACTCAACAAATAATTGTGCGCTTCAAGAATCATGTTTTTGTATTCTTCAAAAGTAAATGGCGGAATAGTATTCATTATCAATCCCAAAGCTCTTTCGGTAAAAATACCTTGTAAACTTCCATCTTCATTTTTCCGAATTTCTCCACCAAAAGGAACTTCAGTAGCTTCGTCGACATGAGATAGCTCAATCGCTTTTGAATTGGCAATTCCAATATGCGCGCAGGTTCTAATTACAAAAACAGGTCTGTCCGAAACAACCTCATCAAGATCTTCTTTTGTTGGTAATCGTTTTTCTTCAAGAACCATTTCATTAATTCCACGAGCCATAATCCAATAGGAAGATGGGTTTTTATCCGTAAAATCTTTCAATAGTTTTTTGAATTCAACAATAGATTTGACTCCACGAACATCTAACATATACGTTCGTAAATGGCCTATTTTCCATACATGGATATGAGCATCATTTAATCCCGGAACAATTGTTTTACCTTTAAAATTTATTTCTTCAGAAAAAGAATGAAATTGATTTCTCATTTCTTCTTCCGTTCCAATAGCTTCAATTATCCCTAAATGATTAATTACCATAGAATCAGCTTTGGGCGAAGCTGATTCCATAGTAAAAATAATAGCATTATGTATTAATTTGAGAGCCATTTGAATTATCCTCTTTCATTTAAAACCTCTTGAATTGCATTTTCAATTACATCTAAACCTTCATGCAATTGCTCGTCTGTAATCACAATTGGAGGCAAGAAACGAATACAGTTTGTATACAATCCTGCTCTAATTAATATCACTCCATTCGCCACTGATTTTTTGATTACTGCCATAGCAAAATCCATATCTGGCTCTTTTGTATGCCTATCTTTTACAAATTCAACAACAAGCATTGCTCCTAGTCCACGAACTTCACCTATTATGGAGAATTTGTCTTTCATGGCATTAATTCTGTCCGTAATTATTTTACCAACATGAGTTGCGCGATTTAAGAATTCTGGTTTGATAATTTCTTTAACTGTAGCCAAAGCTCCTGCAACTGCAATTGGGCTTCCGCTGTACGTTCCTCCAATTCCTCCTAAATGCGGCGCATCCATAATCTCAGCTTTACCTGTAATGGCGGATATTGGTAATCCTGAACCGATAGATTTTGCCATTGTTACCACATCAGGAACAACACCTGAATGCTCAATAGACAAGAACTTACCCGTTCTTCCTGCTCCAGCCTGAACCTCATCAGCAATAAAAACGATTCCGTGATCATCACATACTTGACGTATTTTTTCTAGAAAACGTTTTGGTACAGGAATAAAACCACCTTCACCTTGAACTGGCTCAATAATAATTGCCGCAACAGCAGATGGATCAACATGAGAAATTAAGTTTTGATCAAAACGCTCAATACAAAAATCAATATACTCCTCTTCAGTCATACTATTTGGTCGTCTGTAAACATTTGGAGAATGAAAACGGTAAATATCTTGAGCATAACTACCAAATCCTCTTTTGAACAAACCATATTTACTAGTTAAACTCAATGTAAGCATCGTCCTTCCGTGGTAAGCACCTTCAAAACAGATAACGGCTGGTCTTTTTGTATAATATCTTGCAATCGCAACTGCATTTTCTACCGCTTCAGAACCTGAATTTGCCAATAAAGTCTTTTTAGGAAAATCCCCTGGAGTAATTTTATTCAACAACTCTGCAAATTCAAGATAAAGTTCAAATGTAGTTACTAAAGCTCCGGGGTGAATGTGTTTGTCCAATTGTGCCTTAACAGCATCAACAACAACTTTTGGCCTATGCCCCAAATTAACCATTCCAATACCACCTGCAAAATCAATCAGTTGATTTCCATCAACATCCCATACCAGTGCACCTTCAGCCTTTTCGACTACCACTTCGGTAGATTTCCCTAAACCAGCAGGTAAAGCTGCGGCTCTTCTTGCTAACATTTCTTTGCTTTTTGGTCCAGGAATTTCTGATACTTTTTTAATTTGAGTTCCCATTTTTTTTTAATTTAATTCTGATTTATTCTATTTATTTATTTTAAAATTGATACTATAAAGTATAATTCTCATCAACAGGATTGTACATTAAAATACTTGCATACCCCGCATCAGGATCATTAATATAGTTATACAAAGGTCTTATCCATCTAAATCCAGCATTTCTTTGAGAGGTAATAGTAGGGTCTGTAAATTCCTTATTTTCTAACCTCTGACAATATTCTTCTATAGTCATTTGGTCTTTTACTTTCCCATAACCAATAGTCATCCCAGCAATAATCTGCCCTTTAATTCCTAATCTTTTACAGACTTCATGACGCGCTTTATACATTTCTTTAGAAAGACCTAACCCTCTATATTCTGGTAATACACCCATATCTATTCCGTACATCCAATCGCCATTAGGTTGCTGAACATTAGTAATCCATAAATTGTCTGTTTCTTCTAAAAAAGTACTATCATGCTCTGGAAAATAACATCTAAAAGTACTTGCCGAAGCGACAATTTCACCATCTAATTCTACTACAATCTGACCTTCTGGAAATACTTTCATGTGATTAACAAAATGATCTCTAACTAGTATTTCTGATTCGTGTAATGTAGGGTAACATTTCGATTGAACATACTCCATTTGAATAGCATCCTCTGGTTTAGCGGTTCGAATCAAAAATCTATCGTTTAAAATCTTTTTGTCGATCATTTGTAACTAATTATAATACAAACCCAGCCACAAGATATAATACGGAAGACACCCCAAAAATTACTAATTGATACGGAAATTGTGAAATTCCGTGTTTCATCATATCCACCTTACAAGATTGTGCTGTCAAAACTCTGTTATCCGAAAAGAAACAAGCTGCCGCTCCCCAAACTGTACCTGAAGCTAATGCTCCTTGAGAAAGCCAAAAATCAGCGCCCAATGTATGTGACATAATAGCTGTTGTAGGCACTAGGATAGCGTAAATTCCCCAGTTCGATCCAGTAGCCCAACAAATCCAAGAAACCAAAGCAAAAACCACAAATGGTAATGTAGCTCCGTTTAACCAACTTATTCCTTGTAAATGTGAAGCAACAAATTCATTAAAACCTAATGCATTTTGAACATCTTTTAGCAAATAAGTAAAACCTAAAACTGTTAAAACAAATGTTATTGTTTCTAACCCTAATACAAAATGCTTAGAAATTTTATTGAATTTTATTACTTTAAACAATAAGAAATACATATAAGTAAAAACAACCGCAGTAACAATACCACGCAAAGCATCTATACTACCAAAAATCACTTCAGTAGAAGGCTCTAAACTCCCCCAGTAATCCATATCAAAAGGATAAGGAAAAATTGTGCACCAAATCAAAACCAATAATGGAAGTATAAAATAAACTAACTTCCCTTGTTTTGCAGGGTTCTTTTTCACTTTCGCAACCTCTGGCTCGTATGGTTTTACTTCCGCTTCTGCAGCTTTAATTCCCTTTGAATCAGGAATCAAATGAAACACAACTAACGCTCCTAATATTAATGAAATCCAAGCCGAAAAATTATAAGGAATTGTTCCTAAAAAAGCTTCGATTGGACTTGTAATCACTTTTCCTGCTCCATTTAAAACGCCTCCTTCAATTGCTGTTAATTGGGAACCATAAAATATTGTCCAAGTTGAAATAGGAAAAATTATAGTTAACGGCACACATACAAAACTTAACACTAAAGCTAGTTTTTCTCTAGAAACTCCAAACTTATCTGTTATTGGTCTCATTGTATTTCCTACAGACAAAGCACTTAAATAATCATCTAAAAAGAAGAAAAAACTAAGAAAATAAGTCATGATAAGTGATTGTTTCTTGCTTTTTACATGAGCTTCAGAATACCTTCCTACTGCTTGAATTCCCCCAGATACATTAAGTAACTGAACAAAAGCACCATATAATATACAAACTAAAATTACCCATATTAATCCTTGGTCGTGAGCATCCCTAGCAATTGACGTAAACATTCCATCAAACATATTCAATGGAAAAATCATTCCTTTACCTTCTGGAAAATATTCTTCAGAGCCTCCTTGATTTGCTAATAATATAAAACCAATAGCACAACCTATAATTAATGGTTCTAAAGCTTTTCTGGTAATAATAGCAACTCCTAATACCGTAAATGCAGGAACTAAAGCATGCCAATTAATAAAATAACATAGTCCTGCCAGAAATAATAAGGCGACTCCAATAATAGTTGAGATTGATTTCATTGATTTTGGTTTTGGTTAATAATTTAAATTTAAATTGGTCAGTATTTAAACTCATACAATAGATTCCTATTTATTTTACACTTGCAAATAAGTTAACATAAGTATGATTATTTTGTAAATCTAACGATATTTTATGTACAAGCAAAAAATATTATTGTTTTTTTATAAAAATTTGTATATTTGAAAAACTATATAAACAAAAAATATGTTATTTAACGAAGTAAAAAACTACATAAACGGAGCGTTTAAATCTGGCAGCTCTAGTAAAACCCACACTGTTATTTCGCCTTTGGACGGAAGTAAATTAACAACATTTCAAGAATCTACTATGGAAGATTTAGATGAAATTATTGTTTATGCGCAAAAAGCCCAAAAAGACTGGCAAAAAGTTACTTTAAAAGAAAGAGCACAGGTTTTTTATAAATACAAACAATTATTAGAACAAAATAGTGAGGAACTAACAGAAATTATTTACCGAGAAAACGGAAAAATACATGCTGAGGCTAAAGCTGAAATCGACAAAGCAATTGAGTTAACAGAATTTGCTTGTTCCCTACCTCAATTTGTGAATGGTGAAAATATGGAAGTTAGCAAAGGGGTTTTTTGTGCTTCAAGCAAAGTCCCTGTTGGAATCGTTGCTTCTATTGTGCCTTTTAATTTTCCTACAATGGTACCACATTGGACTATTGTGAATGCAATCGCATTAGGAAACGCTTTTATCTTAAAACCATCCGAAGCAGTGCCAATTAGTAGTCAATATACCGCTAAACTATTAAAAGAAGCCGGACTACCCGACGGACTTTTTAATATTATAAACGGTACTCAAACCACGGTTGAAAACATTTGCGATCATCCAGCTATCAATGCCGTGACATTTGTAGGTTCTACTAAAGTAGCCAAAATTGTTTATCAAAGAGCTAGTCAAAATTTAAAACAAGTACTAGCACTTGGTGGAGCAAAAAATCATATTATTCTATTGCCAGATGCACATCCCGAAATGGCTTCATCTAATATTGTAGCATCAATGAGTGGTTGTGCGGGACAAAGATGTATGGCGGCAGCTACTTTAATCGCTGTTGGTAATTGCGAAACTATTCTTGATAAATTAATTGGAGATGCCTTAAAAATAAAATGTGGAACCACATTAGGCGCTGTAATTTCAAAAGCTGCTAAAGACAGAATTGAAGGCTATATCACCGAAGCGGAACAACAAGGCGCAAAAATCATTTTAGATGGTCGAAACACAATTGTTCCAGGAAAAGAAAATGGTTTTTACGTAGGTCCAACTATTATAGATTATGCTACAGCAGATATGAAAATTGCAAAAGAAGAAGTTTTTGGTCCTGTATTAGCAATTATCCGAGTGAATACAATTGACGAAGCTTTAGCAATTGAAAATGCTAATCCATATGGAAATGCCTGTTCTGTGTTTACACAAAGTGGCGGTTTAGCTAATTATGTTACTGAAAATGCTTCGGCAGGAATGTGTGGCGTAAATATAGGTGTACCAGTTCCTAGAGAGCCTTTTGGTTTTGGAGGATGGAATGAATCCCGTTTTGGTTCTGGAGATATAACTGGCAAAAGTTCTATTGGCTTTTTTACCAAAGAAAAGAAAACAACCACTAAATGGAACCCAGAAGCGGGAATTAACTGGATGAGCTAACACTTTAAATGAGCCTATTTATTAAGGATAGAGAGATATAAATTCAATAATAATTTGTATTTTTAAAGACCTAACCTTTTAAAACACACTGTTATGATACGAAAAGCTACTTTACAGGACTTGGATCAAGTAACCAATTTATTTGACCAATATGTTGTATTCTATAAAAATCCTTCCAATTTTGAGAAACATAAAGCGTATTTAAAAGAAAGATTAGAAAATAATGAAGCTGTTGTTTTTTTAGCTTTTGATGATGATAACAATGAAAAAGCGATTGGATTTGCATTAATATATGTCACTTTTTCATCTTTGGCACTAAATAAAATAGTGATCTTAAATGATTTATTTGTTGACTCTGGCGTTCGTAAAAACGGTATCGGCGAGCAATTAATCAAAGAAACTATAAAATTCGCTAAAGAACTCGGTTCAAACACAATTCGATTAAGAACTGCCAAAAACAATGTTGTAGCCCAAGGTTTATATCATAAAATGGGATTTATACGAGAAGAAATGCTCTACAGTTATGATTTAACTGTCAAATAACTAAAATATAAAAAAAGAATGTTGAGTAAAGAACAAATAATAAGTGATAGTAAGCAGTATAGTTTATTTACATGGGTTGCCCAAAAAAATGTAAACCCTATTCCCATAGAAAAAGGAGAAGGTGTTTATTTATATGAAGTTGGTGGTAAAAAAATCATCGATTTCTCCAGTGGATTAATGTCTGTAAATATAGGTCATGGGGATTCACGCATTACCGATGCCGTTGTTGAACAAATGCAAAAGGTAAGTTACGTAACTCCTTCATGTACCACTGAGATTAGAGCTAAATTAGCTAAAAAATTATCTGAGATTTGCCCTGGTGATTTAAATAAGGCTTTTTTTACACTTTGTGGTGCCTCCTCAATTGAGAATGCTATAAAACTTGCTCGTTTATATACTGGAAAGCACAAAATATTTGGACGATATAGAGGTTTTCACGGAAATTCATCTGCCAGTATGACTGTAGGTGGTGATCCGCGAAAACAATATACTGACGCACAACAATCTACTAATATTTTTCATTTAGATGATCCTTATGATTTTTATGGATTAAGTGATCAAGATGATGAAACAAGATTAAAATGGAGTCTTGACTCTGTCGAAAGAATTATTCGTTATGAAGGCGGGCACACAATTGCTGCATTTATTTTTGAAGGCGAAAGTGGATCGTCTGGATGTTTACACTATCCAAAAGGATATTTAAAAGGAATCAAAGCCTTGTGTGAAAAATATGAAATTCTATTTATTGCTGACGAAGTAATGAGTGGTTTTGGAAGAACTGGAAAATGGTTTGGATTTGAGCATAGCGATATCATTCCAGATATGATATGTATGGCCAAAGGACTAACTTCTTCTTATTTGCCCTTAGGTTGCTTGATGGTATCGGACAAAATTGCTTCGAAATTTGATGATTCGCCTTTATGGTTAGGATTAACGTATAACTCTCATCCAGTAGCTCTGGCTGCAGCATTAGCAGTAATCAATATTTACGAAAGTGATAATTTGATTGCAAATACGAATAAAATGGGTGCTTACATGGAAAAACGAATAAATGAAATGCGAGCCAAACATCCATCTATAGGAGATTTTAGAAATAAAGGATTATTAGGCTGTCTTGATGTCGTTAAAAGCAAAAAACCATACCAACTTATGGCGCCTTTCAATGCTAATGCTGCAGAAATGGAAGTCATGAATAAAGTAGGTGCAAAATTAAGAGAATTAGGCTTATACACTTTTGTTCGTTGGGGATATATTTTCATTGCCCCGCCTTTAATGATTAATGAATCTCAAATAGATGAAGGACTTGCTATTATTTCTGAAGCTTTATCAATTGCAGATGAATATATTACAGATTAAATTTGTAAAATACTATCATAAAAAAAAGAGTCTATTATTTATAGACTCTTTTTTTTATGATAGTATTTAAACTATTTTAGGTAAAGATTTTTTCTAATAATTTAAAGATTTTTTCTTTGTCCAATGGTTTTGTAATATAATCTGTAAAACCTGCCTGTAACATTTCTTCTTTATCCTCTAATGAAGAGTGTGCTGTTTGCGCAATTATAGGAAGATTTGGCAAGAATTCTTTAATTTTTTTAAGCGCTTCATAGCCATTTAATACTGGCATTTTAATATCCATAAAAACTAAATCAACACCAGAATTAGCCTTGCAAATATCTACGGCTTCTTGACCATTTATAGCCCTTAAAACAACATATTTTTTTAATTCCAAAATCTTTTTCAACAACAAAAAATTAATATTATCATCTTCTGCAACTAATATGGTTTGGTTACCAGAATTACTAGGAACAACATCTATCGTACTAATTAACGGAGTTTTCTTCTCACTTAAATCGTATTGCAAAGGAATTTCGAACACAAAAGTTGAACCAACTCCTATAGCTGAATTTACTGTTATTCTACCTCCTAACATTTCAACATAAGCCTTTGTAATAGATAAACCAAGCCCTAGTCCGCTTGATTCAACTGAATAATCATCTTCGAGTCTACGGAATCTGTCAAAAATTATTTTTAAGTTATTCTCATTAATTCCTAAACCTGAATCAGTTACTTTAAATTCTAAAACTCCCCGCATTTTATTTACTGTATAACCAAAAGAAACACTCCCTTTTTCAGTAAATTTTATAGCATTTGTAATTAAATTAATCAAAATCTGTTTCAATTTTACCTCATCCGTCAAAATATTTCCTGAAATATTTTCAGGATTTTCTTCAACATAAAACTGTATTTGTTTGTCTTTAGGGATTGTAACCTTTATAGAATCATACAAATCATGAATACAAGCTTCAATGTCAACTGCCTTATAATTTGGCAGAATTTGTCTTGCATCAATTTTAGACATCTCGATAAGATCTTCAATAATTGAAACTAAATTGACACCACTATTTTTTATAATTTTTAAATATTCTAGTCTTTCTTTTTCTTCAATATCAGCATCATGAAGCAAATCACTAAATCCAATAATGGCATTCATTGGTGTTCTGATTTCATGTGATAAATTAGCTAAAAAAGAAGATTTTAATTTGTCATTCTCTTCTGCTTTTCGCTTAGACAATTCTAACTGTTTTTGTTGGTTGTCATTCTCTTCAAAGAGATTTGCAATATTGGTAAACTCACCTCGAGCTTTTCTTAATTTATGTATTGCATGGGTATTCCCTGTTTCTAAAATATCTTTAATTAAATTCAAAGGATTGTAAACCCATTTTTTAGTATAATACAAATAAATGAGAATGTTAATTATTGAGGCAAAAACAATAATAAAAAGAATGTCTTTTGAATTTCTATAATTCAAATTAAAAGATCTTTGAAAAAGTATTTTACTAACACTTTTATTTTCCCAATCCTTTAAATCTAAAGTCACATCAACAAAGTTGTCCGTAGTTTTAGCCAAATGTTGCTCATCAACAAAGCCTACAGAAGAACTACTTATAGCGCCTAAATTTTCAAAAAACTTTTTGTTTAGAAGTCTGGCCATAAAAAAATAACCAGATGGCTTGAACTTATTTTTTAGAGGGTCATTTGAAGGGTGAATTGTTGCACCAAAAACCTCAACAATTCCATCTGGAACTTTCAAATAAAATTTTGTAAGCTTCGATTTATAAAGTCCTGGTAGTAGTTTTCTAGGTATGAAATCAGATGTTTTAATATTAGAAGTTGTTGACTCTCCTATTAATTCTCCTTTTAAATCATAAATTCCAATATAATCAACCTCATAAGAATCAATTTGACTAAAACTGAATTTATCATACCAATTTTTATCTTTTGTTTTAGTAAAATCTACTAACTCATCCCAAAAGGAAACGTCAACAATTCTTGCAGTATGCGCTTGTGAATTAAGTTCAAATAACGACTGTACCTCTTTATTGTACTGATTGAAAGTAGTTTTATAAAATTGCTTTTCTTCTTGAATAGTATAAAAATAAAGAGAAAGATAAAGTAAAAAAAACAACAAATTAGTTGAAATAATCAACAAAAGTATTTTAAAGTAAGTATTTAAACTGGTGACTCTCTTCATGAAGCAATAATGAAATATAAAAAAACCAATTGAATTTATTTTATAAGTATATAACTTAGCGCAAGTTAACCATTTTAACAAAAATAATACTCTTTACCCCCAAAAAACTATACACCCTAGTTGAAAATTTATAATTATAACAAATGAATCAATAATTTATAAGATACAATTGTATAAAATAAGAAAGATAGTTAGTCAATAAAATTATCATTTTATTCTAACACTTTTTCAATTGCTATTAATTCCTCTTTCGAGAAATCTAAATTCTTTAAACTATCAATATTATTGTTTAATTGACCAACGGAACTCGCTCCAATCAAAACCGAAGTAATTCTATTGTCTTTTAACAACCAAGACAAAGCCATTTGAGCCAAAGACTGATTTCTTTGTTGCGCAATAGCATTAAGCTGACTAATTTTATGAATTCTTTCCTCTGAAACTTCATTCGTTTTCAAATGCCCATTGGGGTTTGAAGCTCTTGAATTTTGAGGAATTCCTTTCAAGTATTTATCGGTCAGAAGCCCTTGTGCCAAGGGTGAAAAAGCAATACAGCCTACTCCTTTTTCTTCGAGAACATCTAATAATCCTGCTTCAGGCTGACGAACAAACATGGAATATTTCACTTGATGAATCAAACAAGGTGTTCCTAATCGTTTCAGAATTTCAGTGGCCTCCTTAGTTTGTTCTGCGTTGTAGTTCGAAATTCCAGCATACAAAGCTTTTCCACTTCGTACAGCATAATCAAGTGCCATCATTGTTTCTTCCATCGGAGTTTCTGGATCTGGACGATGGGAATAAAAAATATCCACATATTCAAGACTCATTCGCTTTAAACTTTGGTCTAAACTAGACAACAAGTATTTTCGAGAACCCCAATCCCCGTAAGGGCCGTCCCACATTGTATAGCCGGCTTTAGTAGTTATTACAATTTCATCACGCAAATTTCCTTGAAAATTATTTTTTAGAATTTTACCAAAATTACTTTCCGCAGAACCTGGAATTGGGCCGTAATTATTAGCCAAATCAAAATGTGTGATTCCCTTATCAAAGGCTGTTTTGGCTATACTTTCTGCATTTTCAAAATTATCTACTGAGCCGAAATTATGCCATAAACCCAATGCTATTTGAGGCAATAACAAACCACTTTTTCCACATCTGTTGTATTTCATGATTCTAAAAAATTATTCTGAAAGATACTAAAATCACATAGTAGAATTTAAAATACCAACCAGTTTTTAAATCTACTATTCGCTACATGGTTCATCCAATAAAAAACCACCTCATAAAGGTGGTTTCTATTTCAATTATACTATTACAAAGGAATGTTTCCGTGTTTTCTATTAGGCACTACACTTTCCTTATTTTCAAGCATACTAAATGCTTTTATTAATTTTCTGCGAGTATCTTTAGGCAAAATAACCTCATCCACAAAACCACGTTGTGCAGCAGTATATGGATTAGCAAATAAATCCGCATATTCCGCTTCTTTTTCTAAAAGTTTGGCTTCGTGATCATCAGCTTCACTAATCTCTTTTTTAAAGATAATTTCAGAAGCTCCTTTTGCACCCATAACCGCAATTTCTGCCGTTGGCCAAGCAAAATTCATATCAGCACCAATGTGTTTTGAATTCATTACATCATAGGCTCCACCATAGGCTTTCCGTGTAATAACGGTAACTCTTGGCACCGTAGCTTCACTTAATGCGTATAATAATTTAGCTCCATGAACAATAATTCCATTCCACTCTTGATCTGTTCCTGGCAAGAAACCTGGCACATCAACTAAAACCAATAAAGGAATATTAAAACAATCACAAAAACGAGTGAATCGTGCGGCTTTTATAGAACTATTTACATCTAATACACCCGCCAGAAACATCGGTTGGTTAGCCACAATTCCGATACTTCGCCCTCCTAATCTGGCAAAACCTACTAGAATATTTTCGGCATAATTTTTATGAATTTCAAAAAAGGAATCTTCGTCAATTATACCTCCGATAACACCATGCATATCATAAGGTTTATTTGGATTATCTGGAATTATTGTATCTAATTGTTCCCGAAGCTCATCCCCTAACTCATACGGTAAATTATGCGGTGTTTCTTTATTATTTTGTGGCAAATAACTCAATAACTTTTTAAGGTCTTCTAAACAAACTACATCATTTGCAGAAGTACAATGTGCTACTCCCGATTTAGTTGAATGTGTGCTTGCCCCGCCTAATTCTTCGGAAGTTACCGTTTCATTTGTTACAGTTTTCACAACATTTGGACCTGTTACAAACATATAACTGGTATCTTCTACCATCATCGTGAAATCAGTCATAGCCGGTGAATAAACAGCTCCTCCTGCGCATGGCCCCATAATGGCAGAGATTTGAGGAATAACTCCTGATGCTTGGACATTTCTGAAAAAGATGTCTGCATAACCCCCTAGAGAACGAACTCCTTCTTGTATACGGGCTCCTCCTGAATCATTAAGTCCAATCATAGGCGCTCCCATTTTGACCGCCATATCCATGATTTTGCAAATTTTTTCAGCATGTGTTTCAGATAAAGAACCTCCAAAAACAGTAAAATCCTGGGCAAAAACATAAACTAATCTTCCGTTTATTGTTCCATAGCCAGTAATAACTCCATCTCCATAATACAGTTCCTTTTCCATTCCAAAATCAGAGGTCCGATGCGTTACTAACATTCCAATTTCTTCAAAAGAGCCTTCATCCATCAAGTAATTGATACGCTCTCTTGCAGTAAGTTTTTTATTTGCGTGTTGTTTTTCAATACGCTTCTTACCTCCGCTCAAATGAGCTTGAGCAATTTTATCGTTTAATATTTTTATTTTAGATTCCATACTTTATTGAATTGGTAAGCGTACGATTTTTTGGTCTTCAAAATATTGTTTTAACGCTACTAGAGCAGCGATTTCAGCTTCTTTTGCGTTTTGGTTTTTCAACATCTCAGCATTATAATATTTCTTAACGAAATGGGTATCAAATTTTCCAGATCGAAATGCTTCGTGTTCAAAAACAAATTTCCCAAAAGGCAAAGTAGTATGAACTCCTTCTACCTGATAGCCTTCGATAGCTTTTAACATAATTTGAATGGCTTCTTCACGAGTTTCAGCGTAAGTAATTAGTTTTGCCAACATTGGATCATAATAAATTGGAATATCCATGCCTTGCTCAAAACCGTTATCAACGCGAACACCTTTCCCTTCGGGCAATTGATACACGTCTAAATGTCCCACACTTGGCAAAAAATCATTCAATGGATCTTCCGCATAAACACGTAATTCCATTGCATGTCCTTTGATTTGTATGTCTTCTTGTTTTATTGCTAAAACTTCTCCTCTTGCCACTTTAATTTGCATTTCAACTAAATCCGTTCCCGAAATTAATTCTGTAACAGGATGCTCTACTTGCAAACGGGTATTCATTTCAAGAAAGTAAAAATTATTGTTTTCATCCAATAAAAACTCTACTGTTCCGGCTCCTAAATAATCACAGGATTTTGCCACTAAAACAGCAGCTTCTCCCATTTTTTTTCTCAATTCAGGTGTTAAAACAGAGGAAGGTGCTTCTTCAATTACTTTTTGATGACGACGCTGAATACTACATTCTCTTTCAAATAAATACAAAACATTACCATGACTATCAGCCATAACTTGAATTTCGATATGCCTTGGAGATCCTACATATTTTTCGATAAAAACAGATCCATCGCCAAAAGCCGAAATTGCTTCACTTATAGCGCGATCCATTTGTGCAACAAAATCAACTTCTGTTTCTACTACACGCATTCCTTTTCCGCCACCACCAGCTGAGGCTTTAATCAGAATAGGGAAACCTATTTGAGTCGCAACTACTTTTGCTTTTTCAACATCAGTAATGGCCTCATCATAACCTGGAACCATGGGGATATTGTATTTTTTAACTGCATCTTTAGCTGCAAGTTTACTTCCCATAATTCTTATAGCCTTAGACTTAGGGCCTATAAATATGATGTTGTTTTTTTCGGCTTCTTCTGCAAAATCAGCGTTTTCACTCAAAAAACCATAACCCGGATGAATCGCATCGACGTTTAAGGATTTAGCAACTTCAATAATTTTGCTACCCAATAAATACGATTGACTAGAAGGTGCTTCGCCAATACAAACCGCTTCATCAGCAAATTTTACATGAGGAGCATTTCTATCGGCAGTAGAATATACCGCTACTGTTTTAATCCCCATTTTTTGAGCAGTTTTCATTACTCTAATGGCAATTTCACCTCTATTTGCAACTAATATTTTTTTCATATTTAATAAAACTAAAAGAATAAAGACCGCTTCGCTGCAAGCGCAAAGAAATATAAATTCTTGGTTCTTTTATTTTGTATCTTTTATCTCTACTCGAATTCAATTAACAACTGTCCTTTATCTACTGCATCTCCCATACTAACTGATATCGATTTTATAACTCCATCACGTGGAGAAAGAAAACTATTCTCCATTTTCATAGCTCCCAAAATGATTAAGTTATCATTCTCTTTTACAGATTGCCCTACTACTACACTAATTTCAAGAATTAAGCCTGGCATAGGTGCTTTTATAGCATTTACTTGTTTACTTCCTGCGGTTTCAAAACCCATTTCTTTGATAAGAATATCTAATGGATTTGAAATAACAACGGTATAGGTGTTGCTATTTACCTTAACAGTATAGCTTTTTTGGTGGAAGTTATTGCTGATAATTTCAGCTTTATAAGGAGTGTTTTCGTGCAGAATATGGAATTTATTTTTCTCCACACTCACTGCATCTAATTGCGAAATACTTTTCTTTTCTAAGTCAAAATGAAAAGTGTCGTTTACGTTTACTTTATAGCCAATACTCATTTGTATCTATTTTATGGCAGTAAAAATAACCAAAGAAAACGTTTTCGTAGAACAAAAACCGAAGATTTATGCTAAATTGATATAGTTATTTGAAAATATTTTTCACAATACAAGTAAACCAAATTGGCTTAAGGTATTAATTGGCTTTGAGTACCAAAATAATTCAAAGTCCACTAAATGAGATTCAAAATCCAATTTAATTTCTTGAAAGCTTAGAATTTCAGCATTAGAAACGGATACTTTCTGAAGAATTTTCAAAAGCCATTCACCTTCGCTTTTACTAGTTTGAATCGTAAAACTTTCTTTTTTGTCATGAAAAGTCAAAGTCATCATTTCCCAAGAATTTCCTTTTTTGGATTTTGTGAAATATTCTACAAGTGGCTTACCGCCTAACCAAACAACTTTGGCGGTAGGTTTTGTACTAAAATTATTCTCTTCTTCTAAAGCATCAAAAATAAAATCGGGTGCAATTTTAGTCTTTGGAATTTTGAACTCAAACCAATCCTGAAGTTCATAATCAAAACAGATTCCGTGCATGAAATTGAACAAGGATTTTTTTAATCCAAAACTGAATTTTTCATGATTAACTCCAGTCGAATCGATAAAATTAATATCATTATTTGCAAAAGTACCAATGGCTTCCGTTTCTTTTAAAACTCCAAATTTTTCTGGATACATCCCAACAGGGCTGTGAGCTGTCATAGCAAATTGATGCCAAAACCCAGATTGTAAAATACCTGCTTCGAATAATTGACGTACCATTTCGAGGCTATCCACCGTTTCTTGAACGGTTTGTGTTGGATATCCATACATCAAATAAGCATGAACCATAATTCCCGCTTCGGTAAAGTTTCGGGTAACTTTAGCAACTTGCTCAACCGTAACTCCTTTATCTATCAATTTCAATAATCTATCCGAAGCTACTTCTAATCCGCCAGAAACTGCAATACATCCAGATGCTTTTAGAAGCAAACATAAATCCTTAGTAAAACTTTTTTCGAATCGAATGTTTGTCCACCAAGTAACCGCTAATTTCCTGCGAAGAATTTCGAGAGCTAGAGCGCACATCAAGGCTGGAGGAGCTGCTTCATCTACAAAATGAAACCCATTCTCTCCTGTTTGCGCAATCATTTCCTCCATTCGATCACACAATAAACTGGCCGCAATTGGCTCATAAACTTTAATATAATCTAAAGAGATGTCACAAAATGTACATTTACCCCAATAACAACCGTGTGCCATGGTCAGTTTATTCCAACGTCCATCACTCCACATGCGGTGCATTGGATTCACAATTTCGATAACCGAAATGTATTTATCCAAAAGCAAATCTGAATAATCCGGTGTACCAACTTGCGATTGTTTGTAATCGTGTTTGAGAGAATTATTTTTATAAACTACTTTCCCATCTTCCAAAAGAAAGGTTCGTTTATATAGCTTCTCGACTGCGCTCGAAGTGACAGCATTTATTAATTCTTCAATTGGTGCTTCGCCATCATCCAAAGTGATATAATCAAAGAACTCAAAAACCCGAGCATCGGAAAGAGAACGTAATTCGGTATTTGGAAAACCACCACCCATCGAAATTTTAATGTTCGGATGATGCTTTTTTACCCATTGAGCGGAACGAAAAGCCGAATATAAATTTCCAGGAAATGGAACTGAAATTAAAAATAATGTAGGTTGAATACTTTCTATTCGTTCTTTAAGAATCGAAAGTAAAACCGTATCAATATAAGTTGGCTCTTGTTGTAAAGCTTCGTATAATTCATCAAAAGAATTGGCACTTCGCCCCAATCGTTCTGCGTAACGACTGAATCCAAAATTATCATCGACGCATTCCACAATAAAATCCGAAATATCTTCGAGGTATAAAGTGGCTAAATGTTTTGCTTTATCTTGGGTTCCCATAGTCCCAAAAGCCCAATCTAATTCTTCCAATTGTGCAAATCGAGAAGCTTCTGGCAAGAAATCTTCTTGACATATTTGAAGTGCCAATGTTGGATTTTTCCCTTGTAAAAAAGCAATTACGGGATTGATGGTTTTAAGATATTCGTCCTGTAAAGCAAAAATTCTTTTAGAATTATCCGAGATTTCTTCAATGTTAATTTTTAAACTTGCATTTTTAAACAAATTTTCAAGTCCTTCTTTCGAAAACAATTTCAAAATCACTTCAATGCCCAAATCGGCTTGTACGGATTCGATGTCTTTAGTATTCAAAAATCCCTTGATATAAGCCGTTGCCGGATACGGAGTATTCAGTTGGGTAAAAGGCGGCGTAATTAGGAATAATTTGGTTTTCAAAAGAAATTTTTTAGAGCACAAATATCGGTGAATACTATTGTAAAACCTTAAAACTTATGCTCTTTTTTACTAATTGCTAATAAGGAGACCAAAGAAATAAAAGCCGCTATAGAAAGATAAAAACCAACATAAGTCAAACTATAATGAGTTGCTAACCAAATTGCAATCATTGGAGCAAAAGCGGCACCTATAATTCCCGCTAGATTAAAGGTTAATGAAGCACCTGAATAACGTACCGTAGTGGGGAACAATTCAGAAAGAAAAGTTCCTATTGGTCCATAGGTAAAGCCCATCAAAGACATTCCCATACATAAAAACAACGTTACCATAACCGTACTTCCCGAGTTCAAGAAAAAAGAAAAGGTAAAACCAAAAAGTGCAATAACACTCGATGCATAAATCAACATTTTACGACGCCCAATTCGGTCAGCAATGACAGCAGAGACAGGGATAAAAAGCGCAAAAAATAAGACTGAAAACAACTGAATCAATAAAAAATCTCTTTTGGAATAACCTAAATCAGATGTTGCCCAACTCAAAGAAAAAACAGTCATCAAATAAAACACTAAAAAAGTAGTGATAGCTGCAAATGTTCCAAAAATTAATTCTTTTTTATACGATTGCAATAATGCAACGAAAGGGATTTTTACTTGCTCTTGTTCTAATTTTGAATTCTCAAAAGCGGGAGTTTCTGAAATTTTCAACCTAATATAAAATCCAACTATTACTAACAATGAGCTAGCTATAAACGGTATTCTCCACCCATAATCTAGAAAATCCTCACTGCTCATTGTATCGGTTAAAATTAAAAAAGTACCGCCTGAAAGCAACAAACCAATTGGAGCACCTAATTGCGGAAACATGCCATACCAAGCACGTTTATTAGGTGGTGCATTCTCAATAGCTAACAAAACAGCTCCTCCCCATTCACCTCCTAATCCAACTCCCTGCCCAAATCGACACAACATTAGCAACAATGGAGCTGCAATACCTATACTCGCATAACTTGGTAAAAAACCAATACATATAGTTGAAATTCCCATAGTCAATAAAGCAGCTATTAATGTAGCTTTACGTCCTATTTTATCTCCATAATGTCCAAAAACAGCCGAACCAATTGGTCTAGAAAGAAATGCAATTGAAAATGTAGCCAACGATTCTAAAACAGAGTTTGTACTGTCAGCACCCGGGAAAAACAACTGTGGAAAAACCAAAACGGCTGCATTGGCATAGATATAAAAATCAAAAAATTCTATTGTAGTTCCTATTAAACTTCCAAAAAGAACATGCTTTAACGAATTTTCTGTTTGTAATTTTGCTTTCATAAATACGATTTAGTTTTAAAACGGAAACTAAAATGCTACTATTTTTCGAAACCAACAAATATTTAGTTCCAATAATTTTTGGTAATTTTACTCCAAACAAAAATAATCTATGCCAACCGACTGTATAAGCTATCAAAATTCCGGGTATTTTTCTTCATTAATGAATGATTATTTAGATCAAAAACCTAATCTACAGCCTCTATACAACCGGTTTCCACAACTTGAAAACTTTCAAGAACAAATCATAGAAAAGCAAGCCAATTTTGATGATACAACAAGAGCAACTTTAGTATCGGTTTTAAAAAAACAGTATGCAAATGAAGAAATTTCTGTAACAACAAAACAGAATATTGAAGCTTTGGTACTCCATAATACTTTTACAGTTACTACCGGACATCAATTAAATTTATTTAGTGGCCCATTATATTTCTTATATAAAATTATTTCAACTATTAATCTGACAACTGAATTAAAAGAAAAATACCCTGAATTTAATTTTGTTCCAATATATTGGATGGCTACAGAAGACCATGATTTTGAAGAAATAAATTATTTCAATTTTAAAGGTAAAAAGTTCAGATGGAACACCAAAAGTTCAGGTCCAGTAGGGCGATTATCAACAGAAGGCTTAGCTGATTTCTTTGAGATATTTTCACTAGAAATTGGTTCAAGCACACATGCAAACACGATTAAAAAACTATTTGAAGATGCCTACCTGAATCATCCTAATTTAGCAGATGCCACACGATATTTAGCCAATAAACTTTTTGGAGCATACGGCTTAGTTATTATTGATGGTGATAATTCTGAATTAAAAAGAAACTTCATCCCTTTTGTAAAAGAAGAATTACTGAATCAGTCTTCACACAAACTAGTTTTAAAAACTGCCGAAAAATTAAAAAACTATACCGTTCAGGTAAATCCACGTGAAATAAATCTTTTTTACATTGAAAATGATTTGAGGGAACGAATTATCCTAGAGAATGGAAAATACAAAGTGAACAACACTAAAATAGAATTTTCGGAAAGTGAAATCATTTCCTTATTAGAAAACAATCCCGAAAAATTCAGCCCCAATGTAATCATGCGACCCTTATATCAGGAAGTCATTTTACCTAATTTATGCTACATTGGTGGTGGTGGAGAAATTGCTTATTGGTTAGAGTTGAAATCGTTCTTTGATGCTGTCAAAATAACTTTTCCAATGCTTTTGGTTCGTAATTCTGTACTTTTAGCAACCGAAAAACAAGTTAAAAAAACAGATAAATTAAATCTAAATTGGAAAGATTTGTTTTCAAAACAAGAAGAATTAATTAACCTTAAAACCAAAGACTTATCTGAATTTCCAATTGACTTAATCAATCTGAAACTACAGCTACAAAAACAGTTTGAATCTCTTTATGAAATAACAAATCAAACGGATCAATCTTTTGCAGGTGCTGTAAAAGCACAGGAAAAGAAACAAATAAAAGGGCTAGGAAATTTAGAAAAAAGGTTGTTAAAAGCCCAAAAAAGAAAATTAAGCGACATTTTAGAACGAATTATAGACTTGCAAAATGAATTATTCCCAAACAAAAGTTTGCAAGAACGTCAAGCTAATTTTTCGGAATTTTATTTAGAAAGTGGAGAGAATTTAATTCCAATTTTAATCCAAAAGCTAGAGCCTTTGAGTACTAATTTTGAAATTATCGTTCTTTAAAAAAGATTTCGAAATCATTTCACCAAACCCAATTCACCAAAAAATCACATTAATAACAAGCAAAGTCCAATTTTTTGTTTATTTGTCAAAATAAGTCAATAAAAAATAACTAATTTTGCGTAAAATATAAAATACACAAATAAATGGCGACTAATAGAACTTTTACAATGATTAAGCCTGATGCTGTTGCAAACGGACACATCGGAAACATTTTGGCAATGATTACAAACGGAGGTTTCAAAATTGTTTCTTTAAAATTAACACAATTAACTGTTGCTGATGCACAAGCATTTTACGCAGTTCATGCAGCAAGACCATTTTACGGTGAACTAGTTGAGTTTATGTCAAGAGGACCTATTGTTGCGGCCATTTTAGAAAAAGAAAATGCAGTTGAGGATTTTAGAACTTTAATTGGAGCTACAAACCCTGCTGAAGCTGCCGAAGGAACTATCCGTAAAGCATACGCAACTTCTATTGGAGAAAATGCAGTTCACGGTTCTGATAGTGATGAAAATGCTGCTATTGAAGGTGCGTTCCATTTTGCAGGAAGAGAGCAATTCTAGTATTCAGTTTCAGACTAAAACCGTAATAAAAAAGAAAATCCAGTTTCAAAATTGAAACTGGATTTTTTATTTATAATCACAACTGAACACTAAAAACTAAAAACTGAACACTATCTAAGAACAACATCCTTTACAACATTTCGCTTCAATTCTTCGTTAATCATTGCAACAATTTTCGATTTTCCGTGACTCAACTCTTCCCTCAAAACTGACGAAGTTAATTCAACATATAACGTACTCCCTTTTAAAACTACATTTCTGGTATAACTATTTACACCATTTCCCATAAGATTTTTCCATGCATCCTTAACATCAATTTGATCCATGCCCGGTTGCAATTTATTCTCTTGAATGATATGCTTCAGAACATCCCCAACCGTACTTTGATTATTTAGTCTTTTTGCCATCTTCCAAAATATTTATTGGTCCTGATTTCTTATAGTGATATTCTTTTTTTTCTGCATTTTTAACCACTAATTCCTCATCGGTAAGAGTGATTAATTCCTCAGACCATTTCATATAAGGTGTCGAATAATCTAAATATGCTTTATCATCCGCAAAACGAACAACTACATTTTCATAAGTATCATTAACTAAAAAAGTGCCATCAAGTTGAGGCATAACTTTTTTCCTAATGCCCTTATTGTTTTTGTCAATCTGAAAATAATCATAATTTTCATTCATGCCATACTCTTTGTCTTTTCCCTCTTCAAAAACCACTTTTTCAATCTCCCAATATCCGTTTATCTTAGCAATATCAGTAGGTTTTATCTTTTGTTGACATCCAACAAAAAGCAAACATAGAACAAGAACTTTAAATGTATTTTTCATATAATTTTTATTTTTAGAAGCTATTCCTGCTGTCCGTTATATCTTTTTTGGATTATTCTTCCTCTGTCAGAATAACCCAAAAAAGGATGCCACTTCCATCAGGGCTAAAAACCCATTTGACAAAACGTTTTACAATTACAAAGTTAAACTTATTCGATTCAAAGAAAACAAAAAAACATAAAACCCATTAAACTATTTTCTATATTTTTGGTCAAACCTCATATTCAACAGTATATACTATGTATAAAATAATCTGCCCCCTTATAATTCTATTATTTTGTATCAGTTGCTCTTCTGAAACTCCAAATCCAACACCAACAGAAGCGCTTTATTTCCCACCACTTACTGGAACAACTTGGGAAACAAAAACAATCTCAAGTCTAGGTTGGAATCAAAATGCCGTTCAACCACTTTTAGATTATTTAGAACTTAAACATTCAAAATCGTTCCTTATTCTGGTAAATGGAAGAATTGTATTGGAAAATTATTTTAACGGTCATGACGCTAATTCACTCTGGTATTGGGCAAGTGCTGGCAAAACATTAACCTCCACTATGACAGGAATTGCACAGCAAGAAGGACTCCTGAATATTAATAATAAAGTTTCACAATACATTGGTACTGGTTGGACAAGTGAACCTTTGGAAAAAGAAAACTTAATTACTTGTAAGAACCTGCTAACAATGACCTCTGGTATTGAGGACATAGCCAATGGTGATGCTGTAACACCCGAAAGCCTTCAATACAAAGCAGATGCCAGTACGCGCTGGGCTTATCACAATGTATATGTAAAACTACAAGATGTAATTGCTCAGGCTTCAGGACAAACTTGGAACACTTACTTTAATACAAAATTAAGGGATAAAATAGGCATGAACGGAACTTGGATACAAGTAGATAACAATAGCGTTTATTGGAGCACAACAAGAAGCATGGCACGTTTTGGCTTATTAATATCTAACAAAGGAAAATGGGAAAATACAGTAATTGTCAACGAAAACTATATCAATGAAGCTACAAATACATCACAATCAATAAATCTTGGATACGGATATTTGTGGTGGCTCAACGGAAAGTCAAGTTATCATTTACCTCAATCTCAAGCTGTTTTTCAAGGAAGTATTATTCCAAATGCTCCAAATGATATGTTTATGGCTCTAGGAAAGAATGACCAGAAAATTTATATCATTCCAAGTAAAAAAATGGTAATTGTAAGAATGGGAGATGCCGCAGATAACGTAAATTTAGCGTTATCGGATTTTGACGATGTTTTGTGGCAAAAAATTAATGCATTATATCAGTAAGCTTATTTGGTTTTCATTCGTTTCATAAAACCTAAAATAAAGAATACTAAACCTGTCAATAATAAGATATAATATACTGGAACACTTTTATCACGAATAATATTAGCTAAAACAAAGGCAATAATACTGATGAAATAAAAATAGATAGGACTACTATTTTTGAAAGAAAAAAAACTCATTTTATAATTTTATTTAAAAAAACTATCTACAAATTCATACTTATTAAAAACCTGTAAATCTTCAATTCCTTCACCTACACCAATATATTTTACAGGAATCTGAAACTGATCTGAAATACCTATAACTACACCACCTTTAGCAGTTCCGTCAAGTTTAGTAACAGCAAGTGAAGTCACTTCAGTAGCCGCTGTAAACTGTTTTGCTTGTTCAAAAGCATTCTGACCAGTTGAACCATCCAAAACTAATAAAACATCATGTGGTGCGTCACCAACCACTTTTTGCATCACTCGTTTTACTTTGGTCAACTCGTTCATCAAATTAATTTTATTATGCAAACGCCCAGCTGTATCAATAATAACAATATCAGCATCTTGAGCAACAGCAGATTGTAAGGTGTCAAAAGCAACCGAAGCGGGATCGCTTCCCATATTTTGTCTCACTATAGGAACTCCTACTCTATCCGCCCAAATTTGTAATTGATCGATAGCTGCAGCACGAAAAGTATCCGCTGCGCCAAGTACTACTTTATGACCTGCTTTCTTAAATTGATAGGCTAATTTACCAATAGTTGTTGTTTTTCCAACTCCATTAACACCTACTACCATTAACACATAAGGTTTAGTTTGAATCGGAATAACAAACTCAGTTGCTTCAC
Source organism: Flavobacterium sp. 123 (assembly GCF_003634825.1). Classification (NCBI taxonomy): domain Bacteria; kingdom Pseudomonadati; phylum Bacteroidota; class Flavobacteriia; order Flavobacteriales; family Flavobacteriaceae; genus Flavobacterium; species Flavobacterium sp. 123. The sequence goes on from NZ_RBXD01000001.1 coordinate 314,401, forward strand.
CTGAATTTGTTTCTGATAATAGACCCGCTATTTCCTCACGAAGAATCTCATTCAATTCATCTGTTCCTAAATATTTATCAGAAGCCACACGATTTTCTATTCGAGTAATTATTTTCAATGTTGTATTCACACCAACATCTGAAGAAACAAGGATTTCTTCTAAATTATCTAAAACTTCATCATCAACTTTTGACTTTCCAGCAACCGCTTTGGATAACTTAGAAAAGAAAGTTGTTTTTGATTTTTCAAGACCTTTGTCTAATGTTTCTTTTTTCTCTGATGAAAAAATTCTTTTGAAAAAACTCATTGTATAAATAGTATTAAAAATGAAGCGTTTAACTTCAAATATGCCCCGTTACTTTAGAAAGGTAAATATAGAAAATAAAAAAGCTACTTCCGAATGAAAGTAGCTTTTCTATAAAAATGTATTGTGAATTATTTCTTTTTCAAAAATTCATCAACTGCTTCAGGAGCCATAATAGATTCTACGAATGTATATGCACCAGTTTTTGGAGATTTCACCATTTTGATGGCTTTTGATAATCTCTTAGAAGCTGTTTGTAACGATGCTACGGTTTTCTTTGCCATGATTCAAATGTGTATATTTGAAATTTTTATAAAAAATAAAAATCTCTAATTATTATTTAATTTCTTTATGAACAGTTACACGTTTCAAGATTGGATTAAATTTTTTAATCTCTAATCTGTCTGGAGTATTTTTTTTGTTCTTTGTTGTTATGTATCTTGAAGTTCCTGCAACACCTGATGTTTTGTGTTCAGTACATTCTAAAATTACCTGGATTCTATTACCTTTCTTTGCCATCTTGCTATATATTTATTTTGGAAAAGATTATTTAATAAATCCTTCTGACTGCGCTTTTTTCAAAACTGCAGCGATTCCATTTTTATTAATTGTTTTTATCGTAGATGCAGCTACTCTTAGAGTAATCCATCTATCTTCTTCTGGAAGATAAAAACGCTTTTTAACTAAGTTAACAGAAAACTTTCTCTTAGTTTTATTCATAGCGTGAGAAACGTTATTTCCTACCATCGCTCTTTTACCTGTAAGGTCACAAACTCTTGACATTATACTTATCTTTTATCGTTATTCAAAATCAGGGTGCAAAGAAAAGAAAAATAAACGGATGAAGCAAAAAAATTATGATAGATTTTTTAAAATTTCTTTCTGTAGGATTTCTAAACTCTTAATCACCGCTCTATCTATCACTTTTTCACGGGGTTGGCCGAAATTAAATTCTTCAACAATTACTTCATTTGGTGTTGCTAATGCTATAAAAACGGACCCTACCTCTGCATTTGCATCTCCTTTTGTTGGACCTGCGTTTCCAGTTGTAGCAATAGCATAATCTGAATTCATCATTTTTTTGACATTCAAAGCCATAGCCGAAGCTACTGCCGCACTCACTACTGAATGGGTATTAATTAGCGCTTCAGGAACACCTAAAACATTAATTTTCACCTCTGTTGCGTACGAAACCACACTTCCCTTAAAGTAATTTGAAGCTCCCGGAACAGATGTTATAACTTCAGCGATTTTACCTCCTGTACAACTTTCTGCAGTGGCAATGGTTTTATTTTGATTTTTCAGAATCCTTCCCACAACTACTTCTAATGTTTCATCTTCATCAAAACCTACAATAATATCATGAATAATAGCATCTAACGACTTAATATTCTCTTCTATTCCTGCCTCTAGTTTCTCTTTATCAACACCCCGCGCAGTAAGTCTTAAACGCACTCTACCTGGCGCGGGCAAATAAGCCAGTTTAATAAAATCCGGAAGGTTGTTTTCCCATTGTTCAATACGTTCCGCAACCATACTTTCCCCTTGTCCGTAGGTAAGAATAGTTTTATGAAGAATATAAGGCCGTTTGTATTCTTGAACTACTTTAGGGATTATTTGATTGTCAACCAGATATTTCATCTCAAAAGGAACTCCTGGAAGCGAAATAAATACGGTATTCTCTTTTTTCATCCACATTCCCGGCGCAGTACCAACTTGATTATGAAGTACGGTACATTTTGATGGGACAAGTGCTTGATCTTTATTTATTTGTGTAATGGTGCGTTTATAAAAACCTTCAATAAGTTGCGTAACATGAGCAAGCACATCTTTATCAACTACTAATTCATCTTCAAAATAATCACAAAATGTTTTTTTAGTAATGTCGTCTTTCGTTGGACCTAAACCTCCTGTAATAACAACTAAATCAACTGTGTTTTGAAGCGCTACAAAAGTATCTAGAATATGTTCCTTATTATCACTTATAGAAATCATCTCCTTGGTTTCAATTCCTATTCTATCTAATGCTTTTGCAATATAGCCGGAATTTGTATCGACGATCTGACCTATTAGAATTTCGTCTCCAATAGTAATTATGGTTGCCTTCATTTTTATGGGATAAGGTTCAGGTATTCAAAAAAGTTAACACTAAGACACGAGAAAAAAGCACCCAAAATTATATTTTGGATTTTTAAACACAGCTAAAAAAATTGAGAATTATCTAGAAATAAAAACTATAAATCGAAATCTTTTTTGATTTCCTTAATAGCTTCTTTTACTTGACTCTTGATACTTTTATAAGTTTCCATGATATCTTTTTTGTTGCCTTCGATTTTTGTCCAAGCCTCAACTTGGAGAATTTCTTCAAAAGCTACATTCATACCCATCAAATCCAAACTTGGTTTGATTTTATGAGCAAAAGCATAAGCATGTTTATGGTCTTTCTTTTTAATTCCTTCTTTGACTTGCGCCAAATCTTCTGGAACTTCGGTTACAAACAATGTTAGAATTTCTTTTACAAATTCTGGATCGTTATCTGAAAGTGCGTACACTTTGGAAAGGTTGTATTTTAAAGCCATTATTTTACTTGTATTCTAAATAGTTTCTGTCCTTCTAAGTATCCTTCTAAAACATCATTGGGTTTTACTGCCGCAACTCCTTCCGGGGTTCCTGTAAAAATAATATCTCCTATTTTTAATGTAAAAAACTGAGAAACATACGAAATAAGCTCGTCAATTTTCCACAACATAAAACTTGAATTGCTTTTTTGAACTGTGGTATTATTAGTTTTCAATTCAAATGTAATATTTTCTAATGAACTAAATTGATTTTTTGGCAAAAATTCTCCAATGACTGCTGAACCATCAAATGCTTTAGCTTTTTCCCAAGGCAACCCCTTGTTCTTTAATTTTTCTTGCAAGTCTCGAGCCGTAAAATCAATTCCAACACTAATTTCGTCATAATATTTGTTTGCAAATTCAGGCTCTATATACTTCCCTACTTTACTTATTTTTACGATTATTTCTATTTCATGATGAACATCTTCTGAAAATTCAGGAATTACAAACGGATGTTGCTTCAATAAAATGGCCGAATCTGGCTTCATGAAAACCACAGGCTCAGTAGGCCTTTCGTTTTGTAACTCTTCTATATGATTGGTGTAATTTCTACCGATACAGATTATTTTCATGCTTTTTAAATAAGAAAATTATAGGATTGAAAGACTAGTTTAATTTATTGTTTAGTTTTCGAAGTTTAATCGCCGTCAAAACCTTCTTGGTATATAAAGGAAAATCCGCATTTTGTATCCAACTAAAATAACCAGGCTCCGTTTCTAAAATTTTATCCACTTTCATGCCTTTATGTTTTCCAAAAGTAAAAATTTCCTCATCATCTTTATCAAAAGCTATCATTCCGGCGAAATCCGCAATTTTTTTCCTTGTTGTAAACTCTGACAATAATCTCATGTCATTTTCCAACTCTGGATATTTTTCTAACTGAGCTTTTAATATTTCATAAGTAGCCATAGTATCTGCTTCTGCTGAATGTGCATTTTCAAGACTTTTACCACAGTAAAATTTCAAAGCAGCACTTAAAGTACGCTCTTCCATTTTATGAAAAATAGTTTGAACATCTACAGAAACTCTGTTTTTCATATCAAAATCAACTCCTGCACGAAGCATTTCTTCGGCCAGCAATGGAATATCAAAACGATCTGAATTAAAACCTGCTAAATCACTGTCCTTAATCATAGCGTAAACCTGAGGCGCTAATTCATTAAAAGTAGGTTCATTCGCAACTTTCTCATCACTTATTCCGTGAATTGCTGTTGATTGTGGAGGAATTGGGATAGTAGGATTTACTAACCAAGTTTTACTTTCTTTGTTTCCGTTTGGAAAAACTTTGAATATTGATATTTCTACTATTCTATCTTTTCCAATATCAATTCCTGTTGTTTCAAGATCAAAAAAGCAAATTGGTTTGTTGAGTTTCAGTTCCATTTTTAATTTTAATAAGATTACAAATATATAGATTTGGTTTTATTTCATTTAAGGTTTAAAGTATAAAGTTCCAGAAAACCTCAAAAAAAGAAAACCCGATTGATTTTTGAAAATCAATCGGGTTTTTATTGTAATTATAAACTTTTAAACATCTCGATTCACGTCAAAAGCCTCTAAATATTCGGCTACTCTCTTTACGAAACTACCTCCTAGTGCTCCATCAACAACACGATGATCGTAACTATGAGATAGGAACATTTTTTGACGAATACCTATAAAATCTCCTTCTGGAGTTTCAATAACAGCAGGCATTTTACGAATAGCTCCAAGAGCTAAAATCCCTACTTGTGGTTGATTGATAATTGGCGTTCCAAAAACACTACCAAAAGTCCCCACATTAGTTACCGTATAGGTTCCTCCTTGTGTATCGTCTGGTTTAAGTTTACCCATTTTGGCACGGTTTCCTAAATCATTTACTGCTTTTGCCATTCCAACCAAATTCAATTGGTCAGCATTTCTAATAACTGGAACAATTAAGTTCCCATTTGGCAAAGCGGCTGCCATTCCCAAATTGATATTTTTCTTTTTAATAATATAATCTCCTTCAACAGAAATATTCATTCCTGGAAAATCTTTTAGCGCTTTTGCAACTGCTTCCATAAATATAGGAGTATAGGTCAACTTTTCGCCTTCACGCTTTTCGAATGAAACTTTATGTTTTTCTCTCCATTTTACAATATTCGTCACATCAACTTCTATAAAAGACTGAACATGTGCTGATGTTTGAATTGAAGCTACCATGTAACCAGAAATCAGCTTACGCATTCTGTCCATTTCTATCATTTCATCACCACCACTTATAGATACTGGAGCTGCCGTTTGACTAATAGGCGTTACGGATTCAATCACTTTTGGCGATTCAACCGATTTTCCTGAGTTAACTAAACTTTGGTTTCCTCTATTTTGAACATATTCTAAAATATCATTTTTAGTAACTCTTCCTTCTTTACCGGTACCTAAAATTGATTCTAATTCAGCCAAAGAAACTCCTTCTTCTTTTGCAATATTTTTAACTAATGGCGATAAGAATTTTTCCGATTCAGCAAAGTTTACTGGAGCGGCAACACTTTCTTTTACAGAAGCAACTGATTTTTCAATTACTTCTACTTCAACAGGAGCTACTTCCTGGCTTGGAGCCAAAACCTGACTATCTCCTTCGGTCTCAATAATAGCAATAGTTTGACCTACTTGAACTAAATCATCTTTTCCAAACAATTGTTCTACTAAAACACCTGAAACTTCACTAGGAACTTCGCTATCAACTTTATCTGTAGCAATTTCAAGTACCGCTTCATCCGCTTCAATTTTGTCACCAACTTGTTTCAACCAATTTGTGATGGTTGCTTCCGCAACACTTTCTCCCATCTTAGGAAGTTTTAATTCAAATCTTGCCATATTGTTAACCTAAAAGGTGTTTTTGATTTTCTGCTTGCGAAATTACTAAATATTTTGCGTCCAAATTAAATTTAATGCAATTTATTAATCAATTTGAATAATCTCTCCTCTATCATTGTTCGAATTACTTCCAATTAAAAAATGAGTATTTTTAGGCACTATCTTAAAAGTAATTCCCTTGCTTCGTGACTTCTTTTTTAAAATGTCTAAAACGGATATAATTTCTTTAAAAGAAAGGAATTCATTATCTAAAATAATTTCCGTTTCCGAACTAAAATTAAACAAGGACGAAATTACCATTTTTTCTGTTTTCAAGTCGTGAAATGATACTTTTTTTTGAAAAATCAAAGCCAATTTATCCGCTAAATCTTTATTAGCCGAACAAAGAAGATATTGCTTAGGAGAAATCTTGATTCTAGAATGTCCTTGAAACATTTTTAGAAAAGAAAAAAAAACTATTCCTATTTGCATAAAAAACGAAAATAAAACGGATTCCAAACCATTAGAACTAAAATGCTTTTTGTAGAAAAACTGCATTGCCTCTTGAAAACGTCTTACATACACATCATCCTTAACCGTGCTTTCTCCTTTATAATGTAGTATCGTTGTTTCATGAAAATAATAATTTGGTTTCCCTTTTTGCAAAATCCTGTATGACAAATCAATATCGTCTGAATACATAAAACAATCTTCATCAAATCCACCTACTTCAAGATACAAATCGCGTTTCAGAAACATAAAGGCTCCAACTAGAATTTCAACTTTCCCTGTTTGATTTTCATTTAGATGTTGGGCATAATATCTTCCAAATATTTTTGATTTTGGAAAAATCCTGTACAAACCCATCATTTTAGTGAATGCAACCCAAGGAGTCGGAATTCCTCTTTTACTTTCTGGCAGAAAATTACCCGTTCCGTCGATGAGTTTTACTCCTACAATTCCTAAATTGGATTGCTTTTTGGCGAAAGCCAGTACTTTAATAAATGTATCCTCTGCAACAACAGTATCTGGATTGAGTATGCAAACATATTCGCCTTTAGCTTCCGCTACACCTATGTTATTCCCTTTTGGAAAACCTAAATTCTCTTTGCTTTCAATGAGTTTAATATTCGGAAAACGTTGCTTCATCATACGGCAACTATCATCGGGGGAAGCATTATCAACAACAATAATCTCTGCATCAATAGACTCCAAAGCATTTTGAACACTTAAGACACATTGCTCTAAAAAATAGCGGACATTATAATTCAGTATGATGACAGATAATTGCATTTTTCAAAGATATATTTTAAGATACAAACAGACAAAGGATGAAAGTAACAAAGTTTCACTTCAAAAGATTACTTTTGCAAAAAAATTAGCCCTGTGAATTACTTATCTGTTGAAAATATCTCGAAATCTTTTGGTGAGAGAACCCTTTTTGAAAATATTTCTTTTGGAATTAATAAAGACCAAAAAATTGCTTTCATAGCCAAAAACGGCTCGGGAAAAACCTGTATCATGAAAATTATCAATGGCGAAGATGAGCCAGATACAGGACAGGTTGTACTTCGTAAGGAAATTAAAATGGCGTTTTTGTCACAAGATCACAACTTACAAGATGAGTTGACGATTGAAGAAAGCATTTTCGCTTCCGATAATGAAACTTTAAAAGTAATTGAGCGCTACGAAAAAGCACTTGAAAACCCAGAAGACGAAGAAGCGTATCAAAAAGCTTTTGATCAAATGGACCAACATAATGCTTGGGATTTTGAAACACAATTCAAACAAATTTTATTCAAATTAAAACTCGAAGATTTTAAACTTAAAGTTAAAAATCTTTCTGGAGGACAGAAAAAACGTTTGTCGCTAGCAATAATTTTAATCAATCGCCCTGATTTATTAATTCTAGATGAACCTACGAATCACCTGGATTTAGAAATGATTGAATGGCTAGAAAGCTATTTTGCTAAAGAAAATATAACGTTGTTTATGGTAACGCACGACCGTTTCTTTTTAGAACGTGTTTGCAATGAAATTATCGAATTAGACAACGGAAAATTATACCAATACAAAGGAAATTACTCCTATTATTTAGAGAAAAAAGAAGAACGAATTGCTTCAGAAAACTCTAGTATTGACAAAGCACAAAACTTATTTGTAAAAGAATTAGAATGGATGCGCCGTCAACCAAAAGCAAGAACAACCAAATCTAAATCGCGTCAGGATGATTTTTATGTAATTAAAGAAAAAGCTCAAAGTCGCCGTAAAGAGAACAAAGTGGAACTTGAAATTAACATGGAACGAATGGGAAGCAAGATTATAGAGCTTCACAAGATTTCTAAAAAATTCAAAGACCGAGTTATTCTAGATAATTTTAGTTTTGATTTTCAACGTGGCGAACGCATCGGAATCATTGGAAAAAACGGAACTGGAAAATCAACTTTCCTAAATTTATTAACTGGAACGATTCCACTTGATGGAGGAAAAGTTGTGGTTGGTGAAACCATCAAAATTGGATATTATACCCAAACAGGAATAAATCCAAAACCAAATCAACGTGTAATTGACATCATTAAAGAATACGGTGAATACATTCCGTTGACAAAAGGGAAAATTATTTCGGCTTCACAATTGTTAGAGCGCTTTCTTTTTGATGCTAAAAAACAATACGATTTTGTCGAAAAATTAAGTGGTGGCGAATTGAAACGGTTGTATTTGTGTACGGTTTTAATTCAGAATCCAAATTTCTTGATTCTTGATGAACCTACAAACGATTTAGATATTGTTACCTTAAATGTTTTAGAAAGCTTTCTTTTGGATTATCCGGGATGTTTACTTGTCGTTTCTCACGATAGGTATTTTATGGATAAAATTGTCGATCACTTATTCGTTTTTAGAGGCGATGGCGTAATTGAAGATTTTCCTGGAAATTATTCTGACTTTAGAGCTTATGAAGATAGTGCTGATGTCGCTCAAAAAGAAGAAAATAAAGCAGATAAAAAAGATTGGAAGCAAAACAATCCAACTGGAAACTTGACTTTCAACGAGCAAAAAGAATATCAAAAAATTGAAAGAGAAATCAAGGATTTAGAAATTCAAAAAGCAACTATTGAGCAATTATTTTCAGAAGGAAAAGTGGTGGATACCGATATTGAGAAAAAGGCAAATGAATTGAAAAACATCATCACTAAAATAGAGGCAAAAGAAGAACGCTGGTTTGAGCTTTCGGCAAAAATTGAAGGGTAATTAATTTTGATAACGGTTTTGATTTCAGATTTAAAATGCTGCATAGTATAAAATCATATATAACATTCCTTTGGAAATCGAAAAATGAACACGCGGTACATTCGCCTTTTGTGTTTAGTTTGATTACCAAATGCTTTTATGACCGAAAATCAAAACCAGAATATTCCATTTTAAAAAACTACAGAAACCTTCTGTTAGAAAATAAAAATCAGATTGAAGTTACTGATTTTGGAGCAGGTTCCAAAGTTTTTAAATCCAATACAAGAGAAATCTCAAAGATTGCAAAAACAGCTGGAATTAGTCCAAAACGAGCCAAATTACTATTTAGGGTTGTTAATTATTTTCAACCAGATGCTATTTTAGAAATAGGAACCTCATTAGGACTTGCTACTTCTGCCCTTGCTTTAGGAAATCCAAAAGCTTTTGTCACCACATTAGAAGGTTGTCCAGAAACGGCAAATCAATGTCAATTGCAATTGCAGAAATTCAATATCAATACGGTAAAATCTATTGTAACCGAATTTTCAACTTACTTCAAAACCATAAACAATCAACCAGAAACCATCAACCTTATTTACTTTGACGGCAATCATTCAAAAAAAGCCACTTTAAATTATTTTGAAAGTTTATTACCAACTATTACGAACGATTGCGTTTGGATATTTGATGATATTCATTGGTCTACAGAAATGGAAGAAGCTTGGGAGAGCATTAAAAATCACCCAAAAGTTAAAGTTACCATTGACACTTTTCAATGGGGATTTGTTTTTTTTAGAAAAGAACAAGAAAAAGAGCATTTTATAATTCGAGTATAATCGTAAAGAATCCTTTTGTTAAGCCCAAACAGAAATATTTTTTTGTAACAAAAATGTATTCAATACTACTTATGATTAATTCAAAAGTGTTTTGTACTTTTAAAATCTAAAATATCTAATACAACAATCGTAAATTCCGATGGCAAAACCGCTTATAAAAATAACCAATATCAAACGAGATTTTGTTCTCGGAAATGAAATCGTTTATGTGTTAAAAGGCATTGATTTAGAAATAAATAAAGGAGAATATGTAGCGCTGATGGGGCCTTCAGGATCTGGAAAGTCTACTTTAATGAACCTTCTTGGATGCTTAGATACTCCTACTTCAGGCTCTTATGTTTTGAACGGAAAAGATGTCAGCCAAATGAAAGATGATGAATTGGCGGAAATTCGCAATAAAGAAATTGGTTTTGTTTTCCAGACATTCAATCTTTTACCAAGAACTACGGCATTAGATAATGTGGCACTGCCAATGATTTATGCAGGTTTTTCTAAAACAGATCGTAATAAACGCGCCACAGAAGTTTTAGAACAAGTAAATCTTTCTGACAGAATGGATCACCAACCCAACCAACTTTCAGGAGGACAACGTCAACGTGTCGCTATCGCTAGAGCTTTGGTAAACAAACCATCTATTATTCTTGCTGATGAACCTACAGGAAATCTAGATAGCAAAACTTCTGTTGAGATAATGAAGCTTTTTGGAGACATCCATTCCAAAGGAAACACCGTTATTTTAGTAACTCACGAAGAAGAAATTGCCGCTTACGCCAATAGAGTAATTCGTTTACGCGATGGATTGATAGAAAGCGATACTACTAAATAATTGATTCGGTTAATTAATTATTTGTTTAACCGATTAAACAACAAAAATGAAAGTATACACAAAAACAGGAGATTTAGGAACCACAGCTCTTTTTGGAGGAACTAGAGTACCAAAAGATCACGCCCGAATAGAAAGTTACGGAACAGTTGATGAATTGAACTCTCACATTGGTTTAATTCGAGATCAAGATATGAATGTTCATTACAAACAAACACTAATTGAAATTCAAGATAGATTGTTTACCATAGGAGCCATACTTGCTACACCACCGGAAAAAGAAGTATTAAAAAATGGCGAACTCCGTTTAAAAAAACTAGGAATTATCGAATCCGACATTGAATTACTTGAAAAAGAAATTGATGCCATGGAAGAAGCCTTACCGCCAATGACTCATTTTGTATTACCTGGAGGACACACTACAGTGTCATATTGTCATATTGCGCGCTGTGTTTGCCGCCGTGCAGAACGTTTAGCAGTACATTTAAGCCATAATGAGCCCGTTGCCGAAATTGCAATTAAGTACTTAAACCGACTTTCTGACTATCTTTTTGTGTTGGCACGAAAGTTGTCTCATGATTTAAACGCCGAGGAAGTTCAATGGATTCCTAGGAAATAGTTATTTGTATTTAGAGGAGCGTTTTAATTCAAAAATTAGCACTATTCATCTAAAACATTAAACAAAAAAAGACGTTCTTAACTTTTTATTAAAATAAATCGATTTTTACTTGTCTCTTTCAGTAAAAAATTTATTTTTGCACAAAACTAAATTGACAAAACATGTATTGGACATTAGAATTAGCATCCTATCTTAGTGATGCACCGTGGCCTGCTAACAAAGACGAACTTATTGACTACGCTATTAGAGCAGGAGCTCCATTAGAAGTAGTAGAAAACCTTCAATCAATTGAGGATGAAGGCGAGATATATGAATCAATGGAAGAAATTTGGCCAGATTATCCTACAGACGAAGATTATCTTTGGAACGAGGATGAATATTAAAAAATAACCCAAGGAAAAAGTCTCAAAAGAGGCTTTTTTTTTGTTTAAGTTTACACATTTACATAAAATAGAAATAAAATAAATCATGAGTTTCATAAACAGTATTATTAAAGTCTTTGTTGGTGACAAGTCACAAAAAGATGTCAAAGTTTTACAACCTTATCTTAATAAAATCAAGACTTTTGAAAGTAGTCTAATGTCATTATCTAATGATGAGCTTAGAGCGCGTACGGTTTTCTTTAAAGAAAGAATCAAACAAGCGCGAAGTGAAAAAGATGCTAAAATTGCTTCATTACAAATTGAAGTAGAAGGTATTGAAGATATTGACAAAAGAGAAGATATTTATATCGCTATTGATACTTTAGAAAAAGAAGCTTACGATATTTCTGAAAAAACATTAATGGAAATTCTTCCTGAAGCATTTGCAGTTGTTAAAGAAACAGCAAGACGATTCAAAGAAAACACCCAACTTGTTGTAAATGCGACTCCTAAAGATCGCGAACTTTCAGCTACTAAAAGCTACATTACTTTAGATGGTGATAATGCTATTTGGGCAAACTCATGGAGTGCTGCTGGTAAAGAAATTACTTGGGATATGATCCACTATGATGTGCAATTAATTGGTGGAATGGTTTTGCATGAAGGAAAAGTAGCCGAAATGCAAACAGGTGAAGGAAAAACATTAGTGGCAACATTACCATTATACTTAAATGCTTTAACTGGAAATGGCGTGCATTTAGTAACTGTAAATGACTACTTAGCAAAACGTGATAGCACTTGGAAAGCTCCTTTGTTTGAATTTCATGGGTTAACAGTTGAATGTATTGACAATTACCAACCAAGCTCTGAAGGAAGGAAAAAAGCTTATGATGCTGATATCACTTACGGAACTAATAACGAATTTGGTTTTGACTACTTAAGAGATAATATGGCGCATTCGCCAGAAGATTTAGTTCAAAGAAAACATAACTATGCTATTGTTGATGAGGTAGATTCTGTTTTAATTGATGATGCTAGAACACCACTTATTATATCTGGTCCTGTTCCTCAAGGAGATCGTCATGAATTCAATGAACTCAAACCAAAAATCGAAAATTTAGTTAGCTTACAAAGACAATTAGCTAATGGTTTTTTAGCAGATGCAAAAAAATTAATTAAAGAAGGGAATACAAAAGATGGCGGATTTAGTTTACTAAGAGCCTACAGAGCTTTACCTAAAAACAAAGCTTTAATCAAATTTTTAAGTGAAGAAGGAATCAAACAATTGCTTCAAAAAACAGAAAATCAGTACATGCAAGATAACAATCGTGAAATGCATAAGATTGACGAAGCATTGTATTTTGTTATTGAAGAAAAAAACAATCAAGTTGAATTGACTGATAATGGAATTAAATTCTTGTCGTCAGATTCAGAGGATAATAACTTTTTCGTGCTTCCAGATATTGGAACTGAAATTGCAGCTATCGAAAAGAAAAAATTAGACTCAGACGCTGAAGCGGAAGAAAAAGAAAGATTATTCCAAGACTTCGGTGTAAAAAGTGAGCGCATTCATACTTTGACACAACTTCTAAAAGCATATACTCTTTTTGAAAAAGATGTAGAATATGTTATCATGGATAATAAAATCATGATTGTTGATGAGCAAACGGGTCGTATAATGGATGGTCGCCGTTATTCTGATGGTTTACACCAAGCTATTGAAGCCAAAGAAAACGTAAAAATTGAAGCTGCAACACAAACATTTGCTACAGTAACATTACAAAACTATTTCAGAATGTACAGCAAATTAGGTGGCATGACTGGAACAGCAGTGACTGAAGCGGGAGAATTGTGGCAAATCTATAAATTAGATGTAGTAGAGATTCCTACTAACAGAGGTATGGCAAGAATTGATAAAGAGGATTTTATTTATAAAACTACTCGTGAAAAATTCAATGCTGTAATTGAAGATGTAACAGAACTATCAAAAGCAGGAAGACCAGTACTTATTGGGACAACTTCTGTTGAAATTTCAGAATTATTAAGTCGAATGTTAAAAATGCGTGGTGTTACACACAATGTATTAAATGCAAAAATGCACAAACAAGAGGCTCAAATTGTAGAAGAAGCTGGAAAACCAGGAGTAGTTACAATTGCAACAAATATGGCTGGACGTGGTACAGATATCAAATTATCTGCTGAAGTTAAAGCTGCTGGAGGTTTAGCTATTGTTGGTACTGAACGTCATGATTCTAGACGTGTTGACCGTCAATTACGTGGTAGAGCAGGTCGTCAAGGAGATCCTGGAAGTTCACAATTTTACGTATCTCTTGAAGATAACTTGATGCGTTTATTTGGTTCAGAAAGAGTAGCCAAAGTAATGGACAGAATGGGATTACAAGAAGGAGAAGTTATCCAACATTCAATGATGACTAAATCTATTGAGCGTGCGCAGAAAAAAGTTGAAGAAAACAACTTTGGTGTTCGTAAACGTTTATTAGAATATGATGATGTTATGAATGCACAACGTGAAGTCGTTTACAAACGTCGTCGACATGCATTATTTGGAGAACGTTTGAAATTAGATATAGCAAATATGCTTTATGATACTTGCGAGCTAATCGTTAACGAAAACAAAATTTCGAATAATTTCAAAAATTTCGAATTTGAATTAATTCGTTATTTCTCTATTACTTCACCAGTATCAGAAAGTGACTTTATCAAATTATCAGAGATAGAATTAACAGGCAAAATTTACAAAGCTACACTTGAATTCTATACTCAAAAAACAGAAAGAAGTGCTAGAGAAGCTTTCCCTATCATAAAAGGAGTTTACGAAGAGAAAAACAATCATTTCGAACGTATTGTTGTTCCTTTTACAGATGGAATCAAAACTTTCAATGTTGTCACTGATTTGAAGAAAGCATATGATACAGAAGGAGCGCAATTAGTTGCTGATTTTGAGAAAAATATCACACTATCTATTGTAGATGAAGCATGGAAAAAACACTTACGTAAAATGGACGAATTGAAACAATCGGTTCAATTGGCTGTTCACGAACAAAAGGATCCATTACTTATTTACAAACTAGAAGCTTTTAATTTATTTAGAGGAATGCTCGATAATGTAAATAGAGAAGTTATTTCATTCTTATTCAAAGGTGATTTACCAGCACAACAAAACCAACAAATTAAAGAAGCTAAAGAAGTTCGTCAAAAAGAAGACTATAAATTAACTAAAGACGAAATTCCTAATAGTGAAAATATAAATCATGAAGCTGGCGAAACACAACAAAGACAAGTTACTGAAACAATTGTTAGGGATATGCCTAAAATCAATCGTAATGACACTGTTACTGTTAAACAAATAGCTACTGGAAAAACAGAAAGCATGAAGTATAAAAAGGCTGAAAGTCTATTATCTTCAGGAGAATGGGTTATTGTGAACGAATAAATCCAATCTTAATACCATTCAAATCCTCAATTACCAACAGTAATTGAGGATTTTTTTTACCCTTAATTCAAGTAAATCCAGTAAAAAAAATATCAATATTTTAAAAAACTTAAAAGAATCCAAACACAAAATAACTAAATATAATTGGGCGTGCCCCTACGCAAAGCTTCGGGTCTGGCTATCGTTACAAGTCCTCACAAAACTCCATTACATTTCGTTTTGCTGTGGGCTTTCCACTACTATCCATCACGCGATGCCAATAACACAGAACTACATCTATTTCTACAATCAAATTCTAAACAGATAACTAATATCTTCAAAAACCTAATCACTCGAAATGTGATAATATAAAATCATTACTCCAGTGAAGTTTAAAGACAAAAATAGAATACCATTTTTTCAATTTAAATTCTAATTTGATCTCAATAGGCATTAAAAAACAAACCCCCTTCATGGCTTGATGAAGGGGATTTTAAAGAAAGGCGACGAACCGAGCTTGCGAACAGGTCGTACTGATAAAAAAAAAGAACCCCAACCTG